>CAZSMJ010000051.1:0-14104 GCA_964608055.1 uncultured Acidimicrobiaceae bacterium | reverse complement strand
CCTCGTAGAGGGCTCGTTGCGGTCCGCTGAATCGGCCGTTGGCGGGAAAGGTACGAGTGATGTCGGACGAATAGCCGTCGTATTCGGCGGCGCCATCGATCAGGATGAGGTCCCCATCCTCGATAAGCCGGTCGTTCTCGACGTAGTGGAGGACACAGGCATTGGGCCCTGAGGCGACAATCGAGGGGTAACCGTTGTGCCGCGACCCACCGACCCGCCAGTGGTACTCCAAGGCAGCCTGGACCTGGTACTCGTAGACATCCGGCCTGGCGAAGCGCATCGCCTCCATGTGACCCCGGGCAGAGAGGTCGCAGGCCCGAGCCAGACTCACCAGTTCGTCATCGGTCTTGAACAGCCTCATCTCCCCCAACGTCACCGAGAGGTCGCGCACCTCGGCGGGAACGGTGCCCCCGTAGCGGACCCGGTGGTTGCGCGCCTTCTCGATGAGGGCGTTGATTCGGGAGTCGTGATGCTCGTTGCCGGTCTCATACCAGAGGGTTCCCCGACCGATCATGAGGCGGGCCAACACCTCGTCGAGCTCGGCCAACTCATAGGCGGCGTCGGCGCCGAATGTGGACTTGGCCCCTTCCACCCCCGCCCGGTAACCGTTCCAGGATTCCATCTCGGGGTCGCGGGGCCTGACGAAAAGCGTGTAGTCGCCTTCAGGATGACCGGGGGTGATCACCGCCACTGTCTCGGGCTCGGGGAAGCCGGTGAGATACAAGAAATCAGGGTCCTGGTGGAAGTCGAAGGTTGTGTCGTAGCTGCGGATCACCTCGACGGCAGCCGGGACCACGGCGATGCCGTCGATTCCGATGATCTCGGCCAACCGACGTCGACGTGCAGCGAAACGGTCAGACATGAGCGGAACGGTAGCCCTTCGTAATTGGGAGCCACAGGTCCGTATATGACCCCTGTACGTCCCAATTACGCGTGAGCTCCGCGCGAGGGTTGTCCATCTCCCAAGCCTCCGGTAGGACACGAAGGAATGGAGTTGAACGCGGAGGCCGCCCTGGCGCAGCGGGCGGCAGCACAGCACGGCGTGTTTCGCAGAAGCGACTGGCTTTCGCTCGGACTAAGTGACACGACCCTGAAGCGACGGACGCGGGCCGGCCTCCTGCTTCGTCTTGGTCCCGAGATTTACGCATTCAGCGGAGTGCCCAGAACCTGGCACATGGAAGTCTCGGCCGCAGTGCTTTCCTTGGGTTCCAGGGCCGCTGCCTCGCATCGAACAGCGGCTCATCTCCATGGCATCGTCGACCGACCGGAGCGCATCGAAGTGGTCGGCCTTCGAACAGGACGTCGCCCGCAGGACTTCGTGTTGCACCAGTCGTCCGACCTGGCGCGCGCCCACATCACCTCCGTGGCAGGCATACCAACCACGACCCTGGCGCGCACGATCGTCGACATCGGCGTCCCGCATGGGATAGGAGCGACCGGCTCCTGCCTCGATGAAGCTCGGCGCCGCGAGCTGGTGACGCTGGAGGAGGTGGCTCGGGTCCTTAACCAGGTGGCAAGAAGAGGTCGCAACGGTGTCGGACCAGCGAGACGGATCCTCACAGAACGCCTGGCCTGGGACCAGATAACCGACTCCGACCTAGAGGATCGCTTCCTCAGGATCCTCCAGCGGTCCAACCTGCCGCAACCGGAAAGCCAGTTTGTCGTCACCGACGACGTCGGAGCTTTCGTTGCCAGGGTCGACTTCGCGTATCCTGATTTCTCTCTGCTCATCGAGCTCGACGGAGCAGCGTTTCACAGCGACCGAGCCAGATTTCAGCGAGACCGCGCCCGCCAGAATCGATTGGTCGCCCTCGGTTACGCCATGTTGCGCTTCACCTATTGGGATGTGCTGGCCGGTTCGGATGTGGTGGTGGACACCCTGGCTGGGTTTCTCCCCCGTAATTGGGAGGCAGAGGGCCGTATATGACCCCTGTACGTCCCAATTAGGGAACCTAGGACGCCACGTACTCCAGGTCCACCACGAGCGGGAAGTGATCCGAGCCGAGATTTGGCCCCAGATTTCTCTCCCGGACGAGGAGGGCGTCACTGTGAAGCAGATGGTCGATGGGCACGCGGAGGAAGGCGAAGGAGGTTGCGGAGAAGGATGCTTGCAACCCGAAGCCGATCTGGGAGTTTCGGAGTTCGCCCTCGGCGGCCAGATTGCGAAAGGGCCACGACCAAGGCGTGGCGTTGAAGTCTCCCACCACGAAGTAGGCCCCCTCCTGCTCCACGGCCCAGTCCGCGGCGAAGCCGAGTTGGGCGTCCCGTAGCGAGGCGCGCTCCTCGGTGGTTGGCGCCAGGGTGTGGGTCGACAGCACCATCACGGGGACCGGCCAGCCATCGGGCCGATAGTCGAGAGCCACCGCGCGGGGTTGCGCCTCGGCGAAACCGTGGGACACAGCCTCCACCTCGTCACGAGCCAGGACAACAGTCCCGAAAATCAGATTCTCGGATCGGGCCCTGATGACCTCGTAGTCGAGCTCGGCCGCCTCCAAAGCAACCTCCCAGGGACGGCTCGCCTCATGCAGGAACACCAGATCCGCATCGACTGTCTCGATGTAATCGATGACCTCGTTGTAGCTCTCGTTACTGGAGAGGAGGTTGAAGCTGAGCACCACGAGGTGGGGAGCTGTCCCGTCTGAGTCCCCGGGTGATCCCAAATAGAGCGGTGCAACGAAGATCAGATTGACCACGGCAACAGCGAGAATCGCCACACCGGTGCGTCGCCACCGCGACAACACCACGATCACGCCGAGGATTGCGAGCACCACGACGTACTGAGCTCGAAGGTTGGCAAGGACGTCGAGCCACCAAATCCAGCGCCCGGCGAAGGAGGCGAGGCTCGCCGCGGCAATCGCCACCGCCGGGATGATGACGAGGATCACGGCGGGCCTAGTTCGGTTCCGCGCCGACCCGGGCACGGATTGCTGCAACCTGGCGATGCACCGAACTGGCGGTTCCCGACCCGGGCGAGCGATCTCCCGTCACCGAGCGTTCGACGTCGACCACAGTCAGGTCTGCCTCCTCAAAGCGGTCATCGACCGACATCAGGTCGTCATAGTTGGCCTCGGCGAGGCTACGGCCACCGGCTTCGAGGGCCACGATGAGCCGGCCCACCGTCTGATGTGCTTCACGGAACGGCACGCCACGCCTGACCAGGGTCTCGGCGAGGTCGAGGCTGGCGGTGGCTCCCTCGGGCAGAGGCGGATCGAAGACGATGTGAGCGAGCATCTCGGTCATCGCAAGGAGCGAGGAGCCAAGGACATCGTCGGCGTCGAAGACAAGTCTCTTGTCCTCTTGGAGATCACGGTTGTATGACAGGGGGAGGCCCTTTTGCAATGTGATCACCGCAGCCAGGTCGCCGGCGACCCGAGCAGTTCGTCCTCGGACCAACTCGGCGATGTCGGGATTCCGCTTGTGGGGAAGGGCAGACGAACCAGTGCTCACCGAGTCGGCGAGCCGAGCCCAGCTGAACTCGGTCGAGGTCCACAACACCACCTCCTCGGCGAGCCGGGAGAGGTCGACCATCGCCTGCGCACAACAGAAGACGTACTCCGCCACGTGGTCTCGGGATCCCACCGCGTCGAGCGAGTTCCCGAATACGGCGCCCATGTCAAGCAGGCGGGCGCTCTCTTCGGGATCGATGGCGAGCGACGTGCCCGAGGAGGCGCCAGCCCCCAGCGGTGACACGTCGATCCGGGCGGTGGCCTGATCGAAACGCTCAGCGCTTCGCAACGCCATCCAGGCATAGGCGAGCAGATGGTGACCCAGGGTGCTGGCCTGAGCCTGCTGGAGATGGGTGTAGGACGGGACCGGGACCGCGGCATTGACCTCGGCGAGCGAGCAGATGTGAAGGGCGAACTGGTGCAACTGGCCGACCCGTTGCGCCGCGGCCCTCCGCAGATAGAGCCTGAGGTCGAGGGCGACCTGATCGTTGCGGGAGCGACCGGTGTGCAGCTTCCCGGCGACCGCTCCGATGATCTCGCCGAGCCGGCGCTCCACCGCGCTGTGCACGTCCTCGTCGCCTTCGGTGAACTCGAACTCTCCCTTTTCCGCCTCGGCCCTGAGCGTTTCGAGCCCGGCGACGATCGCATCGGAGTCCTCCGCGGCGATGACCGCAGTAGTGCCCAGCATGGTGACGTGGGCGATCGAACCGGCAATGTCGTCGAGGAGGAGACGCCGGTCGCTGGTGTCGGCGGTGTAGTCCCACAACACGGTCCCTGGTGCGCTCTCGAAGCGCCCATGCCACAGTGTCATCCGGTGCTCCCGTCGCCGAAGCCCCGGATCCGGAGGGCGTTGAGATTGATGAAACCCTCGGCGTCGGCCTGCCGGTACACATCGTCGGCCTCGAAAGTGGCCGATCCCGGGTCGTAGAGGCTGTGGGGAGCCCTTCTTCCGCTCACGGTGGCCGAGCCCTTGAACAGCACCACCCTCGCCTCGCCGGTCACCGGTGTCTGGATCTCGTCCATGAAACTCTGCAACGAGACCCTCTCGGGGCTGAACCAGAACCCGTTGTACACCATGTCGGCGTATCGGGGCACCAGTTGGTCTCGAAGATGCATCACCTCACGGTCGAGCGTGATCGACTCGACTGCCCGGTGGGCCAGGTGGAGCAAGGTTCCCCCCGGGGTCTCGTATACCCCTCGACTCTTCATGCCGACGAACCGGTTCTCCACGATGTCGATTCTGCCCAAACCGTGACGCCCGGCGATCTCGTTGGCGCTCTCCAACAACTCGACCGGATCGAGCGGGCTCCCATTGATCGATACCGGGTTTCCACCGGAGAAGCCGACGATGACTTCCTCGCCCTCGTCGGGGGCATCGCCCGGATCGATTGTCATGCGAAACATCTTCTCGGGCGGCGCCGTCCACGGGTCTTCGAGGACACCGCCCTCATAGGACACGTGGAGCAGGTTGGCATCCGTGGAGTAGGGAGCCTCCTTGGTGACCGGGACCGCAATCCCCCGTTCGCGGGCGTAATCCATCAGGTCGGACCGGCCCTTCATGTCCCACTCCCGCCAGGGGGCGATCACCTTCAAATCCGGGGCGAGGGCGGCGATGGAGAGTTCGAAGCGAACCTGGTCGTTGCCCTTGCCGGTGGCCCCGTGGGAGATGGTGTCGGCGCCGAACTCGCGGGCACAGCGAACCAGGCCCTCGCTGATGATCGGCCGCGCCAGAGAGGTGCCCATCAGATAGTGGCCTTCATAGACGGCCGCCGCGCGCAGGGCCGGGAAAACCGCACCGGTCACGAATCGTTCCCGAAGATCCTCGACCACCGCATCCAAGGCTCCGGTGTCGAGCGCCTTGACCCTCGCTTCGCCGACTTCGGCGCCCTGGCCGACGTCGGCGGTGTAGGCGACAACCTCGGCCCCGTGCTTCTCACGGAGCCACGACAGGATCACCGAGGTGTCGAGACCCCCCGAATATGCCAGTACGACCCTCATTCCTCCTCCTCTGACACCGGAGGTTGCCCCGGGTCCGAAATGCCCTTGTCCACCGCCCAATCCCGAACCAACCGAAAGGCATCGTCGGGCGAGTAGGGCCCGTCTTCGATGCGACGCTCGAGCAGTATCTCCATGATCTCACCAACCATGGGGCCCGGCGGAATCCCGAGGTACCCCATCACCTGGTGCCCGTCGATCGGGGCCCGCAGGGCTGCCAACTCCTCCCGTTCCGAGAGCTCAGCGATGCGGTGCTCCAACTCCTCGATGCCTGAGGTGATCTCCCGTTCTCGCCTCGCATTGGCCGTGGTGACGTCGCACCGGACCAGCTCGTTCAGGGGCGCGAGGAGGTGTCCGGCGTCCCGGACATAGCGACGGACCGCCGAATCGGTCCAACCCATCTTGAGTGTGTGCGGCCTGAGGTGGAGAAAGACCAGTTTCGAGACGTCTTCGACGATCTCCTTGGGATAACGCAGTGCTTGGAGACGGCGTCTGGTCATTCGGGCCCCAACCACCTCGTGATGGTGAAACGACACCCCATCGGGGCCGAACTGACGGGTGTCCGGTTTGCCGATGTCGTGAAAAAGGGCCGCCAATCTCAGGGTCAGATCAGGGGATGCCTTGTCGACGACGGCGAAGGTGTGAGCCAGCACGTCCTTGTGACGGTGTTGTGGGTCCTGTTCCATGGCCAGCGAGGGAAGCTCGGGGAGGAAATGAGCTGCGAGCCCGGAAGCAACCACTGCATGGAGGACGGAGCCCGGTGTGGGTGCGGTGAGCAGCTTGGAGAGCTCGTCCCGGATCCTCTCCGCCGACACGATCTCGAGGCGATCTCCCATCGACCCCACGGCCTCGAGTGCCTCAGGGTCAGGATCGAACCCCAGCGCCGCCTGAAAACGAAACAGCCGGAGCATCCGCAAGGGATCATCCGAGAACGACACCGCCGGGTCGAGAGGTGTTCGCAGCCTTCTGGCTGCCAGATCAGCCAGGCCGCCGAACGGGTCCACCGGCTCCATGGCCATGAGGGGCAAGGCGATGGCATTGACGGTGAAGTCGCGTCGGGCGAGGTCGTCTTCGATTCGGTCCGAGAAGGTGACCCGCGGTTTGCGGGAGTCGTCGCGGTATATCTCGTCACGGAAAGTAGTGACCTCGATGGTTCTTCCGTCCCGTCGAGCGGCGATGGTGCCGAAAGTGGCGCCCACCGTGTAAACCGCGTCGGCCCAGCCCTCCAGGATCTCGGCGATTCGTTCGGGACGGGCGTCAGTTGCGAAGTCGTAGTCTTCAACCGGGCGCTCCAGAAAGGCGTCGCGCACCGACCCACCAACCAAGTACAGCTGATGACCTGCATCCGAGAAGCGCGGGGCCAGTTGGGCCGGCGGCAACTCGGGAGAAACCAGGAACTCGAGACGCTTCGGAATCACCCGGTGAGGTTAAAGGGACCCTTCGGGTCCCCGTATGCCGTTTGGCGTTCAGAGTCGACGTATCGCCTAGATGGCGATGCCGGCGGCCATCGCCTTGGCCCGCAATTCATGCACGTTGCGGGAATGCGGCAGGGCGGTCGGCAACTCGATGACCCGATTCACAACCAGTTTGAGCATCGACTGGTCGAAGGTCTGCATCCCGAAGAACTCGCTCTCCTTCATGATGTCAATCAGGAAGTTGGCGTCCTTGGCGGCGAGGATCCACTCCTGGACCCGCTCGTTGTTGTTGACCACCTCGTAAGACAGGACCTGACTGCCTTCTTGACCCTCGAGCAGACGCTGACTGATGATGCCCAACAGTTGCGACGCCAACTGGGAGCGGACGATTCCCTGCTCGTTCTCGGGGAACAATGAGATGATCCGGTAGATGGTGTCGGCGGGATCGGTGGTGCGCATCGAGGAGATCACGAGGTGCCCGGTCTCCGAGGCGGCGATGGCGGCTCGTGCCGTCTCCAGATCCTCGATCTCGGAGACGACGATCACGTCGGTGTCATGACGCATCGCACTGCGAATCGCCTGGGCGAAGTCGGCCGTGTCCACGCCGACCTCTCTCTGCACCACGACGCTGCGCTTGTCGCTGTGAAGGACCTCGATCGGGTCCTCGATGGTGAGAATCGAGACTCCCCGGTTCGAGTTGATCCAGTTGATGATCGAGGACATAGTCGAGGTCTTGCCTGACCCCGATGGCCCGGTGACGAGCAACAGCCCTGATCTCTCAGCCGCGAACTTCTCGATCATGGTGGGCAGGCCTAGCTCGGCGAATGTCTTCGATTCCCGGACCACCTTGCGAAGCACGAGGGATACAGAGCCGCGCTGACGAAAGGCGGACACCCGGAACCTGCCCACATCCTGACGCCCGTAGGCGAAGTCAGCGAAACCATAGGTCTTGAAATCCGAAGCGGCGCGTGGTGTGAACAGGGTGTCGGCAAACCCCTGGGTGTCTTCAGGTGTGAGTGTCTGGAAACCGTCGAGTCTGCGGATCTCACCGTTGATGCGGGCAACGGGAGCCGATCCGACCTTCAGATGGATGTCAGTGGCCTCCTGAGACGCCGCCTGACGCAAGAGTTCATCGATGTTGTTTTCCATGTCCCTTCCCGAGTTTTGGCCCAGATGGTTTTATCGGTCTGTGCCACCGGGAATTGAAGGAATTTGGTCAGATCGGCCAGTGCCTCGAGATGCCTTCGAATATCGGGTCCAAGATCTCCGGAGCTTCCAGGGGGGAAGCCAGCCCCTCGTCGAATTGGTCCTGACCGGACACACCCCGCAAGGTTTCCGCCGTCGAATCACGCAACGCCTCCAGGTCGTAGCCACCCTCGAGGCTGAAAACCACGCGGTGAGCGGGGTGAACGGAGGCCAATTGAGAGGCCATCCATCCGTAGTCCGCGGCCACCAGGCGCAACTCGGCCATCTGGTCGGCGACATGGGCGTCGAAGCCGGCGCTCACCAGCACCCAGTCGGGCTCAAACGCCGTCACCACCGGGATGACAATCTCGCCCCAGGCCCTGCGGTAGAGATCGCCGGCAGTCCCAGCCGGCAGCGGGATGTTGACCGTCGTCCCTTTTGCCTCCCGCTCGATGTCCGACACGTCGCCTTGATAGGGATAGAAGGCATCTTGGTGAATCGAGACATAGAGGATGCCCGGATCCTCCATCACGATCGCCTGGGTGCCATTCCCGTGATGGACATCCCAATCGAGGATTGCCACCCGATTGCCCTGGGACCGTAGGAGGGCCGCCCCCACCGCCACGTTGTTGAAGAGACAGAAGCCCATGGCCCTGCCTCGGAGTGCGTGGTGCCCCGGAGGACGGGCGATGACGAAGGCGGTGGCGTCGGTGCGGTCCTCCAACTCGTCGATTGCTGCAGATACCCCCCCGGCAGCGGTCAAAGCTGCGACCCAACTGTCCTCCGAGGCGAAGGTGTCGCGGTCGAGCAGGCCGCCGCCCATGCGACAGAAGTTCTCGATCATCTCGATATAGGAGGGGTCGTGCACCAGCGCCAACTCGCTGCGGCGAATCTCGGGCGATTCGATCTCCAACTTTTCGAGGCCGCTGTCGGCGACTCCTTGTGCCACCGCTCCCACCCGTGCCGGGCGCTCGGGATGGAACGGGGTGGTGTTGTGCTCCAGCGCCGAAGGATGAGATGCGACTACGACCTTCATCCCCGTACCCTTTCGCATGTGCCGAACCGCCTCCACGTGGATGGTGCCTGGCCGGGACCGCTCACTGTCCGTCGGGGATGGGCGCGAGCCGCTGCCAGGCCCTGGAACGACGACGGTCCGGACGTTGCGATGCGGTTGATCAGGGGATCGCACGACTTTCTCGGCGATGCCTCACGCCAACTCGAATCCCTGGCCATTGGCGACATCTTTTCACCTGCTCTCTACCCGATCGCGACCCGGATCTGGACGCGGGCTGGGTATGAGGAGCACATCTCGCTGTCCGTGATGGAGCGTCACTTAGGCGGGAACATAACCGAACCGGCTCACCCGGTGCAGCCGATCGTCACCCCCGACTGGCTGGCGCTTGCCAAGGTCGATCGTGCCGCGTTCACCGACTTCTGGAGGATGAGCGTGGCCGGTCTCGCCGAGGCGACTAAGGCCACTCCCCGCTCTGCCCTGCTCCAAATCGAAGAAGAGGAAGAGGGCGTCGTCGGCTACGCCATCGTGGGCACCCAGCTCACCGTGTCCTTTCTCCAGCGCGTGGCGGTGCTGCCGGCGCGATCCGGCAAAGGGCTGGGGACCGCCCTCATCAGGGCATCGATGCTCTGGGCCCGGGCAAAAGGGGCGCGGACGATGGTCCTCAATGTGCGACCCGACAATGTGAGGGCCGCCGATGTCTACGAACGCGAAGGTTTTGCCCACACCGGGACCTCCTTGCACGTCCTCAGGTTCGGCCATTGACGGCCAACGGATGCTGGACTGAGTAGATGCCGGCCGCAGTACCAGACCGCTATCGCCTCGAGATGCGCCTCGGACGGGACGGCGATCTCGAGGAGTGGCTGGCCACCGACACATCGTTGGAACGCCCGGTTCTAGTCCGGTCGCTGGGCCCGGAGAGCAGTGCGGACAGACGCAGCCAGTTCGTGGCCAGCGTGAGCGACGCCGCCAAAACCACCCACCCCCACCTGGCTCGGGTCTTCGCGGTCGAGGTGGTGGCAGGCGGCGCCTACTCGGTATCGGAGTGGACCGGGGGGGCGACCGCGCAAGACCGAGTCGACGCCGCCCAGACCTTCGAGTTCGAGGAGTTCCTGCCCAATGCCGCCGGTTTGGCAGGGGCCCTTGCCGCCCTTCATCAGGTGGGAGGGGTCCACGGAAGCCTCAACCTTTCGGCCATCTACTACTCGGTGGCCCACCCGGCGAAGTTGGGTGCCTTCGGTCGCCCTCCGAAGACCGACGCCAACGGCGACGTGCGGTCTCTTTCTGCAGCATTGGAGACCGCCTTGACCGGCTCGCCACCCGGCGGCCCGCCCCCGTCGGAGAGAATCGACGGCATCCCTCGTTCCCTGGATGCCGTGCTCAGGTCGGGCCAGTCGGGGAGGCTGAGCTCGGCTGATCTGGCCAAGGCGCTCCTCTCTTCCCCTACGCCGCGTATGCCCCGCCCTGAGCCACGGTCCACTTCGCGCCGGCTCCTGCTCGCCGCGGGGATCCTGGTCCTACTGGCGGTCGGTTTGGTTGCCGTCGGCTTGCTGTTCACCGGCGGCTCCCCGGTGGTCCCCGCCTCGCCGACCTCGACCCTTCCCGAGACTCTGGTCACACCGGTCGTGCCGACGACCACGATCCCACCGGCGGCCCCGGTGACGGTACTCGGGGTCACCTCCTTCGATCCGTTTGGCGAGGGCGGCGAAAGCGACGCTCTGATCCCCAGTCTCTTCGACGGTGACAGCTCGACCTCATGGCGAACCGAGCGATATCAGGACCCACTGCCCCTGCTCAAACCCGGGGTCGGCGTTCGATTCGAGATCGAAGGTGAGCCGCGCCGTGTCGAGCTTCTCGAACTCACCCCCGGCACCGTTTTCGAGATCTATTGGTCCGGCGACCCCGAGGCCGCCCTCAGCGACTGGGAGCGGATCGCGGGGGCCCAGGCGCCGCCGGGCACCACGTCAATTGACCTACCGGGACGGGAGATCGGCTCCTGGCTGATCTGGCTGGTGGACTTGCCTCAGCAGTCTGACGGCACCTATTCCTCGTCTATCGCGGAAGTACGCTTTCTCGGGTGACGACGCCAGGGACCGATATCGACCTGTTGGCGCGTGTCATCTCAGGCGACCGGGACGCTTTCGACTCCATCATGCGAGTCCAGGAGGATCGGGTTTTCTCGGTTTGCCTCCGGATCCTGGGCGACCGGCACAATGCCCTCGACGCCACCCAGGACACCTTTCTCACCGTCTTCAGAAAGGCCGCCCAGTTCAAAGGGGACTCGGCCCTGGGTACGTGGATCTATCGGATCGCGGTCAACACCTGTTACGACCAGATCCGCAAGTCGGGGCGACGGCCCACCGAGCCCCTCCCCGACCATCTCGAGCCACCAGACGCCTCGGCCGAGGATGCACTCGAGGCTGCCGCCCTGCGCCCCGAAATCGAACGATCCCTGGCCGCACTGCCTCCTGAGTTCCGAGCAGCCGTGGTGTTGTCGGATCTCGAAGGGATGTCGCTACCCGAGGTTGCGGAGGCACTCGGCGTCCCTGTCGGGACAGTGAAATCGCGGGTGTTCCGGGGGCGCCGGCTGCTCGCCGAGCGCCTGGGGAACCAAACAGCTCCATGAGACCATCAAAGAGACACGGATGCATGACCACGATCCAGACCTGATCGCCTCCCTGGCCGACGGCTCGCTCGACGACCCGGCAGAGGCGCGCGCCCGGGTTGAGACCTGTTCGGAATGCAATTCGGAGTACCAGACCCAGATCTCGATCATCGCCGCTCTGTCCATGGTCGAGCCGGCGACGATGACCGAGCTCGAGAGGGCAGCACTCCACCGCGACCTCTGGGGCGAGCTCCGCAGCCAGCCGGCCAAGACAACCACCCACCCTTGGTGGTATCGATTCTCCTACGCCGCCGCCGGTCTCTTCGTCGTTGTCGGGTTGGTTGCGGTGGTCAACCAACTGGAAGGTGGAGGCGACCAGGCGGCGGAGACCTTTCTCGAGGTGAGTTCCGGGCTCGACGGCGCGGCCGATCAGCCAATGGACAGTGCACAGGGAGAGTCAGCGGCGACCACTATGGCCGCCGCTGATGCCGGTGGCGCAGCCACGCCCGACTTCAAGACCCTGGCGGCCGAAACCAGACGAGAACAGCTTCCCCCCACCGAGAGGGCCACGCTGACCGACGAGGACGAGGCTGACTGTCTGAGGTCGGCGGGTCTCGAGGATCATGAAGTGGTTGGGGCCGTGGAGGCGGATCGGAGCTATCTCGTCGTCATCCCGAGCGGTGCCGATCCCGACGCCGAGACGCCGGTCACCTTCGTCGACGCCGTCAGCTGCGAGGTCGTGCACGTCGAGGAGTGATTCTCGACAACCTCTAACTAACCTCGTCTCCTGATGGAGGACTACCCAGCCAAGTTCGCCGAGCTGTTGGAGCAGGTTGCCACCAAGATCCGGTCGGTCACTGTGGACCGGGTCGCACGTGGCATCCGTCTCACTGGCCTGGGAATCCTCGCCGTCACCCTGGGGTTTACCTCGATGCTGTTCCTGTTGTTCGCAATCTTTGGGGCCCTCGAGATCCCACTGACGACAGCGGGGGCTTTCGCGTTGATAGGGGCCCTGCTCGTCGGGGTGGGCACCTATCTCTGGATGAAGAAAACCTGAAAGAGTCCATGAGTCACGAGAAACTCGTCGTAATCGGATCCGGTCCGGCCGGGCTGACCGCTGCCCTCTATGCAGCCCGAGCCGACCTCGGGCCTCTCGTCCTCGAAGGCTCGGCAGCAGGCGGCCAGCTCATGATCACCACTGACGTCGAGAACTACCCCGGTTTCCCGGACGGGATCATGGGACCGGAGCTCATGGACCAATTCCGCAAGCAAGCGGAGAGATTCGGGGCCCGACTCCGCCAGATCGACGTCACCGAGGCCGACCTGATGTCACGCCCATTTCGACTGAAGGTCGGGGCCGACGAGTTCACCGCGGACGCGGTCATCATCGCCACCGGCGCCTCGGCCAAATGGCTTGGAGTCCCGGGTGAGAATGAACTGACCGGTCGCGGTGTCTCGGCTTGCGCCACGTGCGATGGCTTCTTCTTCCGCGACCAGGAGCTCATCGTCGTGGGTGGTGGTGACACCGCCATGGAAGAAGCCCTCTTTCTCACCAAGTTCGCCTCGAAGGTGACCATTGTGCACCGCCGCGACGAGTTCCGTGCCTCCAAGATCATGGCCGCCCGGGTCATGGAGCACCCCAAGATCGACGTGCTGTGGAACACGATCGTGACCGAAATCCACGGTGAAAAAACGGTCACCGGGGTGACGCTGGAGGACACGGTCACCGGGGAGCAGCGGGAGATGGCAGCCGACGGTGTCTTCGTGGCCATCGGTCACAAACCCAACACCGAGATCTTCGCCGGCCAGCTCGACCTCGATCCCAACGGTTACCTGCTGACGGCCGGCGATGGGAGCACCCGCACCAAACTGGACGGGGTGTTTGCCGCCGGAGACGTCGCTGACCACATCTATCGTCAGGCTGTCACCGCGGCAGGAACCGGGTGCATGGCAGCAATCGATGCCGAACGGTGGCTGGCAGACCAGGAATGAACGGGCGGTGGGCACCGTTCACCCAGAGAGCACACAAGGAGCAAAACCAGGGATATGTCCGACATCGTCACTCTCAACGACGGCAGCTTCAAGGATGCGATCAGCGCCGAGAAGCCGATCCTCGTCGACTTCTGGGCGGAGTGGTGCGGGCCGTGTCGGATCATCGCCCCTGTCCTCGAGGAGATAGCGACCGAGAGCGACAAGATCACGATCGGAAAGCTCAACATCGATCAGCATCCGATGCCTGCGGCCGACAACGACGTGATGAGCATCCCCACCCTGATCCTGTTCAAGGACGGGCTCGAGAAGAAGCGAATCGTCGGAGCCGCCCCGAAGCACCGTCTGTTGCAAGAACTCGCCGAGTTCCTCTGAACGTCGCACGGCCGCTGTGGATCACGCTAAGCCCGTCTCTCCTGCCAGCATGTGCGCATGCGGCTCTACCGCCTCGGTGACG
>CAZSMJ010000050.1:0-14169 GCA_964608055.1 uncultured Acidimicrobiaceae bacterium | reverse complement strand
CTCAGCCCGTGATCGACTCCAGCACTTCGGGAACCCCGGGCCCGACGAGGACAACCGGCCGGAAGCCGCGAACTTCCAGGATCGACGCGGCCAGGTTGGCTCGATAACCGCTTTCGCAAGTGACCCACACTTCTCGTCCCTGATCCAACCCGACAGGGGTCGCTCGTGCCACATCCGGAACGTAGGCGAGGGTCGAGCCCGGAATCGTGCCGTCCGCCCAATCGGTTGGGCTTCGGACGTCGAGTACCTGTGCACCATCCGCAACGGCCGACGTGAACTCCTCGAGCCCGACAACGCGGTGTGATTCGAGGTCCACATTCCAACGGTCCAGGTCGCGGATCACCCCGCGGACCTCCTCGAAGCCGATCCGGCCCAACTGCCGCATCGCCTCCTCGAGATCCTGTTCCGGTTCGAGCACCAGGATCAAAGGCGCTTGATAGGGAAGCACCCAGCCGACCCATGTACCGAAGCTGTCGCCCAACTCGATGGCCAGGGAGCCCGGGAGATGGCCCTCGGCGAAATGCTCCCGGGGGCGGGCATCGACCACGATCGACGACGGGATGATCCCCTCGAAGTCCTCCCTGCTGAGGATCGGCACCTCTCGGAGGGATAGAGGGGGTGCGCCAAACACGTTGGTGGGCCCCATCTGGGAGTAGTAGGCGGGCCACGGTCCCAGTCCGGCGAGCTGGCCCTCCACGAAGGAGTCCACGTCGGGAAATGCCAGGGCAGGATTGGTCTTTCTCTCGGCGCCGATGGTCGAGGTAGGGCCGGAGGCGATTGAAATGGAGCAGAAGCTGCCCTGGCCATGGGTGGGATAGAGCCCGACATCGTCGGGCAGTGCGGCGAGCCGGTTGACCGACGTGAATTGGAGGCGAGCCAGTGTGTCGGCACGCTCCGGTCCCAAGAGATCGGGTCGGCCAGCGGAGCCGACGAGGAGGCTTCCGCCGGAGAAGACGGCCACCGGCTGGCCCTCGACCAGGATGAGATACGAGGTGTGCTCGGGGGTGTGCCCCGGAGTGTGGATGGGCCTGACGGCCAGGTCCCCGAGCTCGATGTCCTCCATGTGAAACGCGGGACGGTGCCGGTAGGCGGGCGCCGCTGCTGCCGGCAGAACGAGCTCGGCGCCGGTCTTGCGGGCCAGCTCGGGGCCGCCCGAGATGTAGTCATTGTGAATATGGGTCTCGAGGACGAGTCGGGGCTCGACTCCAGACTCGGAGATCAGGTGCTCGAAGCGATCGATGTCACGCTGTGCATCGACCACTATCCCCGTGTTCTGATGGGTCAGCAGATAGGTGGAGTCTCCGAGGCTCTCGGTGCGAACATGGATGATCTTCACCCGGTCAGTCCTGCATCCCCAATGCCTTCATCCCTCCGGCGAGGTTGGCGACATTGCTGAGCCCGTTCATCGAGAGAAAGACGGCGACCTGTTCGCTGCGGGCCCCTGAACGGCACACGACGAGGACTGCCGTCTTGTCCACCAACTCTTCGAGACGGTCGGGGATGTCGCCCACGCTGATCTGCACCGCACCCGGCAGGGTTCCCAGGGACCATTCATGAGGCTCACGAACATCGAGGAGCAGACCCTGGTTGGCCTCGAGCCATGTCTGCCATTCGGGGGCGGGTACCTGTTCGATAGAGGACATCGCTGTCAATCGTACGTTCTACAGTCCCCTTCACGTGCGCCGGCCATGCCTGGCAGTCAGTGGAGGGCCATCATCGACATCGGAGTTCTTGTTTCGGGTTCGGGTTCGAACCTGCAGGCCCTGATCGATACTCCTGACCTTGGGGCTGCAATCCGGATGGTGGTTGCCGACAGGCCCGGGATCAAAGCGCTGGATCGCGCTCAGCAAGCTGGGATCCCGACCACGGTCCTTCCCTGGGAGGACTTCGGATCTCGCCTCGATTTCTCCACGGCTGTTGCCGACACAGTCGAGGGCGCCGGGGCCAAGGTGGTGGTCCTCGCCGGGTTCATGCGGATCCTCAGCTCGGAGGCGGTGAGCCGTTTCCCCAATCAGATACTCAACATCCACCCCTCCCTGCTTCCCGCCTTCCCGGGCGCCAACGCCGTGGCCCAAGCACTGGCCCACGGCGTCAAGGTGACCGGCGTCACAATCCACCTCGTCGACGAGGAAGTGGACCATGGACCGATAATCGCCCAGCGGGCGGTTCCGATCCTTCCCGATGACGACGTGGCGGCGCTTCACGCCCGGATCCAGGTTCAAGAGCATGACCTCTACCCGCGGGTGGTGCGGGCCTTCGTCGCCGGAGAGGTCTCCGTCGTGGGCGGGGAGGTGATCTGGCGATGACGGTCGTCCCGGTCAAGAGGGCCCTCATCAGCGTCTACGACAAAGAGGGGCTCGTGCCTTTTGCGCAGCGGCTCAGCGCAGCCGGAGTCGCGATCGTGTCCTCGGGGGGAA
The DNA here is from genome assembly GCA_964608055.1 of uncultured Acidimicrobiaceae bacterium. Classification (GTDB taxonomy): domain Bacteria; phylum Actinomycetota; class Acidimicrobiia; order Spongiisociales; family ZC4RG35; genus JALYNX01. Next base: position 11,752 of record CAZSMJ010000050.1, on the reverse strand, counting down.
CGGCGAAGACCCTCGGCGAGGCAGGGGTGGCGGTGACCGAGGTGGAGGAGGTGACCGGGGCCCCGGAGATGTTTGGGGGGAGGGTCAAGACCCTCCATCCCAGGATCCACGGGGGGATCCTGGCTCGGCTCGAAGTCGACTCCGACGTGGCAGACCTCGAAGCCAACGATATCGAGCCATTCCAGCTCGTGGTGGTGAACCTCTACCCGTTCCGGGAGACGGTGGCGTCGGGTGCCGGCGACGACGAGGTGATAGAGAAGATCGACATCGGAGGGCCGGCGATGGTCCGCGCCGCCGCCAAGAACTTCCGACACGTCGGAATCGTGACTTCCCCAGGACAGTATGAGGAGGTGGCACAGGCCGTGGAGGAGGGTGGGCTTGACGACAACCTCCGAAAGCACCTTGCTGCCACTGCCTTTTTCCAAACGGCTTCGTATGACGCGGCGATCGTTGGCTGGATCGGGGACGACCTGGTGATCCCCCTGCGCCGTGTCTCGGAGTTGCGCTACGGGGAGAACCCACATCAGCCGGCGGCCCTCTACGTCGAGGACGGCGCCCGGCCCTGGTGGAGGGATGCTGTCCAGCACCAGGGCAAGGAGATGTCCTTCAACAATTATGCGGACGCCGAAGCTGCCTGGAGACTGGCCTCCGCCGAGCCGGGAGTGGTTGCCATCGTCAAGCACACCAACCCCTGTGGAGCAGCGCGAGGCGTGGCCACAGCGGAGACATTCGAGCGGGCTTGGGCCTGCGACCCGCTGTCGGCTTTCGGCGGTGTGATCGCGATCAACGGCGTTGTGGACGAGACGACGGCCCGGTCGATCAGCGAGAAGTTCGTCGAAGTTCTGATTTGCTCCGGAGTGACCGACGAGGCCCTCGCCGTCCTCGGTCAGAAGAGCGGTGTCCGCGTTCTCGTGGCGGCCCCACCCGGCGACAGCGACCTCGACCTGAGCCGTCTCGAGCAGGGCTTCCTGGTCCAGGCGCGCGACGGTGAGGCGAGCGACGCATGGGAGATTGTTTCCGAGCGAAGCCCGACCGAAGAAGAGAAGTTGGATCTGGCCTTCGCCTGGACGGTGGCGATGAACACCAAGTCGAACGCCATCGTGATCATCAAGGATGGAGCCGCAGTCGGGGTCGGCGCAGGAGACCAGTCGCGGGTGGGGGCGGCCGAGCGGGCGGTGGTCAAGGCTGGGGATCGGGCCCGGGGTGGTGCGGCGGCCTCCGATGCCTTCTTCCCTTTTCGGGATGGCCTCGACGCCCTGGCCGAGGCCGGGGTGACGGCAGTGATCGAGCCCGGCGGGTCACGCAACGACCAGGAAGTCATCGACGCCGCCAACGAGCACGGGATTGCCCTTGTGTTTGCCAGCAACCGGCACTTCCGTCACTGAGATGAGCGCATTGATCCTCGACGGAAAGACGGTCGCGGCTGCGGTCAAGGCGGAGGTGGCTGAGGGCGTTGCCGAGCTCGACTACTCGCCAGGGCTGGCAACGGTGTTGGTCGGTGACGACCCCGCCTCGCACACCTATGTGAGGGGCAAGCGAAGCGACGCCGCCGAGGTGGGCATCCAGTCGTTTCATCATGAGGTCGGCTCCGACGTCTCACAGGAGGAGTTGGAACGGCTCATCGACAGGCTCAACGCCGACGACTCGGTCGACGGCATCCTGGTTCAGCTGCCGTTGCCGGGAGACCTCGACTCGGAGCGGGTCGTGGAGCGAATCGCCCCAGCCAAAGACGTCGATGGGCTGCATCCTCACAACCTGGGTTTGTTGGTGCTCAACCGGCCGGGGCTCCGGCCATGCACCCCGAGCGGGATCATGAGGATCCTCGGCCACTACGAGATACCGATCACCGGGGCTAGGGCGGTTGTCATCGGGCGGTCGTTCCTGGTTGGTCGGCCTTTGGCCTTGATGCTCGCCAGTCGGGGAGTGGATGCCACAGTTTCCATGGGTCATTCCCGGACCAAGGATCTGGCTGCGGTGGCCCGCGAGGCCGACATCCTGATTGCGGCGGTGGGCGCTGCAGAGTTGGTGACTGCGGACTTCGTGAAGACGGGGGCGACGGTGATCGATGTCGGGATCAACCGGACCGACAAGGGCATGGTCGGCGATGTCGACTTCGAATCGGTCCGGGAGGTGGCCGGGGCGATCACCCCGGTGCCTGGCGGAGTCGGCCCCATGACCAGGGCGATGCTGCTGGTCAACACCCTCACCGCAGCGCGAGCCCGCCGAGCGTGACGGCCCTCGGGCCATACAGATGGCTCCGCTAGTGTCCGTGACTCCGTAAGCGTTCTCCAGGAGTCTTCTGTCATGGCCACACCCATCACCATGGGCCCGGACGGTCTTGCCGTGCCCGACGACCCGATCCTCCCTTTCATCGAGGGTGACGGGACCGGGCCTGACATCTGGGCTGCCTCGGTTCGTGTCTTCGATAGCGCGGTGAAGAAGGCATATGGAGACTCCAGGAAGGTGAACTGGATGGAGGTCCTCGCCGGGGAAAAGGCACACAACGCGGTGGGGTCCTGGCTACCCGACGAAACGGTTGATGCATTCGCGACATATCTGGTGGGAATCAAAGGCCCCCTGACCACTCCGATCGGAGGTGGCTTTCGCTCCCTCAACGTCGCCCTTCGCCAGATCCTCGATCTCTACGCCTGCGTGCGCCCGATCCGCTGGTTCGAAGGTGTCCCTTCCCCGGTGAAGGAACCGAACCTTGTCGACATGATCATCTTCCGGGAGAACATCGAGGACGTCTACGCAGGCCTCGAGTTGGAGCAGGGCAGCGAAGACGCGTCGAAGCTGATCGGTTTCCTCAAGACCGAATACGGATGGGATGTGGCAGAGGACTCGGGGATCGGCATCAAGCCGATATCCATCACCCGCTCCAAGCGTCTGATCCGCGCCGCGATCAACCATGCCCTGGCCAACGGGCGAAAGTCGGTGACTCTGGTCCACAAGGGGAACATCATGAAGTTCACCGAAGGCGCCTTTCGCAGCTGGGGCTACGACCTGGTGCGCGAGGAGTTCTCCGACGTGGCGGTGTCCTGGGAGGACTGCGAGGGAAAACCCGGCGACAAGCTCCTGGTCCAGGATGTGATTGCCGACGCCATGTTGCAGCAGGTCCTCACCCGTCCCGCCAGCTACGAGGTGATCGCGACCACCAACCTCAACGGCGACTACTTGTCCGATGCGTTGGCCGCCCAGGTGGGAGGAATCGGGATCGCTCCCGGGGGCAACATCAACTTCGTGACCGGCCATGCCGTATTCGAGGCGACTCACGGCACGGCCCCGAAGTATGCAGGCCTGGACAAGGTGAACCCAGGGTCCCTGATCCTCTCTGGGGAGATGATGTTCCGTTACATGGGCTGGGGAGAGGCGGCCGACCGGATCATCGCCGGCCTCGAGGGGGCAATCGCAGCCCGGACCGTCACCTATGACTTCGCCCGGCTCACCGACGACGCAACCGAGGTCAAGACGTCCGAATTCGGCGACGCCATCATCGCCCATATGTGAGTGCCGGCGGGGCCTCGCCCGGTTCGTGGTTCGCGGTGGGTCTTACACTTCCCTTTAGATGACACCGATCGCCATCACCCGCGCCACTGATGTTCTCCCCGAGGCGGAGGTCGTCGCGCTCCAGCCCCTGATTGATGAGATCAACTGGTGGAAGAAGGAGCGGAATGCGATCGTCGCCGCCCACAACTACATGACGCCGGACATCTTTCACCTGGCTGCCGACATCAAGGGTGACTCGCTGGCCCTGGCCCAGATCGCGCTCGATACGGAGGCTGACGTCATCGTTCTTGCCGGGGTCCACTTCATGGCGGAGACCGCCAAGATCCTCAACCCGGGGAAGATGGTGTTGATCCCCGACCTTCGAGCGGGATGCTCATTGGCCGACGGGATCACCGGTGCCGATGTCCGAGCCTTGAGAGAACAGCATCCGGGGGTCCCGGTGGTCACCTATGTCAACACGTCAGCCGAGGTGAAGGCGGAGTCGGACATCACCTGCACCTCGAGCAACGCGGTCGCCGTTGTCGAGTCGCTGGGGGTCGACAAGGTGATTTTCACGCCGGACCAGTACCTGGGGATGTGGGTCGCCAGCCAGACAGATGTCGAGGTCGTCCTCTGGGAAGGGTCTTGCATCGTCCATGAGCGGTTCACCGGCCAGGAGATCGCCGACTACCGGAGAGGGGCGAACGGGATCAAGGTAATCGCCCACCCCGAGTGCCCACCGGACGTCCTCGCCGAGGCGGACTACGTGGGATCAACCCATGGGATGATCCAATGGGTCACCACCAACCAGCCCGAGCGGGTGATGATGATCACTGAGTGCTCGATGGCTGACAATGTCGCCAGTCAGACGCCGGGCACCGAGTACATCCGCCCCTGCAACCTTTGCCCCCACATGAAGCGGATCACCCTGCACAACATCAGGGATTCTCTGGTCACTCTCACCCATCAGATCGAGATCGATCCCGCCATCGCCGAGCGAGCCCGGAGGGCGGTCTCCCGGATGCTCGAGGTCGGCCGTCAGGACTAGGACTATCCGATGACGGAGATCTCGCGCCTCGACGCCCCACTGATCGTCGGCGCTGGGGTAGCTGGGCTCACCGTTGCTCTCGGCCTTCCCCGGGCCTATGTGATGTCGGCTCCAGAGATGGGGTCCACCTGGTGGGCCCAGGGAGGGATCGCGGTCGCTCTCTCCGAAGAGGACTCGCCCCAACAGCATGCCGACGACACGTTCAACGTGTCGGGCGGACTGGCGGTGCGAGACGTGGTGGATGTTTTGACCACCGGGGGGCCGGCCGCCCTCGAGAACCTGATCAGGCTCGGCGCCGAGTTCGATCGTGACGACGACGGCGGCCTCTCGCTGGGCCAGGAAGGCGGTCACCAGAGGAGGAGGGTCGTTCACGCCGACGGTGACGCCACCGGGGCGGAAGTCATGCGGGCGCTGACGGCTGCGGTGCAATCGACCGATCGGATCCAGATCATCGAGGGAAGGGTCGTCGACTTGGTCATGACTGACGGCCGAGTTGCAGGAGTGGTAACCGCCGACGGCAAGCAACGCGACGTGATCCTCGCGCCGGCGGTGGTCCTGGCGACGGGTGGCGCCGGCCGCCTCTATTCACGCACCACAAACCCCCCCGGTGTCACCGGCGACGGCATCGCAATGGCGGGGCGGGTCGGTGCGCGGCTGGCCGACCTCGAATTCGTCCAGTTCCACCCCACTGCGCTCCTCGCCGGCAAAGACCCGATGCCACTGCTCACCGAGGCGCTGCGGGGCGAGGGAGCCATCCTCGTCGACGCTCACGGCCGTCGATTCATGGACCAATACCACCCGATGGCCGAACTGGCTCCCCGGGACATCGTCGCCAGGGCGATCTTCTGGCAGTACGACAAGGGGATGGGCGCCTACCTCGACGCCCGTTCGTTGATCAACTTCGCCGATCGGTTCCCCACGGTGAACGCCCATGCCCATTCTGTGGGTCTCGACCCGGAGCAGGATCTGCTTCCGGTGTCACCTGCGGCCCACTATTACATGGGGGGCATCGACGCTGATACCTCCGGGCGGACTTCGGTCGAAGGCCTCTGGGCCGTGGGGGAGTGCAGTTCGAGTGGCGTGCACGGTGCCAACCGGCTCGCCTCCAATTCCCTTCTCGAAGGCCTGGTCTTCGGGGCGAGGGTCTCGGCCGATGTCGGGCGCAATCTGGTCGACCCCAGAGGAGAGCCAAGGGCGCCCAAGGAAGCATTCGACCTTCCCCTGGTTGCCGGGCCCGCCCTGGAAGAGCTTCGTCAGATCATGTGGGACCGCGTCGGGCTGGTCCGAACTGGAGCCGGGCTTTGGGAGGCGCGGAATCATCTACTCGAGCTCGACAACGTCCTGCGCCGCACCATCGCCGGGAGGGTGGCCGCCGACCTCTCCCTGATGGTGGTGTTGGCTGCGCTTCGTCGAAGCGAGTCTCGGGGCAGCCACTACCGCGCCGACTATCCGGAGCCTGATCCGATGCAGGAACACAGGACTCTCATCGATCCGACCCGGGCAGACCTGGTGGCGGTCACATGATCGATCGTTGGGCCTACGCCGACGTCGTGGGGCGGGCCCTCGCCGAAGACCTCGGCACGCTGGGTGATATCACCACTGACGCCTGTATCCCTGAGGAGGCCCAGGCCAAGGCTGAGATCGTGGCTCGCTCCGCGGGTGTGGTGGCCGGCCTCGAGGTCGCCGCCTACGTGTTCGAGTCCATAGACCCGGCCTCGACTTTGACCCCGATCGTGGGCGACGGAGATCTGGTTCCCCCAGGTCAGCTCATTGGAACCGTGGCCGGTCTGGCGAGGTCTCTGCTCCGCGCCGAGCGCACAGCCCTCAACCTCCTGGGACGGATGTCGGGGGTGGCCACTGCGACCGCGCTCTTCGTGACTGCCGTGGAGGGCACAGGTGCCCGGATCTCGGACACCCGTAAGACGATGCCGGGCATGCGCTTTCTCGACAAGTACTCGGTGCTGACCGGGGGTGGGATCAATCATCGTCTGGGGCTGTTCGACGCGGTGCTGATCAAGGACAACCACATCGCGGCGATCGGTGGGATCGAGCCGGCGGTGAAAGCTGCGCGAGATCGGGTAGGTCCTGATGTCATGATCGAGGTCGAGGTGGAGAACCTGAAGCAACTCGAAGTGGTGCTGGCCACCGACGCCGATCGAGTGCTCCTCGACAACATGGACCTCGAAACCCTTCGGCTCGCGGTCGAGATGACGGACGGGCGGCTGGTCATCGAGGCCTCGGGTGGGGTGACCCTGGACAACGTGCGGCCGATCGCCGCAACCGGGGTCGACATCATCTCAGTGGGCTGGATCACACATTCCGCCCCACAAATGGATATCGCACTCGATTTCCTCGCCTAGGGCCTGCCGCGTAGCTTGGCCGACACATGAGTAACCAACCAGTGCGGGTTGCGGTCACCGGCGCCGCCGGCCAGATCGGATACAGCCTGTTGTTCAGGATCGCGGCCGGAGAGATGCTGGGCCGAGAGCAACCGGTCGTCCTCCAGATGCTGGAGATTCCCTCCGCAATGCCCGCACTCGACGGGGTGGCCATGGAACTCGAGGATTGTGCCTTTCCGCTCCTGGCCGGGTTGACCAAGACCGATGACCCCGAAACCGCCTTCGACGGAGCCGAGGTCGCCCTCCTGGTGGGAGCCATGCCTCGCAAGTCCGGGATGGAACGCTCCGATCTGCTCTCGGCCAATGGCGCCATATTCACCGTCCAGGGTCGGGCCTTGGACGCCGCGGCGAGCCGCGAGGTGAAGGTCCTGGTGGTGGGGAACCCCGCCAACACCAATGCGCTCATCGCCATGAACAACGCCAAGGGCCTCGATTCCCGACTCTTCACCGCGATGACTCGCCTGGATCACAACCGGGCCATCAGCCAGTTGGCGTTGCGGACTGGCCGTCCGGTCACCTCGGTCAGGAAGATGACGATCTGGGGCAACCACTCATCAACTCAATATCCGGATCTCTTCCATTGCGAGGTGGACGGCAAACAGGGCTACGAGCTGGTTGCCGATCATGACTGGGTACATGACGTCTTCATCCCGACGGTGGCCGGGCGGGGGGCGGCGATCATCAGCGCCCGTGGGGCGTCGTCTGCGGGCTCGGCGGCGAACGCTGCTATCTCCCATCTACGGGACTGGGTCTCGGGAACACCCGAAGGAGATTGGGTCTCGATGGGGGTTCCGTCAGATGGCTCTTACGATGTTCCCGAGGGCTTGATCTCGTCGTTCCCTTGCATCTGTCGCGACGGGCTTTGGGAGATAGTGCCCGGGCTCGAGATCAACGACTATTCGCGGGCCAAGATCGACGCCTCGATCGCCGAGCTCATCGAGGAGCGGGGTGCGGTGCAGGCGTTGGGTTTGATCTGAGGCTGAAGATCAGCTGACGACGCCGGGTTCGAGGTGGAAAACGGCGTCCTCTTCCCATTGGACTGTGCCCTCCCACCAGAGGAACCCTGTTTTCCAGGCGTGATCCACGATCACCTTGACCCCGAGCCAATCCCGGTTCGCCCCGAGGTTCTCCCGGTCATCCGATGGCCAGCCATTGGCCAACAAGAACCATGTGCCGCCGGTGCAGGTCAACCCGGGCTCGGCGGCGGCGGCGGGCCGGTAGATCTGACGGTTGAGACCTACGGTTCCGTCGACGTCTGATTCGTAGATCCACAGTTGCTTGACGGCGTTGCCCGAGACCCCGTTGAGGGCACCGGCGGAGGCTTCGATGATCCGGCAATCGGCGTCGGCAAGATCACCGGCGGCGCTACCCACCCGCCCGCCCTCTCGGACGGCGGCGGTCATCGAGATCCGGTCAGAGAATCCGGTTCCCCACTCGTAGGCGCCGAGGGACAACATCAACAAGATGATGATGGCAAATGCGAACTCGATGGCTGCTACACCGCGGTCCCGGTTTTTCATGGGATCAGTCGCACCGGGTTGCCGATGACCCGTGCCCGCCACGTGGTGCGCTCCGTGGGGAGGCTGAGATCGAGTTCCATCTTCCAGAAGCAGTCGGCGCCACACATGTCGGCGGGGTCGTCGGGGAGGTCGATCACGGCCACGATCCACTGAGCGTTGAAGTTCCGACGATCGCCGTCTCCGTCTGGGTCGCTGGTATCGGTGGTTTTCCAGGTGCAGGGCCCCGACCCTGGGGGCTTGGTCTGGGAAGTGAGATTGTGGTTCCACACCGTCCAGCTGCAGGTGGGGACGCCCCCGGTGGGTGAGAGCAGGGTCATGAACGAGTCGGCGTCGGCGTCACCCGGGTCGTAGAACTGGAGCTCGAGTTTCTTCCCGGCGTGGATGTCCTCGATCTCGGCTATATACAGCTGACTGTTCGCGACCAGGTTGTTGGACCAGATCGACATGTCGTTGATCCCGTACACCCGAGGTGGCGTTCCGCCTGCATTGGCCTGGACCGAGTAATGGTTGCTGGCGATCCCGTCCCCCGTGGTAGTGACGTGGAGGACGTAGATGCCGGGGGTCAGCGACCCACCGAGGGTGCAGAGGTTCACCCATTGATTGATGTAGTTCATGTTGGCATCCGGGTCGAGCGACCAGGAGCAACCGGCGATAGCCGGGTTGTCGGTGGGGTTCAGGGGGGTGGTGTCGACCATGTGCAACGAGTAATTGGTGGTCGGGCCGCTACTGCCGCTAAACGCGAAATCGCCGGTCTCCACGTCCTGGGGTCGGCCATTGAACATGGCGTCGTAGATGTCGACCGTGAGGTTCGATGACCCGGCGAACACCTCGATCCCGTAGTAGTAGCCGGCATAGGCCCCGCCCCGGTTGTAGTCGCTATTGCCCGACGCGCACGACGAGGGGCTCGACGGAACCAGACATTGCGTGGAATACGGGTCCCCATGCTCCTTGTCGATGAACTGAGATGAGATGGCGGCCCAGGAGTCGCCAACCCCGGGACACCCAAAGCAGTTGTTGGGGTTACCCAACGGCACCGGTTTGATGTACTCGGCGGTGGCTTCCCTGGTGATGTCGAAATAGTCGAAGCCGAGGACACTGAGGAAGAACGGCTCGATCCGGATCCCCAACTCGGCGTGAAGCTTGTTGTCGGCAAGAGGAGTGACCGTCAGGCCGGCCGGGTCAAAGCCGTTGGCCACGGTCGCGTCTTCGGCGTCGATGGTTGCCTGGGTGATGAAGCCGGGGAGGTTGACTACACCGGCCAGGGCGGCGGCATCAACGGCCTTTTGGGCTCGCGCCGTGTTCAGATAGATCCATCCCAGGTCGACGCCAAAGCCGGCCATGCCGATCAGGAGCACCAGGGTGACCGCCAGCCAGGCCAGGGCGAATCCGTCGTCGCGCTTCCAGCGTCTCATTCGAAGGCCTCCGGCTCGATCCTCTGCAGCGCGGTCCGGTCGACGTTGATCGTTCCCCGCCAAGGCGGTAGCCCGGTTACCCAGTCATGGGTGGTGTCGATCCTGACACCGAGTATGTCCAACTTGGTGCTTGGTCCGACGTTGACTTGACGGGTCGTGCTCGGCCAGGCATTGGTGAATGACCAATCGATCGGGTCACAGCTCGTGGGGTCACCAGCCGGCCTCAATGTCCAGGTGTTGGTTTTGCCCACTTCGGGGTCCCCGGTCGCTTCGCTGGCTTTGAAGATGCTGATGGTCACCCCGGTGATATCCGAGGCGCCGTAGCCGGCGACCACCGCCTGAACGATGTCGCAATCGGCTTCCGGGTCGTTCCCAGCCAACGATCCGACCCGGGCCGCATCGCGTGCCGTGAAAGAGACGGTGAGAAAATCCTTGAAGGCCAGCCCGAGTTCGAGGACGGTTACGGTGAGCAGGATCATCAACGGGAAGATCATGGCGGCCTCGACCATGGTCGCTCCGCGGCTATTTTCTCCCTTGCCCATTTTTTGCCCCTGACGTGACACGGCCGCCCGCCGTGCTCTGTGTTTCAACATTATCCGTTCTACGGGGCTGGGTATCCAGGGACCCCCTTCGATTTACGCGAACTGACTAGTCGGTGGTCAGTATTCGACTTCGAGGTCTGTGGTCGCCAGATTCCATTGCTGGATCGCCGACTGGTGCATCATCAGCTTTGCCAGGTTGCCCGAGACCTTGACTTTGCCGGTCATGAAAGCGGTCTGCGTGTTCAACTCTCCCTTGGAGATGGCCGCGGCGGTCTCATAGCTCTGGCGCACGGTGACGTCCGCGTTCTCGAGGTTTCCGACCGCCATGGTCGAGTTCCCGCCACTGGACTTCAAGTAGTACTCGGCGTCGCCGTCCGGGCCGTCGGTGACCACGAACTGGATTCCGAGCTCGGCCGCTCCGATCGCGTTCTTGAAGCCTTGATGCTGGCCTAAAGCGGCCGTGACCTCCGAGGCCCACTCTTCACTGAGAAACTTGGACAAGACGCTCTTCTCCTTGATGTCTCCTGGATACCGCATCGTAATCGCCGGCTGGACTTTGAGTAGAAACTCAAGAATGTGGTCAGCCCGAGAGACGGGCAGTGGTTCAGATCAGCTTGGCAATCGAGGTTTCCGCACCCCGGGAGAGTCTGGTCAGCGGTTCGCGGGGATAGCCGGGGTCGAGGCCGGCCGCCTTGGCCGCGGCTTTCACCCCGGGGATCCCGTGGGCCTCTACATCTACGCTCACCGAGCTGAGGCGCTTCTGGAGCCGTCTCGCTGTCTCCGGGCTGTCCTTGGTCGCCGCCAGGATCTGGAGCACCAGAGCGGGCAGATAGTTGCCCGAACCCGTGATCGCCCCATGGCAGCCAACCGCCATGGCTGCGGTCATGGCTCGTGAGGAGCCGGAGTAGACGATGAAGCCGGGTGGCGTGGCGTCGATGATGGACTGGAGCCGCACCACGTCCCCGCTGGAGTCTTTCATGCCAACGACGTTCTCATGGCGGGAGATGCGCCAGATCAACTCGATGGGAAGGTCGTAGCCGGTGACACTGGGCACCGAGTAGAGGTAAACCGGCACAGGGGACATGTCGGCGATGCTTCGATAAAAGCGGAGGACCGCCTCGTCCCGTCCTCGGGCCACAGTGGTCGGGGTCATCACCAATACGCTGTCGGCCTCGGCGTCGGCGGCCTCTTGCACCTGGCGGACGGCGACCCGTGTCGACTCGCCCGAGATCCCGACCATGAAATGCGCCTTGCGACGCCGACCGGTCTTGACCAGGCGGCCGCGTTCCCCGGGCTCGAGATAGGGCCCTTCGCCGTTGGAGCCCCCGATCACGAAGCCAGAGAT
>CAZSMJ010000049.1:0-14503 GCA_964608055.1 uncultured Acidimicrobiaceae bacterium | reverse complement strand
CCCTCGCCACCATCACCCTCCAGAACTACTTCCGGCTCTACGAGAAGCTGGCAGGCATGACTGGGACCGCAGAGACCGAGGCCGCCGAGCTGGCGCAGATCTACGGGCTCGAGGTCCTGGCCATTCCCACCAACGCACCCGTTGATCGCAGCGATCAGGGAGATCTCGTCTACAAGGGCGAAGACGGGAAGTTCGAGTCGGTTGTGGCCGATGTTGCCGAGCGGAACGAACTCGGCCAACCCATTCTTCTGGGCACCGTCTCGATCGAGAAGTCCGAGAAGCTCTCCAGGATGTTGGAGCGGCGCGGGATCAAACACGAGGTCCTCAACGCCAAGCAACACGCGAGGGAGGCCGACATCATCGCCCAGGCGGGGCGGCCGGGTGCGGTGACGGTTGCGACCAACATGGCGGGCCGCGGTGTCGACATCATGCTCGGGGGGAACCCCGAGGGAATGGCCCGCACCGAGCTGAAGAGACGTGGCGTGAGTGCTGACGATCCGTCCTATACCGACCTCGAGAAGAAGTTGGCCGAGGAATTCGGTCTGCAGATCGTTCCCGACAAGCAGAAGGTGATCGGGGCCGGGGGGCTTTACGTGGTGGGCACCGAGCGCCATGAGTCCCGTCGCATCGACAACCAGCTCCGTGGTCGATCCGGCCGCCAGGGCGACCCCGGCGAGTCGCGGTTCTACCTCTCGCTCGAAGACGAGCTGATGCGGAGGTTCCAGGGGGAGTGGGTCACCAGCGTGATGGATCGCCTGAAGCTGCCTGACGACCAGCCGATCGAGGCGAAGATGGTGAGCAAAGCCATTGAGCGGGCACAGCGCCAGGTCGAGTCACAGAACTTCGAGATCCGCAAGAACGTCCTCAAATACGACGAGGTGATGAACCGCCAACGTGAGGTCATCTATGACTGGAGACGGTCGATCCTCGAAGGCACCGCCGGAGACGACCTGATCGGCGACTGGATCGAGACCGTCATCAGCGAGACCGTGGAGACTGCCCTCAGCCCCGAGATACCACGGAACGAGTGGGACTGGGAAGCCCTGCAGTTGGAGCTGAACCAGTACTACCCGACCACGATCGAGCGGTCGAACTTCGAGGAGTCCCCGAGTGTCGACGAGGTGGTCGACTATGCGGTTGAGGACGGTGCCAAGGCTTATGAGAAGCGGGAGGAGGATCTTGGGTCCGAGATCCTGCGCCAGGTAGAGCGCTCGGTGATGCTTTCTGTGATCGACAACAAGTGGCGGGAGCATCTCTCAGAGATGGATTACCTGCGGGCCGGGATCGGGTTGCGGGCCATGGGCCAGCGCGATCCGCTGTCCGAGTACCAGCGCGAGGCCTACGACATGTTCACCGAGATGGTGGATTCGGTGAAGCGCGATGCAGTCAAGTACCTGTTCCACGTCGAGCTGTCGCAGCCCAAGACCGAACCCCAAAGGGTTGCCCCACTGAGCACAGGCGGCCCGGTGAAGCAGGCCACCTCAGACAAGGTCGGTCGCAACGATCCCTGCCCCTGTGGATCGGGCAAGAAATACAAGCGCTGTCACGGTGCGGCGTAGTCCGTTACCGCATGAGCATGGAATCCTCAGATCCGAAGGAGATCGTCGCCGATCTGCGCCAGCGTCTCGTCGAGGCCCGCGGCTTTCTCGATCTCGAGACCAAGGAGAAGGAGCTCGAAGAGCTCCGAGAACAGGCCTCCGCTCCCGGGCTTTGGGATGATCCGGATCTCGCAAGGACGGTCAGCCGTCGCCTCGCCAGGTATGAGGCATTGTTCGATCTGATCGGAGGTCTTTCCGCCAAACTCGACGATGCGGAAGTCCTGCTCGAAATGGCCCATGAAGCCGATGATCTGGCCTCTCGCAGTGAGGCCCTTGCCGAGCTCGCCGAGGTCTCGGCGGACCTCGACAAACTGGAACTCGAGTCCCTGTTCTTCGAGGAGTACGACGACGAGGACGCCATCCTCACTGTCCACGCCGGCGCCGGCGGAGTCGACGCCCAGGACTGGGCAGACATGTTGGCCCGGATGTACCAACGGTTTCTCACCGACTCGGGATTCTCGGTGACTGTCGAGGAGGTGACCGAGGGCGAGGAAGCAGGGATCAAGTCCGCAACCTTCACGGTGAAGGGGGACCGCGCCTACGGGATGCTCGAGAGTGAGCGCGGGGTGCACCGTTTGGTTCGGATCAGCCCCTTCGATGCCAACTCCCGACGTCAGACCTCGTTTGCAGGGGTGGACGTTGTTCCCGACCTGGGGGACCAGGCAAAGGTCGAGGTGGACGAGGACGACATTCGCATCGACACCTATCGGTCGCAAGGCGCGGGTGGGCAGCACGTGAACACGACCGACTCGGCGGTGAGAATCACCCACATCCCGACCGGCATCGTGGTGCAGTGCCAGAACGAGCGGTCACAGCTCCAGAACAAGGCCCGGGCGATGACCATGCTCCAGTCGAAGCTTGCACAACGCGCCCGCCAGGAGAGGATCGACCACCTCAACGACATTCGCGGCGAGAAGGGAGAGGCCGCCTGGGGACGTCAGATCCGCAGCTATGTCATGCAGCCGTATCAGATGGTCAAGGACCTTCGCACCGACGAGGAAGTGGGGAACATCCAGGGCGTCCTCGACGGTGACCTGCTGCCTTTCATCGAGGCCTATCTCCGCTGGCGTCGAGCCAACCATGAAGCCTCACCAGATTCCGCGTAATCGGGCTCGTCGCGTTACCGTCCTCGATTCGCAAGCTGGAGCCAGAAGGCTGCCAGACTTCTTCTGATCTCATGATCCGACTCGAAAACGTCACCAAGGTCTACGAGGGCGGCACCATTGCCGCCCACGATGTCTCCATCGAGATGCAAAAGGGTGAATTCACCTTTCTCGTGGGGCCATCGGGCTCGGGCAAATCGACATTGATCCGGCTCATGCTGCGTGACGAGCCGGTCACCAGAGGCAAGATCTGGGTGGCGGGCAAGGACATCACCACGCTTCCCAAATGGAAGATCCCGTTCCTGCGACGCTCCGTGGGCACGGTGTTCCAGGACTACAAGCTGCTACCCAATAAGACGGTGGGGGAGAACGTCGCTTTCGCCCTGGAGGTCCTCGGCCGGCCCCGGTCGGTCATTGCTCCCCAGGTGGAGCAGGTGCTCGACCTGGTCGGGCTCTCCGACAAAGGCGCTCGATACCCCAAACAGCTCTCCGGTGGCGAACAGCAGCGTGTCTCGGTTGCCAGGGCTTTCGTCAACCGACCACCGATAATGCTCTGCGATGAACCCACCGGAAACCTCGATCCCAAGACATCGGTGGGCATCATGAAGCTCCTCGACCGCATCAACCGCACAGGGACGACGATCGTCATGGCCACTCACGACCACGCGATAGTCGACGCCATGCAGCGCCGGGTCGTCGCTCTCGACCAAGGCCGCGTGATGCGTGACGAAGAGGCCGGTCGTTACGAGAAGGTGCCGGAATGAGTCGTTTCATCTTCTTGATCCGCGAAGCAATGATCAACCTGAGGCGAAACCTGTTGGTGGTCGCCGGCGCGGTTCTCGCCGTCTTTATCTCATTGATCCTGGCGTTCGGCGCGCTCGTGGTCAGCGAGGTCCTACGACTCAACACCCTTGCCTGGCAGGAGGGGGTTCATGTCATCGCCTTCCTCAACGACCCAGGGGTGAACGGGGTCCCCACCGACTCACATCAACAGCTGTTGACCGAGGTGCAGACCTGGGAAGAGGTCCTCGACGCCAACTACGTGGACAAGACAGGTGCCTGGGAAGAGTTCCAGGAGATGTTCGCCGATCAGCCCGAGTTGCTCGAGATCGACCCCACCGGTCTCCCGGCTTCAATCCGCATCGAACTGGTCGACATCGCTCTTCACGAGTCGGTGGCGTTCAAATTGCAGCAACAACAGCAGGTGGTCCGACGAGTGATAACCGCGACCGACTCGATCGAGCAATTACAGAACCTCTCCAGCGTGCTCAATGTGCTCGGCATCGGCCTCGCCGTGGTCCTCGGACTTTCCGCCGTTGTCCTGATCGCCAACACCATCAGATTGGCAATTTTCGCCCGTCGCGACGAGGTCGAGATAATGCGACTGGTCGGTGCCTCCAATTGGTACATCCGAATCCCGTTCCTGTTGGAGGGGATGATCGAAGGCTTACTCGGTGCGGCTGCCGCTGTGTTCGTGGTCTGGCTCGGATCGAGCCAGCTCGCCGAGGCTCTGGCCGGTTTTGCCCTGTTCCGTTTCAACGTTCCCAGCGAGTTCTTCCTGCGTTGGGGTTTGTTGTTCCTCGTCTTCGGAGTCCTGGCGGGTGTCGTCGGATCGATGCTCGGTCTCAGCAGACATCTCCGGGAGTCCGAGGGTGTCGGCTCAGAAGTTCCAACGGGGACCCTGGAGAGGGTTTGATTGAGCCGCTCGGAACCCTCCGGGCGGACCAAGGTGATCGCCACCAACCGCCGCGCCCGGCACAACTACAGCGTGGTGGAGACCTTCGAGGCCGGCATGGTCCTGTTCGGGTCCGAAGTCAAGTCGTTGCGCGAGGGTCGGATGGATCTCAAGGACTCCTACGGCCTGGTGCGTGGCGGGGAGATGTTCCTCGTCGGCTCCTACATCGGCCCTTACGAGTTCGCGCGGGAGGGTGGGCATGAGCCTGAGCGGGATCGCAAGCTGCTGTTGCACCGCCGCGAGATCGACCGGATCGCCGGCCAGGTGGCCGAGAAGGGCTTGACGTTGGTCCCACTCCAGGTCTATTTCAAGGAGGGCAAGGTCAAGGTCGAGATCGGCCTGGCCAAAGGCAAGACCTCCTACGACAAACGCCAGACCCTTCGCGACCGTGATCATGACCGAGAGATCGAACGGGCCGCCTCCAACGCCCGCAGAACGCGTACCACGCACGGATAGCGCCAGATACGGCGCCACGTACCTCAGGTACGCGGCGCCACATATGGCGCCATGCGGCCGCGGAAGCGGCTCTTGCGGGGTAGGAGCTCCCGCCGATTAACCTGTCCCTATCCATGGGGGTGAAACGGTTTCGACGTCGAGTGTTGATGCGTTGGAAGCGAGCCGGGGTCTCCGGGGCCTCGTCAACAAACCGGAAAAACCAATAAGTGCCGAAGATAACTTCGCACTGGCTGCCTAATTAAGTAGCCCGTCCGCCCGGCCGGCTCCCGCACGGCAGGGATCGGGCGCCGCACTGCGGGACGCTCTCCACGGGGTTTCGGGACCGTGGGGCTAAGACAATTCCGGATAGGCATGGGAAAACTCGTCGTCAGAGTTCCCGTCGCCGAAGCTCGCTGACGACTGCGCTCGGAGATGCCAACGCTGAGGGCTCGACGGACCGGGGTTCGACTCCCCGCACCTCCACAATTCTACGATCCCCACATGGGACTCTCATCCGAGCTCGGATACCAGTTTCGGGCTCAGAACACAGTTCAACGCTGGGTTGTGAGGTTCGCTTCGACCAAGCCGGTATCCGCGATGATGCCAAAGATCCTTCCGCCGCTCGATCGGTTCACGCTACGGGTGACTTCTGGCCGGGCGACCCTCAGTTCCATTCTCAGCGGGCTACCACCGATTTGGCTCACCACCACCGGCGCCCGCAGTGGCGTGCCGCGCACCGTTCCCCTGATCGCGTTCCCGGTCGGCGACGATCTTGCGTTGCTAGGGACCAGCTTTGGCCGACAACAGACTCCGGGATGGGTCTTCAACATCGAGAACGACCCAATCGTGACCGTCTCGCTTGGAGATGTCTCGGTGACGGGTCGGGCCAGACCGGCCCGGCCCGACGAGGAGCCGGGTATCTGGACGCTGGCCGGGTCGGTCTATCCCGGCTATCTCAAATATGGAGAGCGCGCGCCGCACCGCCAGATCCGGGTGTTTGTCCTGGAGCCGATCCCAATCCGATAGGGTCGGAGTAACGGCCTTACAGATCGAGGTGAGGACATGGCCGAAAAAACGCAATTGATGGTTTGGATCGACCAGGACCTCTGCACCGGCGACGGCATTTGCGAGGAGATCACACCGGATGTCTTCGTCGGCAGGGACGACGGCCTGTGGGTTGTCAAGGAAGAGGCCAAGCATTTCGGTCGGACTGTCGTCTTCGATGACGAGGAAGGTGAAGGTCACGGCCCGGATGGGTCCCGTGGCCTGGCCCGCATTCCGGACGCACTCATCGCAGATGCGATCGAGTCTGCTGAGGAATGCCCGGGGGAATGCATCATGATCGAGCCTTATCGGGAGGATGCGGTTCTCGGATAGAAGGAGCAGGGATGGGACACCAGGACCTACGACCAATCGAGAGGGTCATTATTCGTCTTAGCGAGGCCGGTCTCGGGATACCCGAGATCTCGCGACGCGTCGGCAAGAAGCCGGGCACTGTGATCAGGATCCTCCAGATGATCGATTTGAGGGTGGGGTCGCCGCTGAGCCAGGACGTTGGAGATGGCCGACTTCGTCCCCTGGAGCGTGTAGTTATCAAGCTCCGCGCCCGGGGCGAGAGCTACGGGGAGATCGGAAATCGGCTCGGGCGAAGCGGGGCACATGTCCGCCGGATCGAGACCTACGTCCATCTCAAGCTCGAGGGCTGAGCCGGAGATTGGGTCCGACCGCCGGGTACCGTCTCTGGCGTGAGCAGCCTGCCCTCCAGGGTGTGGATCACAGAGTCGTCTTCCCGTGACGGGTTGCAGTCTCTCGGTGTCACGATCCCAACCCAATCCAAGATCGATCTGATCGAGGCCCTCGCCGACGCCGGATTGCGCTCTTTCGATGCGGTGTCATTCGTCAGCCCCAAAGCGGTTCCCCAGATGGCCGATGCGGCTGGGGTCATTGCCGGTCTGGAATCTCGCCACGACCTCGACTTGTGGGGTCTGGTTCCCAACATGAAGGGCCTGGAAGCGGCGCTCAAGGCCGGTGTCACCCGGGTCGGTCTCCTGACGGCGGCCTCCGACACCTTCAGCCAACGAAATCTCAACGCAACAGTGGACGAGTCGATGCATCGAATCAGACGAATCCTTTCCGAGGCTCCGAGCGGGATCAGCTTCCGTGGTTACGTGTCGACCGCTACCCACTGCCCCTTCGAGGGGGAACAGGATCCCGATTGGGTGGCCCATCTCGCCGAGACCCTGGTGGAGTGGGGAGTGGATCAGGTGTTCCTGGGGGAGACCATCGGCAAGGCGACACCTGCGCATATCGACCGGCTCCTCGACGAAGTGCTCGGTCGAGTGGGTGCGGACCGGGTGGGTGTCCACTTCCACGACACCTACGGGCAAGCGGTCGCCAACACGGTTGTGGCTTTGGAACGTGGGATCGACAAGCTGGACTCTTCGGCCGGTGGGCTGGGGGGCTGCCCCTATGCCCCGGGAGCCACCGGGAATGTCGCAACCGAGGACGTCGTCTGGCTGCTCGACGGCCTGGGGATCAGCCACGGCATCGACACCGTCGGGGTGGCCGTGGTGGCCTATGACTTCTGCAAAGCGCACGACCTGACATACAACAGCAAAGCCGGGCGGGCTCTCCTCGCGGCGGAGGCGGACCAGTGAAATCGATCTACATGACCGAGGATCTGGAGGCGGTGCGCGACCAGACTCGGACCTACGTCGAGCGTGAGATCGTTCCCAACGCGGCGGCGTGGGAAACCGAGGGTGTCCCCCGTGAGGTCCTCGCGGCTATGGGAAAGCTCGGGTTTTTCGGGCTGCGGATACCCGAAGAGCACGGAGGGATCGGGCTGGGCGCCATGGCATCTGTGGTGTTCGCCGAAGAGCTGGGTCGCTCCACGTTCGGCGGGTTCACCATCACGGTGCTGGTCCACACCGACCTCGCCTCGCCATACGTGGTCAATTTCGGCCGGCCCGAGCAACAAGCGCGTTGGCTGCCCAAATTCGCAAGCGGCGAGGCGCTGACCGCGATCGCGATCACCGAGCCTGATGCCGGGTCGGATGTGGCCGCGATCCGGACCACCGCACGTCGAGAGGGTGACGGCTTTGTCCTCAACGGAACCAAGATGTTCATCACGAACGGGTCCATCGCAGATGTGGTCCTGGTCGCGGCCAAAACCAATCCTGATGTGAAGGGATCGCGCGGAGTCTCGATCTTCTTGGTCGAGAGAGGGACCGCCGGCTTCACCACCGGACGCAAGCTCGACAAGATGGGATGGCGCGCCAGCGACACCGCCGAACTGGTCCTGGAGGACGTATGGGTTTCCGAGGACAACCTGGTCGGCGAGGAGAATCGGGGCTTCTACTACATCATGTCCAGCTTCCAGAATGAGCGTCTCGCCATCATGGGCCAGGCGCTCGGTGAGTCGCAGCGGGCTCTGGAACTGACCGTCGACTACGTCAAGCAACGCCGAGCTTTCGGTTCGGCGCTGTGGGAAAAGCAGGCGATACGGCAACGATTGGCGCTGCGACAAACCGAGATCGACGCCGGCCGCGAGCTCACCTACCGGGCCGCCTGGCTCATCGATCAGGGCGAAGATGCGGTTCGAGAGGTCTCGGAGGTGAAGGCCTTTGTCGGCGAGTTGGCGAACCGGGTTCTTTACGACTGTGTCCAGTTCCACGGAGGGATGGGTTTCATCGCCGAGACCGCCGTCGAGCGTCTCTACCGCGACGTCCGGATCGCGTCCATCGGGGGCGGCGCTACCGAAGTGATGCTCGACGAGGTGGCAAAGAGGCTCTGACCCTCAGCTACCGGGTGTGGGGCTGCGTGCAGCCGCGGCCTCGATCTCCCCGTCCTCGAGCGGGTGCCAGCCGAGCTCGAGGGCCATCCAGAGGGTCTTGGACACGGGGTAAAAGAGAACGGGGATGGCGCCATTGGCTACGACCGTGATCACTCCGATCCCCGCCCAGGGCACTTCGGGCCAGGTGATGAGGATTCCCCCGACGAAAACGACGAGAAAGGTCCCGAAGGTGACCGTCGTGTTGATGATCAACGCACCGACCCAATAGCCCTCCTCGCGCTCGAATCTCAGCCCACATCGGTCGCAGTGATCCTTCATCCGAAAGTAGCTGCTGAATGCCCTTCCGCCGCAACGCGGGCATAGTCGCCGCAGGCCACGCCAGATCCTGATGCGAGTTGGGAGGCGAGGGTCCTGGCTCACACCGGCGAGGCTATCGTCGGAATCGTGACTGACGACCGGATCGCCCGTCTTCGCCGGGAGTACGAGGCCCAGGGACTCGTCGAGGGGGAGATGGCGGCCGACCCCTATACCCAATTCGACGAGTGGTTTTCCGCGGTCGTGGCCGCGGGCATCGACGAGCCGAATGCCTTCGTTCTCTCCACTGCCGCCGCCAACGGGCGACCATCCGGTCGGGCCGTGCTGATGAAAGGCTTCGACGACAGGGGCATGGTGTTCTATACCGGTCTCGGTTCGAGGAAGAGTGTCGAGATCGAGGCCAATCCGTGGGCGGCCGCCACTTTCGTTTGGACCCTCCTCCACCGCCAGGTTCGATTCGAAGGCCCGGTCACGGCGGTGGAGCCCGAGCTCGCCGATGGCTATTTTGCGAGTCGGCCCCGAGGATCCCAGATCGCCGCACATGCATCGAGACAGAGCACGCTGATCGGCTCTCGTGAGGAGCTGGACAGGCGTTTCGAGATTCTCGACGCCGAGTTCCGCGACAAGGCGGTGCCCAGACCCGAATCCTGGGGTGGATGGCGGTTGTCGGCAGACACGGTCGAGTTCTGGCAAGGCCAGCCCAATCGATTCCACGATCGGGTCCGTTATACGAGAGCCGGAGCGGATTGGGTCATGGAAAGGCTCGCGCCGTGAGGGTCCATGTCATGGGCTCGTCGGGCACGTTCCCGGTCCCGGGCCGGCCGGCCTCCGGCTATCTCATCGAACAGGACGGGACCCGGGTCTGGTGCGACGCCGGTCCGGACACTTTCACCGCCCTCCCGGTCGAGCCTGACCTGATCGACGCGATCGTGATCTCCCACCAGCACCCTGACCACTGTTCTGACCTGATGACGGCCTTTCACTCATGGACCTACCGACCAGAGCCGAGGACCGGGGTCCCTTTGTATGCACCGCAATCGGTATGGGACCGTTTGTCCTCTTTTCTCGACCAAGGCCAGGGTTCGCATCTCGATCGGTGTTACGACTTCCACCCGGTTTGGACCGGTGACACCGTCGAGCTCGGCAGTCTCACCGTGAGCTTCGTCGAGATGGACCACTCGGTTCCCACCGTTGGCTCACGATGGGAAGCCAACAGCCGGGGTCTTTTCTTCACGGGTGACACCGGCCCGCAAGGTGACTGGAGGAAGTTGGCGAAGGATGCAGATGTGCTTCTCAGCGAGGCGGCCTATCAGGGCGAGCGCGGTTTGAACGACTATCCCCATCACCTGACAGCCTCCGAGGCCGGGAAGATCGCCCGCGAGGTCGGGGCGCAGCGACTGGTGCTGACCCACATTCCACCGTATCTCGACGTCGCCAAGTCGGTTCACGAGGCCGAGCTCACCTTCGACCGCCCGGTTGCAGTCGCAACCCCGGGAGCCCAGTTCGATGTCTAGTTTGGGTTTTCGATGACCGAGCGAGCAAACGATCAGCTGCGCCCGGTATCCATGGAGTTGGGGTTCACCGAGGCCACCCCTGGCTCGGTTCTCATCTCATTCGGGCGGACCAAGGTCCTGTGCACGGCATCCGTCGAGGCTGAAGTGCCGAGGTGGATGAAGGATTCGGGCAGGGGCTGGGTCACGGCCGAGTATGCGATGCTGCCTGGAGCCTCCTCAGAGCGGGTGCGACGTGACCACGTGTCCGGGGGTCGTGCCCAGGAGATCTCTCGTCTAATCGGGCGATCGCTCCGGGCCGCGGTCGACCTGAAGGCGCTGGGTGAGGCAATGGCCAGAGTCGACTGTGACGTCATCGAAGCCGATGGCGGCACCCGGACCGCCGCCATCACCGGAGCTTGGGTTGCATTGCATCAGGCATTCGAAGACGGTTTGCAGCGGGGAGTCATCGCGCGCAATCCGATCATCGACGAGGTGGCGGCGGTTTCGGTAGGGATTGTCGAGGGCGACCAGAAGCTGGATCTGGACTTCGAGAGCGACTCGGCTGCCGAGGTCGATATGAATGTCGTGATGTCGGGACGAGGCCTACTGGTGGAGGTGCAGGGCACCGCGGAGCGTGCCCCGTTCACCCGCTCGGATCTCGACGGGCTCCTTGACCTGGCCACCAAAGGGATCTCGGAGCTTCACGCCCTTCAGCGGGAGGCGGTCGCAGGGTGATCCCGAGGCTGGTCGTCGCCTCCAAGAATTCGGACAAGATCACCGAGATCGAAGACGTCCTCGGGCCGCTCGGGGTAACCGAGGAGATCGTCCGCGGTTTGGACTGGCCCGACGTCGAGGAGACCGGGCACACCCTGAAGGAGAATGCCCTGCTCAAGGCGAGGGTCGTGTCAGTAGCTGTCGGGTTGCCGGCCGTGGCCGACGACACCGGTTTGGAGGTGGCCGCATTGGGAGGTCGGCCAGGCGTTAACACTGCACGCTTCGCAGGGGAGAATGCCAGCTATTCCGAGAACGTCGTGCTCTTGCTCGACGAGATGGAGGGGATCCTCGATCGCCGGGCCCGCTTCCGGACCGTGGTTGCCCTGGTCTTTCCCGACGGAGTCGAGTTAGTCGCCGAGGGCTCGGTCGACGGCGTGATCACACTGGAACGACGGGGCGACCAGGGCTTCGGTTACGACCCGGTGTTCGAAGTCGATGGGCGCACCCTCGCCGAGTTGTCTCTGACCGAGAAGAACCGTCTCTCCCATCGAGCCCGCGCCCTGAGGGCGTTGGCCGTAGCGCTGGGGAAATGAGCTGGATTCCCAAAGTCGTGATCGTCGGGGCGGGTTTCGCCGGTCTCAACACGGCCAAGGAGCTGAAGGGAGCGCCGGTCGACGTGACAATCATCGATCGGAGGAACTTCCATCTGTTTCAACCCCTGCTCTACCAGGTGGCGACCGCAGCTCTCAACCCCAGTGACATCGCCTATCCGATCCGGTCCATCTTCCGGCGCCAGTCCAACATCAGCCGAATCCTCCTCGCGGAGGTGACCGGCATCGACCTCGATCGGAGAGTGGTCCGACTCGACGACGGCTCCGAGGTCGCGTACGAGTATCTGATCATGGCTGCGGGCGCCACCCACTCCTACTTCGGAAGGGACGAATGGGCCGAGAGGGCACCCGGCTTGAAGACGATCGAGGACGCGCTCCATGTCCGGGGCCGAATCCTGGCGGCCTTCGAAGCGGCCGAACGCGACCCAGAGTCGGCGGAGAGGCTGCTGACCTTTGTTGTGGTGGGAGGTGGGCCCACAGGAGTCGAGCTCGCCGGGGCGTTGATCGAGATTGCAGTCCATTCCATGGAGCGGGAGTTTCATGCCATCGATCCCGGTTCGGCCCGGGTGATCCTGGTGGAGGGGACTGATCGGGTGCTGCCGGTCTATCCGGACAGTCTGTCCGAGAGCGCACGTCTTCAGTTGGAGAGTCTCGGTGTCGAGGTGCGCACTGGCGCGCTGGTCGAGGACGTTGACGCTTCTGGGGTGACTCTGGTCGGGGGAGAGCGGATCGAAGCGGCCAATGTGCTCTGGGCGGCGGGGGTGAAGGCGTCGGCCCTCGGAGCCGCGTTGGAGGCGGAAACCGATCGGTCAGGGCGGGTGGTTGTCGACCAGGATCTGTCGCTGCCAGGCCATCATGAGGTGTTCGTGGTTGGAGACCTGGCGGTGGTTCCTGGCGTACCCGGAGTGGCCCCGGCTGCGATGCAGATGGGGCGACATGCCGCCCGTGCCATCAAGTCGGATCTGGCTGGACAGGCTCGGCCGGAGTTCCGCTATCGGAACAAGGGATCTCTGGCAACGATCGGTAGAGCACGGGGAGTGGCGGACTTTCCCCGGTTCGACTTCTCCGGGTTTCCCGCCTGGTTGGCCTGGCTGGCGATCCACATCTTCTATTTGATCGGGTTCCGGAACCGGTTCTTCGTTCTGGCGTCCTGGGCGTGGAGCTATCTCACGTTCAGGAAGGGAGCGAGGATCATCACCGAGGTGCCGCCGACGCCCGGAATGGGTCCTCATGGTTAGCTGTGGCCGAGCGTGTGCCGCCCGAAGCCCCGAAGCCGGCGTGGTGAGGTAAGTTGCCAACACCCGACGAATAGGCGGAGACATGCGTCGTCATCTCACTACCGCCCTGACCGCCGCCCTGCTGATCCTCGCCACGGCTGGACCAGGGATGGCACAGGAAGGCTCGATCGGGATTGTCGATACCGCCACAGGAGAGTGGTATCTCAGAAGCTCGGCGAACGGCGGGACCACCAGGTTCTTTTACGGCAACCCCGGTGACCTTCCGATGGTCGGTGACTGGGATTGTGACGGTGACGAGACGCCGGGCCTGTACCGACAATCCGACGGATTCGTCTACCTCCGCAACTCCAACAGCCAGGGTGTCGCTGACATCCAGTTCTTCTTCGGCAACCCAGGAGACATCCCTCTCGCCGGCGACTTCAACGGAGACGACTGCGACACCGTGTCCATCTACCGGCCGTCCCAGGGTCGGGTATTCATTGTCAATACACTGGGTGCCAACGACGGCGGCCTCGGAGCAGCAGACTTCAGTTACTTCTTCGGCAACCCGGGCGACAAGCCCTACGTCGGCGATTTCGACAATGACGGCATCGACGAGATCGGTCTCCACCGCGAATCCACCGGTCTTGTTTACTTCCGGTTCACCCACAC
This sequence comes from uncultured Acidimicrobiaceae bacterium, assembly GCA_964608055.1. Taxonomy (GTDB): domain Bacteria; phylum Actinomycetota; class Acidimicrobiia; order Spongiisociales; family ZC4RG35; genus JALYNX01. Next base: position 817 of record CAZSMJ010000049.1, on the reverse strand, counting down.
CCAGGGGGTTGCCGACTCGTCGTTCGTTTTCGGTAACGCAGGGGACAAGGTGGTCGCCGCAGAATGGGCGGGCCGAGGTGCTCCGGGCCCGGAGTCGGTGGGCCTCTTCCGACCCTCGAACTGCACCAGCTACCTGCGCTACACGAACACTCAGGGCGTGGCTGATGAGACGCTCGCCTACGGTCTTCGGACCGGACTACCGGTGGCTGGAGACTTCGGTGTGCTACCCGGAGGGGACAGCCCGCCACCAGGATGTCTCATCCCCGCGGTCCCTGTGGTGTCGCGGGGCGAGTGGGGTGCCCGCCCGCCGCAGCTGGAGCGAATGCTGCCTCATACCGTCGTCAGGCTGACCGTTCATCATGCCGGTGACCAAGCCGGCGTGACCGGTCCCTCCCAGTTCCGGGGATGGCAGAACTGGCATATGTCGGGCCAGGGTTGGCCCGACATCGCCTATCACGTGTTGATCGGGGTCGACGGCACGGTCTACGAGGGACGGAACCCGGCCTATCGGGGGGACACCGCGACCAGTTATGACACCACCGGCCACTTCCTGGTCGTGGTGGAGGGCAACTTCGAGGTGGAGAAACCCACGGCCGCCCAATACGAGTCTCTCGTGAAAGTGTTGGCCTGGGCCTCCGACCGCTACGACGTCTCACCCTCAACCATCGCTGGTCACGGCGACTACGCCGCGACCTCCTGTCCGGGACGAAATCTGGAGGACCGGATCCATTCGGGCGCGCTGCGTGCGGAAGTAGAAGCTCTGCTCGCCGAAGGTGGTGTCGATCTCGTCTGGCCAACGACCTCCTAGGTGCGGGCG
>CAZSMJ010000048.1:3815-14815 GCA_964608055.1 uncultured Acidimicrobiaceae bacterium | reverse complement strand
GACCGGATCCGCCGGGTCGGTGAACAGGATGTGGATGTGGTGATCACCGAGGTGTGCGGAACGGTCGGTGACATCGAGAGCCTCCCCTTCCTGGAAGCGATCCGTCAGTACGGCAATGAGGTCGGACGGGAGAACGTCGCTTATGTCCACGTGACCCTTGTTCCCTACATAGCCGCCTCCGAAGAGTTAAAGACCAAGCCGACCCAGCACTCGGTTGCAGAGTTGCGAAGCAAGGGAATCCACCCGGACGTGATCATCGTCAGGTCCGACCGTGCCATCGACGAGGGCGTTCGCAAGAAGATCAGCCTTTTCTGCGACGTAGAGCCGAGGGCGGTCATCGCGGCTCCAGACGTCGCCGACATCTACGAGGTTCCCCTGGTCCTGCATGAAGGAGGGCTGGACAAGGTGATATGCGACCGGCTTGGTCTGGTCACCGGCCCTCCGGCCCTGGACTCGTGGCGGGCAATGGTCCACAAGGCTCTTGCGGCCACCGAATCAGTCACCATCGGGATCGTCGGCAAGTACGTCGACCTCCCCGATGCCTATCTCTCTGTGGTGGAAGCGCTCAAGCACGGCGCCGCCGAGCATGGTCTCCGACTCGACCTCCGCTGGGTTCCCAGCGACGAACTGACCGGACTTCTGGCCGACTCCTATCTCGAGGGCCTGGACGGGATCGTGATTCCGGGCGGATTCGGCTACCGAGGCGTCGAGGGCAAGATCCAGGCCATCAGATTCGCCAGGGAGAACGGGGTTCCTCTACTTGGCCTATGTCTGGGGCTGCAATGCGCCGTCATCGAACTGGCTCGCAACGTGATCGGTCTCGCTGATGCCAACAGCACCGAATTCGACCCCTCGACCCCGCACCCGGTGATCGATCTCATGGCGAGCCAGGAGGATGTGGAAGAGATGGGGGGCACGATGCGCCTCGGTCTCTATGCCGCCAAGCTGGCCGAGGGCTCGAAGGTGAGAGCCCTCTACGGGAGCGAGCTCGTGTACGAGCGTCACCGGCATCGTTGGGAGGTCAACAACAAGTACCGCAAGGACCTCGAGACGGCGGGGATGAGGCTCTCGGGCCTGTCTCCCGATGACAACCTCGTCGAGTACATCGAATTGGTCGATCACCCCTTCTTCATCGGAACTCAAGCCCATCCTGAATTGCGGTCCAGGCCGGATCGACCACATCCCCTGTTCTCCGGTCTCATCGAGGCCGCGGCACGTCGGCGACGTGGCGCCGAGCAGCCAGAGTTGGAAGCCATCGACCTCACTGCCGATTGAGGCAACGAGGGCTTCCGCTGTATAGCCTGAACGACGATTGAATACCCGCAGGAGGACCCAACCTTGATCGTCGGTGTGCCCAGAGAGATCAAGACCGACGAGCACCGAGTGGCGATAACCCCGGTCGGGGTCCGGGAACTGACCGATCGTGGTCATGGGGTGCTCATCGAGAAGAGCGCCGGTGAGGGCTCGAGCATCCACGACGACGAGTTTCAGACCCAGGGAGCGACGATCGTTCCCAGCGCGAGCGATGTTTTTGCCGGGGCGGACCTGATCCTCAAGGTCAAAGAGCCCCAGCCGGCTGAGATCGAGATGTTCCGACCGGGCCAGATCCTCTTCACCTATCTCCATCTCGCCGCATATCCCGACCTGGCCGCCGGGCTTCAAAAGCGGGATGTGATCGCCATCGCCTATGAGACGGTGCAGATGCCGGACCGGTCGCTGCCACTGCTGGCACCGATGTCTGAGATCGCCGGGCGAATGGCTACCCAGGTTGGTGCCTATTTCCTGGAACGGACCCAAGGCGGGCGTGGCGTGCTGCTCGGTGGTGTCACCGGGGTTCGCAGGGGCAAGGTGGTGGTCATCGGTGGCGGGATGGCGGGCTCCAACGCCGCCCTGATCGCCATCGGGATGCAAGCCGATGTGGTGGTCTTGGACACCGATATCGACAAGCTCCGTTGGCTCGACTCTCTACATGAGGGAAGGGTTCTGACGCTCCATTCAAACAAGCTCACCCTCGAGGAGCAGGTCCTGGAAGCCGACCTGGTCATCGGCACCGTTCTGGTTCCGGGAGCGTCCGCCCCCAAGCTGGTCACCGAGGACATGGTGCGGCGGATGAAGAAGGGGGCGGTTCTGGTTGATGTCGCCATCGACCAGGGGGGCTGCTTCGAGACATCGAAGGAGACCACCCACACCGATCCGGTCTATCAGGTACACGACGTGGTCCATTACGCGGTCGGAAACATCCCTGGAGCGGTGCCCCACACCTCGACCTACGCCCTGACCAATGCCACGCTTCGCTATGCGGTGAGTCTGGCTTCCAAGGGGGTGGAGGAAGCAGTGAAAGTGCATCCCGAGCTCCTGGCCGGAGTCAACGTCGTTGGTGAGGTCGTTTGCCATCCGGCGGTGGCGGAAAGCCTTGGCGTAGCCCACGTCCCGCCCGCCGAGGCTCTTGCCTCGAGGTGAGCTCGGGGTCACCGAGTTTTCCTGAATGTGTCGAGGAGTACCTCGTTGCGCTTCGGGTCGAGCGCGGCCTGGCCCAGAACACGATCAGCGCCTATCGGCGTGACCTAGACCAGTACCTGGCGTTTCTCGAGACTCGGGAGCCCGACCCGGGTTTGGTGGAGGCCTTTGTCAGCCACCTCCACGACCGGGGCCTGGCGATGTCCAGCGTGAGCCGCAAGATTGCCGCGGTGCGGGGTCTTCATCGATTCCTGGTGATTGAAGGGGTGCGGACGGCAGATCCGACCCTTCTCATCGACTCCCCACGTCGCACCGACCCATTTCCCAAGGCGTTGACCATCGATGAGACCTTCCGTTTGATCGAGGCTCCCGATCTCTCCACCCAGCAGGGAAGACGCGATTCGGCTCTTCTCGAGTTCCTCTATGCAACCGGGGCTCGCGTGTCCGAGACGGTCGGGATCGACCTGGGGAGGATCGACCTCGAAGACCGGGTGGCCCTGGTCACCGGCAAGGGCTCGAAGCAGAGATTGGTTCCCCTGGGGAGCAAAGCGGTTCTTGCCATCGGCCGATGGCTCCCGGATCGTCTCACCCTTTTTGCCCGAGGCCAGCGCGGCGACCCGCTGTTCCTCAACCTGCGGGGACGTCGATTGACCCGCCAGGGGGCGTTCGATGTGGTGCGAATCAATGCTTCCAAGGCCGGAATCGACCCTGAGAAAGTGTCACCCCATGTGCTTCGGCACTCCGCTGCCACCCATATGGTGGAATCCGGCGCTGACCTCAGGACCGTACAAGAAATCCTGGGTCACGCTACGATCAGCACTACCCAGATCTACACGAAGGTCAGTGCTACCCATCTCGTGGAGGTCTACGTCCAGGCACACCCGAGGAGCCGTTGATGTCCTTCGACATCGTCAGTGCGGAGAAGGCGCTTCGAGAGGAGCGTGCCCATCTCGTGCATCAACTGGCAGAGCTCGGTGCCGCGGAGACCGGCGATCTTCGAGCCGACATCGATTTCGGTGGGAGCTTTGCCGACGCCGCCGCGGTGACTGCGGAGCGAACCGAGGTCCTCGGCCTGGTCGAGTCGCTGAAGACCCAGCTCGACGACGTCGACCGGGCTTTGGCTCACATCGAGGCTGGGACCTACGGGATCTGTGACAACTGTGGCAATGAGATCGACCCGGCTCGTCTCGAATACCGTCCCGAGTCGGTCCTCTGTGTCAACTGCAAGAGCAAGGTCGCAGGCTGATCGAGTGCCTGGCTCTCTGAGCCATCTGACACGACGGTTTTTCGACGTGCTCCGGGCACGACCTCTCCTCGAGACCGAGCAAGCAATGGTCCGCGATTGGCTGGGCGAAGGGGAGCGTTCCATCTTCTTCGCCCAATCAGATGCAGATCAGCGTCATGGTTACAGCGCGGCGTTGATCGTGATCGATTCCGACACCGACGATCGGGCCGCGATCAGGGCAGGACTACTCCACGATGTCGGAAAGCGTCACGCCCGGCTCGGACTGTTCGGGCGCATCCTGGCGTCCCTGTTGATCATTTTTCGTTTCCCTCTTCGTGGGCGCCTCCTCGCCTATCGGGATCACGGTGAGATCGCCGCTGGGGAATTGGAGGCCTTGGGCGCAGAGGCATTGGTGGTGGAGTTCGCCCGGCATCATCACCGAAGGCGCCCCCCGACGATCGAAGCCGGCACCTGGGACCTCCTGCAAAGAGCCGACCAACCACCAAAGACCTGGGCCAAGAACCACCCCTGAATATCCTGATCTGGCAACTGATGTCGTTTCATGTCAAGACCACCGTGTTCGAGGGGCCCCTGGACTTGTTGTTGCAGCTCATCTCCAAGCACCAGGTCGAGGTGACGGCGGTCGGTTTGACCGGCGTGGTCACCGAGTACATCTCGTTCCTCGAGGAGATGAGAGGCATGGATCTGGAGGTCACCTCGGAGTTCACCCTGATTGCCGCCACCTTGATCCAGTTGAAGGCGCAGTCCCTCCTTCCGGGTCGGGGTGAGTTCGACATGGACGAGGAACTGGCGCTCGTCGAGGAGCGCGACCGCCTTCTTTCCCGCCTGCTGGCTTGTGTGACCTTCAAGGACGTGGGCGCGGTCCTACTCCGACGTCTCCAGGAGGCGAATCGCTACGTGCCCAGGACCTCGGGAATGGATCAGCGAATCAATGTGGTGCCTGCCGAATTCGAGGTCCCGGTTGACCCGGCCGGTCTGGCGGCGATTGCAGTCAAGACGTTAAGCAGGAGGGATGCCGAGCCCGATCTCGATCATCTCGATCTCGACCTCCCTTCCGTGGAGTATGCGATCGACGAGCTGCGAAGCAGGGTCGCCGAGCTGACGATGTCGAGCTTCGACGACCTCACCGAACACTGCTCACGCCCTGTCGAGGTGGCGGCTTACTTCCTGGCCCTGCTCGAGCTGGCACGGTGGGGCTTGATTGCGATCTCACAGGATGACTGGCTGGGTGCGATACGGGTGGAACATCGTGACGTCGACGGTGTCGACCTGACCTCGGAATGGGCGGCGTCGTGAATGAAACCGCCGCTCTGGAGGCTGTGCTCTTCGTTACCGAGACCCCGGTGCCGATAGGCGAGCTGGCTGAAGTTCTGGAGATCCCGAGAAAACGGGTAGAGGAGTTGCTCGAAGAGTTGCGCCAGGACCTGGAACGGCGGGGCGCCGGCATTGTGCTGCGCTCCGTGGCCGGTGGCTGGCGTCTCTATTCACACCCCGACGCCTATCCGTATCTGGAGCGGTTTTCCACATCGGCCACCGCCCGAAGACTGTCACCGGCCGCCATCGAGACCCTGTCGGTGATTGCCTACCGACAACCCGTTGCAAGGAGCCAGATCTCAGAGATTCGGGGCGTCGACTCGGACTCCGCGGTCCGCACTCTGGAACGTCTCGGGCTGATCGAGGAAAAGGAACGTCTCGATATTCCTGGGAACCCCGCGGTCTACGTGACGACTGACCTCCTTCTCGAGAAGCTGGGTCTCGAATCGCTCAGTCAATTGCCGCCCCTCGCCGACCACATCCCGCCGGCCGAGATAGTCGATTCCCTCGAGGAGACCCTCCGCCCCGGGAATGGGTGAGGTCGTGTCGGAGCCGGTCCGCGCCCAAAAGGCGATAGCCAACTCGGGGCTGATGTCGCGACGCTCGGCCGAGGAGGCCATAGCCTCGGGGAAAGTAGCCGTCGATGGGCGCATCATCGGCCTCGGTGACCGGGTTGACGTCTCGACGCAACTGGTGACGATCGACGGAGTGCCGATCCCCTTGAACCCCGAACTGGAGACTTATCTCGTCTACAAGCCGGTGGGTGTGATCAGCACTGCATCCGACCCCCAGGGGCGCCCCGTGATCGTCGACCTCGCTCCTACTGAGCGCCGTCTCTATCCGGTGGGGCGCCTCGATTCCGATTCGGAGGGACTGATCCTGCTCACCAACGATGGAGAGCTCGCCAATCGGGTCACCCATCCCAGGTACGGGATCACCAAGAAGTACGTGGCGGTGATCGCGGGCCGCCCCACGGCCTCCGAGATCCGCCGCCTGACGACAGGCGTCGACCTCGACGATGGGCCGGCTCGCGCCCTCTCCGCACGGGTGGTGAGCCGCCGCCAAGATGAGACCATGGTGGAGTTGGTCCTGGGCGAAGGCCGCAACCGCGAGATACGACGGATGTTCGAGGCGCTCGGGCACGAGGTGCTGCGCCTGGTGAGGACGGGCATCGGGCCGCTTTCCGACCAGTCCTTGAAGCCCGGGGAATCGAGGCTGCTCTCCATCGAGGAAATCAGCCGTCTGCTCGGATCGGGGACGGTTGAAGGATGAGCAGTCGCCTGGTGACAGTGAAGACAGGCCCGGTCGAAGCGACCGTGCGACCGCCAGGCTCCAAGTCGCTGACCATTCGCGCCCTCTTTGCGGCAGGGTCCGCCGCAGGAACGTCGCATCTTGGCCATCCGCTGGATTCGGGGGACACCGACGCCGCTCGAGGAGCCTTGCGCAGCCTAGGGGTTTCGATCGACGAAGCCGACGGCAGTTGGGGGGTCGAGGGGAGCGGCGGGGTGTTCGTGGCCTCTCCCCACCCCATCGACGTGGGGGAGTCCGGTCTCACCGCCCGATCTCTCCTCGCGTTTGGGGCCCTGGTTCCCGGATCGACGCGCATCGTAGGACAGGGCCGGCTTCCCCAACGACCGATGGGCGGTCTGATCGAAGCGCTGGGAACCCTGGGGGTGAGCGTTCGATCGGATCACAGTGGAGTTCCTTTGGTGGTCGAAGGAAGCGGAGTCCTGCATGGGGGCACGGTGAGGGTCGCGGCCGGCGACACCAGCCAGTTTGCGACCGCGCTGCTCCTGGTCGCCCCTCTTGCCTTGGAGCCGATGACGGTCATCGTCGATGGACTCCGGGGATCGGCCGGGTACCTCGAGCTCACCTTGGACGTGATGAGCGGCTTCGGCGCCAAAGTTGAGAGGATCGGTCAAGGCTTTCGTGTCGAGCCCACCGGGTATCTGGCCGCCGAGTTCGAGATCGAACCGGATGCCTCGGCGGCGGTCTACCCGTTGGTGGCGGCTGCGATCCGGGGCGGGAGGGTCACGGTGAGCGGATTGGATGGGTCGTCCCATCAACCAGACATCCAGGTAACCGGGGTGCTGACCGCGATGGGGTGCCGGATCGCCCAGAGCCACGCCGCGACGACGATCGAAGCGGACGACGGACCTCTCGATCCGATCGATGTCGATCTCTCCGGGATGCCCGATGGGGCATTGGCCGTGGCGGTGGCCTGTCTCTTCGCCAAGGGCGAGAGCCGTCTCCGCGGGCTTGCCTCGCTGCGCCACAAGGAATCAGACCGGCTCCGAGCACTCACCGACCAATTGCGAAACGTCGGCGCCGAGGCTCGCGTCGAGGGAGACAGCTTGGTGATATCACCAGGTCGCTTGCATCCTGCCCGGATCGACACCTATGGCGACCACCGGATCGCGATGGCGTTCTCGCTGGCGGGCCTGGTCCAACCTGGAATCGAAATCGATTCTCCCGGTGTCGTCGACAAGACCTGGCCAGGGTTCTGGGAGATGCTCGAATCCCTGTGATCGGCCTTCGGTAATTGGGAGCCACAGGGCCGGATATGACCCCTCACGGTCCCAATTACGGGCGAGCCGCGCCAGCCGCTGCCCCGACGGTCAGCGGTTGGTTCAATTCACTAGCTTGACCCGCGCGGAGAGGATTCCCGGTCCCGAACCCCATTGTCCGAATCCCCAATAGGACGCCCCTAGGGGCCGGGGTCCTCTCACATCTCGGACCACCGATAACCTCGCCCGTCGTGAGCGAACTCATTGTCACCGTCGACGGGCCTAGCGGAACCGGCAAGAGCACTGTCAGCCGGGCCGTGGCATCGGAGGTCGGCCTCCCTCACCTGGACACCGGCGCCTTCTACCGGGCCGGAACCCTGGCTGTGATCAGGAAAGCGGTCAACCCCGAGGAGGACAGGGCGGTGGCCGAGGTGGTCGACAACGCCGTCCTGGAGCAAGAGGCAGGTGAGATGTTCCTCGATGGGGAGAACGTGTCCAGGGAGATAAGAGGCCCGGAGGTGACAGCAATCGTCTCCCGGGTTGCCGCCAATCCGGATGTCCGGCGGGTATTGGTGTCGCTGCAACGTGATTGGGTGGGGCGGCACGGGGGGAGGGCTGTGGTCGAGGGACGGGACATCGGTTCAGTGGTGTTCCCTGACGCCACGCTGAAGATCTTCCTCGATGCCCGACCAGACGTGCGGGCGGCTCGCCGCGCCGTCGAGACCGGTGACGATCATGCCTCTGTGTTGGAGGACCTGGGGCGGAGAGATCACTTCGACTCCACGCGAACGGCGTCGCCCCTCACGGTCCCCGAAGACGCGGTGGTCATCGACACCTCGGATCAGAGTTTCGAGGAGGTGGTGGCGAGGGTGGTCGGGTTGGTTCGCGCCCGATCCGTCTGAGTTCCGGGCCCGACCTACCATGACCGTTATGACGGTCGAACGCGTGCTGCTCGCTGAGCCCAGAGGGTTTTGTGCCGGGGTCGAGATGGCGATCAAGGCGCTCACCTGGATGACACGCATCTTCGACGGTCCTGTCTACTGCTATCACGAAATCGTCCACAACGAGTGGGTGGTCCGCGCTTTCGAAGGTGTAGGCGTGGTCTTCGTCGACGATATCGAGCAGGTGCCGTTGGGGGCGCCGGTGATGCTCTCCGCTCACGGGTCGGCTCCCGACGTGGTCCAGGGGGCGGCGGATCGAGCGGCGGTGGTGATCGACGCCGTCTGCCCGCTCGTGACCAAGGTCCACCACGAGGTGAAGCGAATGGCCCGTGACGGCTACGAGATCATCTATGTCGGCCACACCGGCCATGATGAGGCCGTAGGCACCATTGCCGAGGCTCCGGCTGCAATCACACTCGTCGAGCCGGAGACCGGATTGGGCCAGTATCGGCCCGCGAACTCGGGAAAGGTGGCCCTGCTCGCCCAAACGACATTGGGAGTGCACGAGTGGACGGCGGTCATGAATGACGCCCGGGACCGGTTCCCCGAGCTCCATGTGGCTCGCAAATCCGACCTTTGCTATGCGACTACCAATCGCCAGGATGCTGTGAAGCAGCTCACCGAGGCCTGTGACCTCATCTTGGTGGTGGGCTCGCACAACTCTTCCAACACCCAGGCATTGGTCCGAGTGGCCCGGGAGAACGGTGTGCCTGCACATCGGATCGATTCCGCAGCCGACATCACAGAAGAGTGGCTCGACGGCGTGAGCACGGTGGGTCTCACGGCCGGGGCCTCTGCTCCTGATCACCTGGTCCAAGAGGTCATCGAACGGCTGGCGCCCACCGCTGGATTCGAACTCTGGTCTTCGACCGAGGAACAGGAGTACTTCCCGCTCCCACCACAGCTGCGCTCCTTCGTCACGACCCTGCAAAGCCTGGTCGAAGCGGGAGTAACCGCACGTGTCCCGGCCCAGGAGGGTCGGCTCGAGCGGGATCGTGAGTGGACTGCGAGCGAGGCCCTGAACCTCGTCAGCACCTGACAACCGGACGGGTTGAGTGAGCACGCTGCCCGTCGTCGCGATTGTCGGTCGCCCCAATGTGGGCAAGTCGACGCTGGTCAACCGCGTGATCGGCGCCCGTCTGGCCGTGGTCGAGGAGTCTCCGGGGGTAACCCGGGATCGGCGGGAGTTCGAGGCGGATTGGAGCGGGCGCCAGTTCCTGATGGTCGACACCGGCGGTTGGGAGATAAAGCCGGTCGGGGGCATCAATCAGTCGATCAAGGAACAGGCCGAGGCCGCGGTGACCGGGGCCGATGTGGTGATCCTGGTGGTCGACGGCACCGCTGACTTGACCGACGACGACACCGGGGTCATCTCGATCCTCCGTGCCTCCGGGGTCCCGATCATCCTCGCCGCCAACAAGATCGACGACGCACGTCTCGAGGCCGATGTCGATCGCTTCTGGAGACTGGGTCTGGGCGAGCCCAACGCCGTCAGCGCCTATCACGGGCGTGGAGTTGGAGACTTATTGGACCAGGTGGTCGGTGCCCTGCCCGAGGCTCGGGTCGAGGCTGAGCGTGACGAGATTCCCCGGATTGCCATCGTGGGCAGGCCCAACGTGGGCAAGTCCACGCTCCTCAACCGCCTCGCAGGGGAAGAGCGCGTGATCGTCTCCGCGACTCCGGGGACGACGAGGGATCCGATAGACACCGATGTCGAGCTCGGGGGGAAGCCTTATCGTCTGGTCGACACCGCAGGTATCCGCCGCAAGCCGCAAATAACCGAGGATGCCGACTTCTATGCCGTCCTCAGGGCTCGAGAAGCCCTGGCTCAGGCGGATGTCGCCTTGCTCCTGGTGGATGCCGAGGACGGTGTCACCCATCAGGACCAGAGGATCGCCCGTGAAGTCGTGGACGCCGGGGTGGGGCTGGTGATCGTGCTCAACAAATGGGATGCGATCGAAGAGGAGCAACGGGAGATCACCGAGCGATCGCTTCCCGATCGCTTCGGATTCGTGGGTTGGGCGCCCGTGGTGCGGATCTCGGCGACCACCGGGTCCCGGGTGGGACGTTTGCCTGAGGTCATCGAGGCGGTCCTGCAATCGCGAGGCACCCGCATCGCCACCGGCCAGCTCAACCGGGTGGTCAGGGAGTGGATCGAAGCCCACCCGCCCCCGGTGCGAAAGGGCCGTCGACCGAAGATCCACTACGTGGTCCAGGCGGGAACCGCTCCTCCCACCTTCGTCGTCTTCATGTCGGGCGGCGAGTTGGGAGACGACTACCTCCGGTTCCTCGAGAACCGGATCCGCCAGGAGGCGGATTTCACCGGAAACCCGATCCACATCGTGTCGCGAATGGGGGAGAGGCGATGAGCGAGCCCCCAGCTCCTGAAGGCGAGGAACTCAAGGCGCCGTTCGGATTCAGGCTGATGTTGGTGCTGGTCGTCCTATACCTGGGCTGGCGACTGGTGCAGGGGGTTCTCTGGCTGATCGACCGTATCGGCTAGCGACGCAAACATTTGCACTACGGCGATAGTGC
>CAZSMJ010000048.1:0-3715 GCA_964608055.1 uncultured Acidimicrobiaceae bacterium | reverse complement strand
GAGGACCTGCCGGAGGAGGTCGTTGAGAACTACGCGGCAGTCGTTCACGAGTCATACGCGATGAGCCTGGCATCGGCGACAGAGATGGACGCGGCCATTGACGCGCTCGCCGGCGACCCGACAGCGGCACACCTGGAAGCGCCCGGCGATCAACCTGACCGCCGTCACCCTCGCTGATCCCGCTCGAGACTGGCTGACACCCTCGCCCCGCGGTTGACGCGAAGGGTTGGGGGACAGGTCAGCCCGCTATCACAGAATCGTCACCTGTCTGAAACACCCCAGAAACACGGAGTTGCCCAATATCGCCGCCGCGTAACAAAAGGAGGTAGGAATGGATTCGGGCTCGATTGCCTGGCTGCTCGCGTCAAGCGCGATGGTGTTGTTCATGACTCCAGGGCTGGCTCTGTTCTACGGCGGGATGGTGCGTTCCAAGAATGTCCTTTCCATGCTGATGAGCAACTTCTTCACGATCTCGATCGTGACCGTGATATGGGTGGTCGTCGGCTACACCCTGGCCTTCGGCGCCGACCTGGGAGGCGGACTGCTGGGAGGGTTCGACTTCCTCGGGTTCGATGGATTGAGTGGTGACACCCTCCTGTTCGCGGTATTCCAGATGATGTTTGCGATCATCACCCCGGCTCTGATCTCAGGAGCGGTGGCCGAGCGGATGAAGTTCTCCGCATGGGTCCTGTTCGTCACACTGTGGTCGATCCTTGTCTACCCGGTGGTGGCGCATTGGGGGTTCGCGGCCGACGGGCTGCTGTTCGCGTGGGGGGCGAGAGACTTCGCCGGCGGTCTGGTGGTGCATGTCAATGCTGGTATCGCGGCACTTGCCCTCGTATTCGCCCTTGGGCCACGGAAGGGATTCAAAGAGGAGTCGATGCGTCCCCATTCCCTGCCCTTGACGCTGCTGGGAACCGGGATCCTTTGGTTCGGTTGGTTCGGATTCAACGCAGGGTCCGCATTGGCCGCGGATGCCAACGCCATCACGGCCTTCACCACAACTCAGATCGCAGCCTCGGTTGCGGCGCTGGGATGGGTGGTCGCCGAGTGGTGGAAAACTGGAAAACCGACGACCCTGGGAGCGGCGTCTGGAGCAGTGGCGGGCCTCGTTGCCATCACACCCTGCGCCGGGTTCGTCAGCCCTCTGGCGTCGATCGCAATCGGCTTGGTGGCCGGAGTCATCTGTTTCTGGGCCGTGAGCTTGAAGTTCCGTTTCAACTACGACGACTCACTCGATGTCGTCGGAATCCATCTGGTGGGTGGCATTGTTGGATCACTTCTGCTGGGAGTGTTCGCCTCCACCGCGATCAACGAAGCGGTGGGATTGGATGGGCTCCTCTTCGGGGAGACCAGCCTTTTCCTCAAGCAGCTAGGGGCCCTGGGAGCCGTCCTGGTGTACGGATTCGTGGCGTCGTATCTCCTGGCTCGCCTGACGAAGGCGATAACCGGCCTCCGCGCCGATGAAAAAGCAGAGATCGATGGGCTCGACATCGCTCTGCATGAAGAACGCGCCTACGTTCTAACGGACTGAGGAAAGAACAATGAAGCTGATCATCGCTTATATCAAGCCCTTCAAGCTCGACGAGGTGAAGGAGCGGCTGAGGTCCATAGGAGTGACCGGGATGTCGGTTGGAGAGGTGCGTGGCTTTGGCCGCCAGGCCGGGCAGACCGAGGTCTATCGAGGTGCCGAGTATCAGGTCGACTTCGTGCCCAAGAACCGCATCGAGGTGGCAGTGGAAGACAGTGATGCGTCCAGGGTTGTGGAGGCGATTGAGTCTGCAGCAAGAACCGGCGAGATCGGTGACGGCAAGATTCTCGTGCTCTCTGTGGAGGAAGTAGTCCGGATCCGGACTGGTGAGCGGGGGGCTGACGCTTTGTGACAGCCTCGGATCGTTTGCGGGAGCTGAGGGTCTCATGGTCAGGCCCGAAAGCTCCCGGCGATCCCGCTGACTTGCCGCGGATACTCACGGAGGCAGTCGACTCTTTGATAGTCGAGGTTGCGGCGGGGCTGGACACCTCGGGCTGGGCCGTGGTCGCCACGGGGGGATACGGCCGGTCTGAGATGTGTCTTCAGTCCGACATCGACATCATGATCCTGGGCCATCCGGCACCAGACATGGTGCGCCAGATGTTCTATCCCCTGTGGGATACCGGGATCAAGGTTGGCCATTCCGTGCGCTCGGTCAAGGAGGCTGTGGCCGGAGCAGCGGAGAACATAGAGACGCTGTGCTCGCTGCTCAGCGCGCGTCTCGTCCATGGCGACGGAGAGCAGCTCGTCCAGCTCGAGCGTCAGATCTCGCTTCTCCTTCGTCGCCAGCGAACGTTCCTCGAGCTTCTCGCCGAAGAGGAACGTCGGGTACGGGAGCGTGAGCCGTTCTTCCTCCAAGAGATGGACGTCAAGACCGGTCGGGGCGGTCTGCGCTCGGTGCATCGACTCGATTGGATTCGGCGTCGGGACGAGCTGGTTGGGGAGTCTTCCGGTGTGGATCAGGTCGGGGACGAGCGTGGTGTCCTCCTTGCGATTCGCAACGCCCTCCATGCGACCCAGGGAAGAGGTGCCGAACGGCTAGCAATTGACCTTCGTGACACAGTCGCTGGGTGGCTGGGGAAGGACTCCTTCGCCATGTGCGGGGAGGTCTATGAGGCGGCCCGCCAGGTTGATGACCACCTCATAGCGAGGTGGCCGCCCGGCCGAGTCATCGATTTCGACCCGGTGGCCCGGGCGGGACGCCAGCTGGTTTCGACCGTTAGGAAACGCCGACAAGAAAGTGTAGGAACCGCGACCACCCCCCTTCCGTGGGCGCTGAGGCGCTTGGACCGCCCTGTTTCGATGGCGAAACCTGGCAACACCCCAACCGGGGCCGGCTGGACGCTCGAGGATCGCGCCGCTCTTGTCGAGCTCCTCCGGGCGGGGAGGGGCGGTTGGGATGCCTATCGACAGATCGAGGAATGGGGCCGCGTGGCGCTTCCTGAGTTGACGGCGGTGACCTCGATGCCCCAAACCGCCCCGTTCCACAGTCATCCCGTCGATTCGCATCTTTGGCGAACCGTGGATGAGGTGGTTCTGCTGACCGACGGAGCCAACGAATGGTGCGTCGAGCGCGCTGACGACCTGGGCTCGCTCGACGAGCTCCTTCTCGCAGCCTGGCTTCATGACATCGGCAAAGGCCGGTCCGGGGACCACGCTGTGATCGGGGCCGGTCTGGCACACGACCTCTTGACCCGCGTTGGCTATGGGGCTCGAACGGTCGCGTTGGTGGCCAAGGCCGTAGAGCTCCACCTGCTGCTGCCTTCGGTCGCAAACCGGCTGGATCTCGACGACCCGGATGTCATCAGATCGACGGCCAAGCGAATCGAAGAGCCTGAGCTGTTGTCGATTCTGGCGGTGCTCACCGTTGCCGATGCACGGGCTACCGGCCCGTCGGTTTGGTCGGATTGGACCGAAACTCTGGTCCGGACCTTGGTCGGGAGGTTGACCGTCGAGATGGAAGGAGGATCGTTCGAGGTCGTCGACGCCGTGCTGGAGCCAGTGCTGGCCGAGCATGTCGCTTCGATGTCGCCCGGATACCTGCAGCGCTTCGGCCTCGGGATGTCACGAATCCATCTCGATCTCGCCATCCCGCCCCCTGTTGGAAACGAAGTGCGGGTCGAAGCATTGGGTGATGATGCGATTCTGACAGTTGTCGTCGTCGCCCACGATCGTCCCGGGTTG
>CAZSMJ010000047.1:0-14997 GCA_964608055.1 uncultured Acidimicrobiaceae bacterium | reverse complement strand
AGGCCTACGGCGGGGCCTATCTCGTGATGAACGCCCGCGGAATTAGGGCCGACCTCGTTTTCGCCTGGCCGTCCGCCGAGATCGCGGTGATGGGCGCCCAAGGTGCGGTGAACATCATCCACCGCCGAGAGCTCACCTCCGATGACGGAGAAACCCGTCGTACCGAACTGATCGCCGACTACGAGGAGAAGTTCAACAACCCCTACGTGGCCGCCGAGTTGGGTCTGGTCGACGAGGTGATCGAGCCCAGGGAGACCCGGTACAAGTTGATCAGGGCCTTGGAAGTGCTGCGAACCAAGCGGGAGAAACTCCCCCCGAAGAAACACGGGAACGGCCCTCAGTGACCGACCGATGGTCGGCTGAGGACTAGCGGCGATGAAATCGCTGCTGATCGCCAACCGGGGCGAGATCGCGGTTCGGGTGATCCGGACCGCGAAGGAGATGGGAATCCGAACCATCGCCCTCTACAGCGAGTTGGACCGCGACGCGCTCCATGTCGACCTGGCGGATGAAGCTTGGAACGCTGGCCCCGCCCCGGCCGCTGAGAGCTACTTGAATCAAAACCGCATCCTTCAGGTGGCCCACGAGTCAGGAGCCGAGGCGATCCACCCCGGCTACGGGTTTCTATCCGAGAATGCCGGTTTCGCCAGAGCGGTGCTGGAGGCGGGAATCATCTGGGTCGGCCCCCCGCCCGACGCCATCGAGGGCATGGGCGACAAGATCACGTCACGTCGCAACGCTGAGAAGTTCGGCGTCCCGACGGTTCCCGGGATCACCGAGCCGGTCACTTCGGTTGAAGCGGCCGAAGCAATCGCCGATGAGTTTGGCTACCCGGTCGCCATCAAGGCAGCACACGGTGGTGGCGGCAAAGGCTTGCGGGTGGTGCGAGGGCCAGAAGACCTGGTCGAGGGATTCGAGGGTGCCCGCCGTGAGGCAGACGCCTACTTCGGGAACCCAGAGGTGTACGTCGAGAAATACCTGGAGCGACCCCGTCACGTCGAAGCTCAGATCCTCTTCGACAGCCATGGGAAAGGCGTCTTTCTCGGCGAACGGGACTGCTCTGTGCAAAGGCGTCACCAAAAGCTCATCGAAGAGACCCCCTCTCCGGGTATCACGATCAAACAGCGTCGAGCGCTCGCCAAAGCCTCATTGGCGGCCGCTCGTTCCTGCGGATACGTCAACGCCGGGACTGTCGAGTTCCTCGTCGATCAAAACGGCGACTTCTACTTCCTGGAAATGAATACCCGGCTCCAGGTCGAACACACGGTGACCGAGATGGTCACCGGTCTCGACCTCGTCGAATGGCAGCTCCGAATCGCGAGAGGCGAGGAACTGACCATGGACGAGGTGGAGTCCCGCGGTCACGCCATCGAGTTCCGGATCAACGCCGAGGACCCGTTCAACAACTACATGCCTTCGCCCGGACAGGTCGTCGAGTGGCAGGAGCCCGCCGGCCCGGGAGTCAGAGTCGACTCCTGGGTTCGTCAGGGGACCACCGTGTCCCAGTACTACGACAACCTCATGGCCAAGCTGGTGGTCTGGGGCCCGAACCGAGCCGGTGCCATCAACCGGGGCAGAAGAGCACTCCAAGAGTTCAAAGTGCGCGGGGTCGCCACCACCATCCCCGCGCATCTCGCCGTTCTCGACCATCCCGACTTCATCAAGGGTGAGCATCACACGAGGTGGATGGAGGACTCGGTCACCCTCGATCCGAGCTCCCCCGACGCCCCTCCAGCGCTCCCCGAAGACGAGGAACTGGCGAAACGTGACATCACGGTCGAGGTGGGCGGCCGTCGTTTCACTGTGTCCTATTGGGCACCCGAACCGGCCACCCCCGGAGGTGGTCTTAGGAGACGCCCACCCCGGCTTTCGCATCCGGGTCCCAGCGGCGTGTCTGACGGTGTGCTCACCGCACCGATGCAGGGCACCATCGTCAAAGTGCATGTAAAAGCGGGCGCCTCGGTGAAAGCCGGTGACCGGATATGCGTGCTCGAGGCGATGAAGATGGAGAACGAGGTGACCACACCCAACGCGGGCGAGGTGGTGGATCTACGGGTCGAGCCCGGCGACACGGTCAGCGCCGGTCAAGTGATCGCCATTGTGAAATAAGTCGTTGTCCCTTCGCACAGCGGGGGGACCGACGCCAGCGAACGAAGTGAGCGCGTCGAGGGGGGAACCCCCCATCGCCTTCGCTGCGCTCAGGCGGTCCCCCCTTTCAAGGGGGGACAATCATTCCGCGGCGTCGGAGATCGCCTCGGTCATCGACGGGTGGACCATGAGCGTCTCCACCAGGGTCTCGTCGGTGATTCGGGCCTGCACCGCGAGAGCAACGACCCCGATCAGCTCCGAGGCGCGATGGCCGACGATGGTCCCCCCGAGCACCACACCTGTCGCGGGATCAGATGTCAGCTTCACGAACCCCCGCGTCACGTGCTGCAGCACCGATCGGGCATTCGCCGCGAACGGCACCTTCATCGTCTGGACCTTGCGACCTTCGGCGGCGGCGTCCACGTCTACGAGGCCCACCGAGGCGATCTCGGGCTCGGTGAAGATCGCTTCGGCCACCTTCGAGTAGTCGAGTGGGGTAACCGGAAGATCCAACGCGTGGCGAGCGATCTTGCGGCCCTGCATCGAGGCCACCGAGCTCAAAGGCATCTGACCGGTCACGTCTCCCGCTGCATAGATGTGTGGTACCGAGCTCCGCTGATGGTCGTCGACCGTGATGTAGCCGTCGTGGGACTCGATGCCGGCCGCATCGAGGTCGAGCATGTCGCTCAGCGGATACGAACCGACCGCCAGAAGCACATGCGAACCGCGGATTACCCGGCCGTCGTCGCAGACCACCGATATCTCGTCGTCGGAGACTTCCACGGTCTCCGCCCTCGCTCCGATGACCAGACGGACCCCACGTTCCAGGAAGTCCTCCTCGAGAACGGCCGCGACCTCCGCGTCGCGATAGGGCAGGATCTGCTGACGGGAAACAACCAGACTCACCTTGGCGCCAAGACTCACGAAGATGTGGGTGAACTCGACGCCGGTGACACCCGACCCGATCACCACGATGTGCTCTGGCACCTCGTCGAGAAAGTATGCGTCACGGGTAGTCAGGACCCGTTTGCCGTCCACCGGCGCCCACTCCGGGACGCGGGGGGCGGAGCCGGTCGAAACCATCGCTTTGTCAAATGTGATTCGACGCTCCCCGGCCGCGGTGGCGACCACCACCTCGTGATCGGACAGGAAGCGACCAGTGCCCTCGATCATGGTCACGCCCTGGGATTCGAGGAGCCGCACCCAGTTCCGGTTGATGTCACCGGTGATGACCTCGATTCGCTCGGCCAGCACCTTGGGGTCCACCCGCCCGACTTCAGTGACGAAGCCCAGCTTGGCGGCGTTGCGAATCGAGGTGTGACGGAGGGCGCTCGCCGCCATCGTCTTGGAAGGAATGCAATCCCAGAGATGTGCCGCGCCGCCGACGATGTCCTTTTCGATCAGTGTCACCCTGGCGCCCTTGGAGGCGGCAGTAGTGGCGGCCTGGGTTCCGGCGGGACCACCGCCGATGATCAAGAGGTGGGTTCTGCTGTCTGCCATTCGATTCGAGCGGGACGGTAACCGCCCTCGATATTGCTGGCCGAATCAACCAGGGCGATGGCTGCCAAACACGATGCGCAGCCGATCCGAGACCTCGCCAAGGGTCGCGCCTGAGGCTAATGCCGCCTTCATCGCCGGAAGCAGGTTGGAGTCCCCTCTGGCCTGGTCTTCAAGCGCGTCGAGAGCTGAATGGGTCGCACCAGAGTCGCGATCGGATCTCCATTGCGCGAGACGCTTTCTCTGACCCTCCTCCAGTGACGGGTCGATCTCCAGCACCGGCACCTCCCCGACGGCTGACTCCTGAAAACGGTTTACCCCGACCACAGTCGAACTTCCATCGGACTGACGCCTCGCTTCCCGGTACGCCGAGTCCTCGATTTGGGCCTGCATCCAGCCATCCTCGATGGCCGCCACCGCCCCGCCCAGCTGTTCGATTCGGTCGATCAATTCCTCGGCCTTCACCTGAAGCTGATCGGTGAGAGACTCGACGAAATATGAGCCTGCGAGTGGGTCCACCGTGTCGGCCACCCCGGTTTCGTAGGCAATTACCTGCTGGGTCCTCAACGCGAGGAGGGCCGACTCGTCTGTTGGGAGGCCGAGCGCCTCGTCGTATGAGTTGGTGTGCAGCGATTGGGTGCCGCCCAGCACCGAGGACAGTGCCTGCAGCGTGGTTCGGACCACGTTGTTCAACGGCTGCTGTGCGGTGAGCGTGGAGCCCGCGGTCTGGGTGTGAAAGCGCATGGCCCAACTCCGGGGGTCGGCAGCGCCGACTACTTCCCTCATGAGCCTGGCCCAGATGCGGCGCGCCGCCCGATACTTGGCAACCTCTTCGAAGAAGTTGCTGTGCCCGTTCCAGAAGAACGAGAGCCTCGGGGCGAACTCATCGACGTTCAGGCCGGCATCCATCGCTGCCTTCACGTAGGCAAGCCCGTTGGCAATGGTGAAGGCCAGTTCCTGTGCCGCGGTGGCCCCCGCCTCTCGAATGTGATAGCCGCTTATGGAAATGGCGTTCCATTCGGGCAACTCAGACTGGGCGAACTCGAATACGTTGGTCACAAGACGCATCGAGGGTCGCGGCGGGTAGATGTAAGTGCCCCGGGCCACATATTCCTTGAGGATGTCGTTCTGGATCGTTCCTCGCAACGCCTCGGGGGCAACGCCCTGCTCCTCGGCAACCAGTTGATAGAGAAGGAGGAGGATCGGGGCGGTGGCATTGATCGTCATCGAGGTGGACACCCCGTCCAGGGGAATCCCTTCGAAGAGACGCCTCATGTCGTCGAGGGTGTCGATTGCCACCCCCACCTTGCCAACTTCACCAGCAGACAGCGCATGATCGGAGTCCAGACCCATCTGGGTGGGCAGGTCGAAAGCCACGCTCAGCCCGGTCTGGCCCGCGTCGAGGAGGTCTCGAAACCGTCGGTTGGTCTGCTCCGCAGTCCCAAAACCGGCGTACTGGCGCATGGTCCAGAGCCGTCCCCGATACATGGTGGGATGCGGGCCGCGGGTGAAGGGGTACTCACCCGGCGCCCCGATCTTCTCGGGATCGGCCGGCTGGTCGTACACCACGTCGACGTCGATGTCGCTCGTAGTGCTCCGGCTTTCATCCATGGTCGGGGTATCCTGGCATCTCCCAAGGATCGTAGGTCGGGAACTCTCGCGAGATTCGAGACGTCCAATCCCCCCATATGGCCAGGAAAGCTCTCATACATCAGATCGAGGCGCGAGAGCGTAGGGGCCGATGGTTCGGCGCCCTCGCGACCCTGCTCTCCATGTCCCTCCTCCTCTCGGGTTGGGTCGGGCTCTTTGCGTTCCTGGGCACCAACTCCGCATATGGGACCTTTGAGGGCATCAAAGATGACTGGGTGCCCGACACCCGTTCGATGGAGCTCACCCTCCCCGACCTGAGCCGGGTGAGCCGGATCTACGCCTCATCGGGGGAAGTGCTCGCTGAACTGCACGACGGCCGCAACTCCGAGCCGGTCCCATACGATCAGGTGCCCCAGATCCTCGTCTACGCCATTCTCGCCGCCGAGGATTCCGAGTTCTTCGAGCACGACGGTGTCGACTTCTCGGCAATCGTCTCCGCCGCAATCGACAACTTCATCTACGACACAACCCGGGGTGGCTCAACCATCACCCAACAGGTGGTCAAGAACGCGTTCGTCGGTTCCGAGGTCAGCATCCGGCGCAAGGTCAACGAGGCCTTCGTTTCTGCAGAGGTGGAGCGGCGGTTCCCGAAGGAGCGGATTCTCGAGTACTACATGAACTCGGTGTACTTCGGAGCCGGGGCTTACGGAGTGAAGACTGCCGCCGAGGAGTTCTTCGGCAAGGAGTTGAACCAACTCGAGATCCACGAGGCAGCAGCTCTCGCGGTGCTGGTTCGCAACCCTTCCTTGTACAACCCACGGCGTCGGCCCGAGATCACCCTGGAAAGACGTGACGACGTCATCCGCCAGATGGAAGAAGAAGGTTGGCTCACCAAGACCCAGGCAGATCTTGCCGTTACCCAGCCGCTCGGAGTCATCGAAGCCCCACTGCGGCGAGGCGAGGCCGATCATGTCGTTGCCGAAGTCAAGCGCCAGCTTCTCAACGACGACGAATTCGCCTTCCTGGGAGACACCCCCGAGGAGAGGACGAAGGCGTTGTTCGGCTGTCCGGCCGACGATGTTGCCTGCGAAGGGGGCGGCGGTCTCAATGTTTTCACCGAGATCGACCTCGAACTGCAGAAGAAAGCGAACGAGATCCTGGCTGCCTGGTTGCCACTCCCGCCATACGAACAGAATCTGGCTGCGTGCCGGGAAATCCTCCCCAATGAAAGCGACGAGTTCCTGGCGACATACGCCGAGGTCCACTCCTGTGTCCCGACCGGGGCTATGACCATGGTCGACAACCACACCGGTGCGGTCAAAGTGATGGCGTCGGGTCTCCCCTTCGAGTTCTCCCAGTTCGACCTCGCGGTGCAAGGTCGGCGCAACCCGGGCTCCGCGTTCAAGCCCTTTGGATTGGTGGCCGCCCTGGAGCAGGGTTACACCCTCGGGCATACCTGGAGCGGCAAGAGCCCGGTGGAGATCGAGTGCCCGTTCCCCTGCGCCCCGAACGGATCCAACATCTGGACTGTCCACAATGCCGGGGCCTCGTTCGGAATCATCACCCTCGAACAGGCCACCTACAACTCGGTCAACGCGGTTTACGCTCAACTCTCTCTCGAGGTGGGTCCGGAGAAGGTCGTCGACGTGGCGCGCCGCATGGGAATCGACGAGTCCACTTTGGACCCGGTCCTTTCGATCGTGTTGGGAAGCTCCGCGGTCAGCACCCTGGAAATGGCCAATGCCTATTCCAACTTCGCCACCAATGGCCTCCACGCAAACGACTACATCATCTCCAGGATCGTCGACAGCTCCGGCGAGGTCATCTACGAGCACCAGACGGAACAAACCCAGGTTGCGGATCCGGCCATCTTCGCCGCAGCCCGCCGAGCGCTGGCCAAGGTTCCCACCAGCTCAGGAACTGCCGCTCGCGCCAATATCGACCGCCCCCAGGGCGGCAAGACCGGAACCCATCAAACCAACTACGACGCCTGGTATGTCGGATACACGCCCGAGTACAGCACGGCGATATGGGTTGGCTACGAAGCTCAACAGATCCCTCTCCGGAATGTGGTGATCAATGGCCAGCGGTACTCGCAGGTCTTCGGAGGCTCGGTTCCTGCCCCGATCTGGGCCGAGTTCATGAGCTATGTCCTTGCGGACATTCCGATCACCGAGTTCCCGGCCGAGCCGGTCAATATCGAGGACTATCTGTTGCCGCCGCCCACCCAGGTGCCTTCGGTTGTCGGATTGCAGCGCGGTCAGGCGGAGGCGCGGCTCCGTGAAGCGAGGCTGAACGCCAGCGTGGCGGAAATCCCGTCGTTGGAGCCGGCGGGCATCGTGGTCAACCAGAGCGTCGCGGCGGGCGCCACGGTTAGTCAGGGGTCGGTGATAACGATTTGGGTCTCGACCGGGGAGACTCCGGTTGGGGAGATGCCCGCCCTGATCGGAATGACCGTGGAGGATGCGCTGGCTGCGATCCATGCTTTTGAGTTGGAAACAGGGGTGAAGCTGAGCATGGTCACACAGAAGGTGTCTGTCACCGATTCGTCACAGGTCGACCGAATCGTCAGCACCGACCCTGCACCGGGTCAGCCCGTCGAAGGCACCGTGCAGCTGGTGGTGTTCGTCGGCCAATTGGGGCAGTAAGCGCTCACCGTTGACCGTTCAGCGTTCAGCGTTCAGCGTTCAAAGATCTAACGCTTTTGATCAGGCGGATGATCGAGCATTTCACCTTGTTGCATCGATCAACGACCGGGTGGCCTTCCGCCACCATGGCAAGGGCCACCGCCAGGTCGAGTTGGACTTCGAGTTCAATCACCGATCCGAGCGCCATCTCGAGAAAGCGAGCAAGATCTCGTCGGCCTGATCGCGAGCATCCTTCGGCGATATTCGAACTCACCGAAAACTGAAGCACGCCTCATTTGAGCAATGAGACCGAAACGCTCATCTGCAGGGAAAAGATGAAGTCAGCCGATAGATGTCGAGAGCCAGATCGCGGCTTTCCTGCCAAACCCGCAATGACCTGTAGTCCTGCATCCCTCTCCACATACACCACGACATCGTCGTTCGAAACCCGGTCGATTCGAACCATGCCAAAAGGGTGAACTTCAACGGTTCAACGCAGAACGTTGAACGCCCAACGCATTACGAGTTTCTTTCGCGATCATCCCTTACGACTCTTGACGTTAGTTGACGTTCGACAGTAGAACTCGACACATGAGAACCGAAGTACCCGGGAATGGTCGTGATGCACGTCCTCCGCATCCGCAGCCCTTCGCAGCAGGGCTCTCGGGTGCTTCGGTCCGACCGACCGCCCGGGTGCGGCCGGTGGTTCCAGTGCGTCTCGAAGTGTCGTCAGCGGAGTTCAGGCCAACCGACCCCTATGTCCGCAGGTTCTGGGTAGCCGCCATCGGATCTGCCGCGATCGCCGAGCTGCTCCGCTTGGTGCGAGCGGCCGAAAAGGGGGAGGGAGTGCGGCTACCCAGATACCTGCCGAGCCTGATTCGCTCCGGGTTGGTCAAAGCCGACAGTGGCGGTCTCCTGGTGTTGGATCACGTCCCCCAGGTTCCCAAGAACCTTCGCTGGAGATTCCCGCCAAGCCTCGCCGCCGACCACAGCCGATGGCTGGGACTATCTCCGCACCGCGAGCCCGGCCATCAAGATCAGGGCCACGACCTCACCGATGGCGAAGGCCATCGCGACCCGAACGTCCGGCTGCCCACCGAGGACCAGTAACGCCACCACCCCGGCGAGCAGCCCGCCAAACCAGGCGGCACTGAGCCGGGAGGTGCGCGCCTCCGCCACCAGCACCTGACCTGCGATCTGAGCGGCAGCCGCGGCCATCACTCCGGCGGCGGTGAACATGGCAACTCTTGACGACGGCGCAAACTCCTCCCCGAACAGCAAGGAAACCACATCCGGGCCCACCAACCACCCGACGACGCCACCGAGAATCGCCAAGCAGGCCCCACCGATCACGACCGTCCGGGCAATCCGAGCCAGTCGATGACGATCATCTGCGCCGGCGAGTACAACGAGGTAGGGAAGCACTCTCCCCTGAAGGGCGAAGATCAAAGTCAATGGTGCGCGGTACAAGGTGAAGGTGACGAAGACGACTGAGACCAGCGCCGGGCTGCCGCCCAAAGCCGCCACCGCGAGTGGTGCAGCGCCGAGCAGCACCTGCGAGGAGGCAGTGCCGCCCACGTACCCACCAAGAAAGACTGTTGGCCTGGTCGCCGGTGGCTGCAGCTGGCCCGTGTCGTGTCGCCACCACCTCAAACCGAGCACGGAAAACCCGCCGAACACCATGGCCCAACCCAGGGACTCGGCGGTGGCAACCAACTGGATCGCCACGACCCCTGCGACGAGTCGGCCCACGGTTTCCACGATCAGGATCCAGCCCACGTCGCTGAACCGTCGCCGTCCGGCAAGCACCCCCTTGCCCACGAAGAGGAGGGCGTATCCGACCATCAAAAGGAATATCTGAAGGGCGTAGTGCCAGCTTCCATCGAAAAAACGGTCCAACGTCAACAGCACATACCCACCGCCCAGGACCGAGCCCGCGACTGCGACCGCCGCGGCCGGCTTGAGATCCCCGGGGATCACCTTTCTCCCCGAAGTCACCTCACGGGTCACGTACTGCTCGACAGGGACCAGAAGCACGGTGGCCAGGATGAAGAAGACGGTCCAGAGTTGGGCGATCGGTGCGAACGCCCTGGTTCCCAGCTCGCGACCGCCGTATGCCTGGAAGGCGAAGGCTCCGACGGCTCCGATCAAGCCTCCGGCCACCATGAAGGTGGTCCCCGGCGCCCGGAATCCTCTCCGTTCTGTCTCGATCACCGCGCCACTCACCGGGCACCGGCCCCTGTGAGAACCGTCCACACGCTCCTCCAGAGCACGCTGATGTCCATCACAGGGGACATGTGCTTGATGTAGTAGAGGTCATAAGTCAACTTCTCGATGGTGTCCGCTTGATCATCGGCATATCGGTAATTGACCTGAGCCCAGCCGGTGATCCCGGGGCGCACCAGATGTCGGTGCTCGTAGAAGGGGATCTTCTGGCGAAATGTCTCCGCGAATGGAACCTGTTCCGCCCGAGGACCCACGAGACTCATCTCCCCCGTGAGCACGTTCCACAATTGGGGGATCTCGTCGAGACGCGACTTGCGGAGAAAACGACCGCCCATGATCAATCGTTCGTCGTCCTCGGTGGCAAAGCGAGGTCCGTCCTTCTCGGCGTCGAGGATCATGGTCCGGAACTTGACAATGGTGAATGGGGCGCCGCCTTTCCCAACCCTTTCCTGTCTGAAGATCGCGGGGCCCGGTGAAGCCAGTTTCACATAGACACCGACCAGGAGCCCGAGCGCCAACCACAACGGCGCGGTGATCGCCGTGGTCGCCACGTCGAAGACCCGCTTGCCCGGCAGCCAAGGTGCAACCGCCAACAGCGGTGCTGAGATCTCCCAACCTTCGGCGAGGTGGACGAGGGGCACCCTCCCGGTGTGCTCCTCATAAATCGACGTGAAGGGTCGGATTGTGTATCCCGCCACGTCGCAGGACGAGAGGTGTTGGGCGACCCGCTCGGAGAGGATGGCGCGCAAGTCGACCGCGAGTGTGACATCACGGTCCGGGAGCTCGATGGCACCGTCGAAGGAGGGGCTGAGGACCCACACAACTTCGGCATGAGGCGAGGCCACCAAGTCCTCGGCGAGTTGCTTCTCACCTGTGATCAAGCCGATCCGCTCCGTCCAAGGACGGTGTCGGCGCAGGATGCGATGACTGGTGGCGAGAACCAGCCAACCCAACGCGGTGAGGATCAAGAATCTGCGGGAGAAGTAGGTATCGCGAAACAACACCAGGAAGAGGGCGGTGAGGGCGGTGGTGCCCATGAAAATGGCGAACATGCGCCCGTAACTGGGTCGGGGCACGCCATGCCCGGACATTCTGGCGGTAGCGATAGACATGGTGGTCATCGCTGCCATCTGGACCCCGAGCATCGGCAAGACTTGATTTCCCAAGAGGGAATTCCAAGGGAACCAGGTGCTGTAGACGAGTTGCGAAGCCAATACGGCGGCCACCGCGTAGGCGGCCAAGTCAGTCAGGTTTGAAGAGATCAGGAACCGGCTTCGCACGAACGTGGATGCTAGGTATCCACCGAGGCTCTACACCGATTCCGCCATGGCTTTCGCAATCTCGATGAGAGTCCTGGCCCCGAAACCAGACGCTCCTTTGACCTGCTCCCCCAGGGTCTCGCGTGCCAGCGCCGGACCGGCGATGTCGAGGTGTGCCCAGGGACCGTCGCCGGCGTATTCGGCGAGGAATACCGCGGCCGCGATCGCGCCGCCATAGCGACTCGCGGTGATGTTCTTGATGTCGGCGATGTCGGAGTCGAGTTGCTTTCGATACTCCTTGAACAGCGGCAATTCCCAGAAATCCTCCCCGGCCCGCGATGCGGCCGTGAGCACCTGGGCTGCCACGTCGGAGTCCGAGCCGAAAACCGCGGCAATTCGATCACCGAGCGCAATCCGGGCCGCACCGGTCAATGTCGCGACGTCGACAACCAGATCAGGGTCATAACGAAGCATCACACCAAGGCCGTCGGCCAGGATGAGACGACCCTCCGCGTCGGTGTTCAGCACCTCGATCGTTGGCCCCTGGATCGGCCGGAGCACGTCGCCGGGGCGGGTGGCGTTGCCGCCGACCGCGTTGTCGGTCATCGGAATCACTGCCGTGACTCGAATCGGGAGCTCGAGCCGGGCGATTCCGATCGTGGCCGCGGCCACCACCGCGGCTCCGGACATGTCGGCCTTCATCTCCTCCATGAATGGAGCGGTCTTGATGGAAAGGCCGCCGGTGTCGAACGTGATTCCCTTGCCGACCAGCCCGAGATGACTCTTCGGGTCTTCCGGCTGATATTCGAGCACTACCAGGACCGGGTTTCGGTCCGAGCCGGCGGCTACTCCCAGTAACGCCCCGAGGCCTTCGTCCTTGATCCGTTCCAGGTCCCAGACCTCGTAGCCGACGCCGGCGTCTTCCGCAGCAGCGGTGATCCTCGCCGCCAGGGTTTCCGGCGACATGTCCAACGCCGGGGTGTTGACCCAATCGCGCGCCAGGTTGGTGACTTCCGCCCCGATCACGGCCTCGGCGATCTCCGACTCACTCCCGTCCACCAATTCGACGATTTCGACGACGGACCCCTCGCCACTGGTCTTGTATTGGCGGTACTCGTAACCCCCGAGTAGCACGCCCTCCACCACGGCACGGGTGGCGCCTTCGATCGGCACCTGGTTCAGAGTGGTCACGGCGCGAACGGTCTTCACGGCACGGATGCCGTTTCCCACGGCGGACCGAATCGATTCGAAGCCGGCTTCGTCGCCCAGCCCGACCAGGAGAAGCGCGGCGGCGGTCTCATGCGGAAGCGCAAGGATCTGACCCGCCTTGCCCTCGAACGTGGCAACATCGAGAAGGGCGGAATCCACACCGGAAACGGCGGTCTCGCTGCCCGGGACCGGCTCCAAGTCGGTCATCACTCCAGCTATCAGGGTGACGCCCGTCAGGTCCACATCCGGCGCGGCAATCTTGATCTCCACATCGACTCCTGTTCAGTTTGTGAAAAGTCCCAGCCCGGCCACCAGCACCCGCCCCAGGAACACTCCCCCGAGAGTGGTGAGCACTGCCAAATATGACAGACCGGTGGCGGCCATGACGCCGGCATACGCGGGATAACGAAGCGACGCGAGCACCGCGCCCATGAGGACGATCGAAGTTGCCATCAGCACGAAGAAGGCGACGGTGCTGCCACCGTCCGGGAGGCTGGCCGCTGCAAGTACCACACTGTCGGCGGACAGCCCGACGATCCCCGCACCGGCGAGAAACCTCAAGGCCCACCGGGGAAGTCTGGGGTCAACGAGATACCAATGTCCCAGCAGCATCTCACCGGTCACCCCGCCCAGGGCGACAGTCCCCGAGACTGCAGGGACCCACCCTCCGAGTTGGCAGGCCTCGATGAGGAAGGCCACACCGGCGGCCACCTGGAACAAGCCGGACAGTCGGCGGTTCCGCCCCAGCATCACCCCGAGGCCGAGGACGAGAAGCCCCACCCTGACCCACCAGGTGTCGTCCCCGAAGGCACCGCTCAATCCAACCAGGGCAGCGACCGAACCGGCGACCCAGGTGAACCCGGGTCCGACCAGCCGGGCCAAAGCAACCAGGCCTGAAACCAGAGCCAATCCTGAAGCCCAAGCAACCAGGACAACACGTGGTTCGGCGAGCATGGCGAGATCGTCGGGCACCGGGAGACGATGTTTGCCGGTGCGGGTTCTGGCCGCCAATCGCGCCCAAGTCGCAGTTTCCGGTACGTTGGACCTGGTTCGATTGAGATTGAGATTGGCCTTCAGGGGATAGTTGCCCGTGCCGACGGAACTACGGCGACCCGGGAAGCGAGTGATCTGCCCATGCTCCTAACCAAGACCAAGAGGCGAACTGCGGTGTTCGCCGTGAGCTCCTTGATCGTCATATCTGGACTGACACCGGCGGGAGCGGCCGACAACCAGGTGACGATCACCGGCGGCGGCTGGGGACATGGGATCGGCATGTCGCAATGGGGGGCAAAAGTGCTGGCTGACCAGGGTCACTCCTACCAGCAGATCCTCGACTACTTCTATACCGGCGCCACCATCGGCACCGTGGGTAATGGCGGGCTTGTCGGGCACGCCGAGCCGCTCCGGATCGGGGTCGGCCAGAACATGACTAGGTTCGACTTCCAGACCGTCAACGGTGCCGTACAGCCGTCACCGTTGGGTTGGCTCGCTCAAGCCGGCCAGGGTTGGTCGCTGCGGGTCGTCGCCCCCGGGACATGCCAATTCTTCTTCGGTGAGGGAGCGCAGGGCGACCCCTTCACACCATGCAACGGCGAGATCACCTGGACCGACCAACCCAATGTCAAAGTGACCGTGTCGACGTTGAACCGAACCTATGCCCGCGGAAAAATCGTCTTCGTCCAGGTCCCGAACAATCCGGGCGCCTTCCATCTCCTGGTCGAGCTGCCCCTCGAGCAGTACCTCTACGGTCTGGCCGAGGTGCCGGCTTCCTGGCCCACGGAGACCCTCAAGGCGCAAGCTGTTGCCGGCCGCAGCTATGCGCTGTACAAGGCATATGTCTACCGCAACCTGGCGGGGAACAGCGCTCGGATGATCGCCTGCGCCTGCCATCTCTATACCTCGACATTGGACCAGGCCTACAACGGGTGGGCCAATGAGTCAGCTGGCCCGCAATGGGTGCAGGCTGTCAACGCAACGTCGGGTCAGGCACTGACCCACGCGCATAGCGGTGGTCGAGCCATCGAGGCCTACTACTTCTCATCCACCGGCGGCGCCACCGAGAACAACGAGGACGTGTGGGGAGGCTCACCTTATCCATACCTCCGCTCCCACCCCGATCCGGGAGCAACCTCGTGGTCGGTCGCCTTTCCCCAGGCGACCCTGACAGCCGCTCTTGGATTCCAGTCCCTGATGTCGGCGGTGGTCACCGAGCGTTTCCAGTCGGGGAGCCCGAAGAAGATCGTGGTCCAGGGGTCGTCAGGAGGCGCACCTCTCACCAAGACTTTCACCGGCAACCAATTCCGGAGCGCACTGGGTCTCCGTTCCCATTTCGTGAACAACATCACCGGCATCGTCCCCTTCATCCCCGGCGCCGACCGAGCCGTGCTCCACGATCCCACAACCGGCAAGTGGCGCTATCACACGGTCAGCGCATCGACCACTGAGATCTATTTTGGGAATCCGGGGGATTTTGGGTTTATGGGGGATTGGAATTGTGATGG
>CAZSMJ010000046.1:0-15031 GCA_964608055.1 uncultured Acidimicrobiaceae bacterium | reverse complement strand
ATGTGAGGAAGGGCGGCCTCAGGGCCGCCCTTCCTTGGATGTTTGCCGCTCGGGTTGGCAAACTACCTGTCTGTGACTGCAACACCTCGCATCTGCGTTTTCGCGTCGGCGCTGATACTCACGATCACTGTCGAGCGGCCGGATGACGAAGAGTCACCCCCCGCCGTACATCTGCATCCGGGCGGTCAAGGTTTTTGGGTGGCCAGGATGATCGCCCGGCTGGGCGTCGAACCGATCTTGGCCGCGCCCGTAGGCGGGGAGACGGGTCAGGTTCTGCAATCTCTTCTCAGCGCGTCCGGCATGGAGGTCGCTCTCGCACCCATCCAGGGTGACTCTCCCTCCTACATCCACGACCGCCGGGACGGCGAGCGAATCGAAATCGTCGTGACGCCGTCACCGAGCCTGACTCGCCACGAACTCGACGATCTCTACAGCAAAACCCTGGAGACCGCCGTTGCAACCGGGATCTGCGTGATCACCGGCCGGGTGACCGGGGGTGGGGTTCTCGATGACTTCTATCAGAGACTCGGAGCTGACCTCCAAGCCATGGGAATTCGGGCCATCGCTGATATGCACGGGGAAGACCTGGATGCGTATCTGATGGGTGGCGAGCTCGATCTGCTCAAGGTGAGCCGCGAGGACCTCGAGGCTGACGGAGTCTTGGAGACCGATTCCGAGGCGGCGACCTGGGCCGCGGTGGAGCGTCTCCTGGCGAAGGGAGCCAAGGCGGTGGTGGTGTCGGATGCCGAGGGCGCCTCGCTCGCCGCCACCAGCGAGGAGCGCTTCAAGGTCAGCCAGCCTCGACTCGAGACGGTCGATCCACGGGGATCAGGAGATTCTATGACGGCAGGACTGGCGGTCTCGATGGTCAACCAGCAGGATCTCGCCGAAGGGCTGAAGCTGGCAAGCGCGGCGGGTGCGGCGAACGTTGTTCGTCGCGGGCTCGGCAATGCCGACGCCGATCTGATTGCGGGCTTGGTCGATCAAGTAGAAGTGGAGAGGTGGCGGGGACCATGAGTGATCGATCTCCAAAGGAGCCCAAGGCCCAGGTCATCGTGGACGAACATCCGACTCCCCGCGGAGCTCGGCCCCGGCTCTTGGTCACTAACGACGACGGCATCGAGTCGGAGGGAATCCGGCGTCTCGGCATCGCCCTGGCTCGGGAGTATGAAGTGGTCATCGCCGCTCCCGCCACCGACATGAGCGGTAGCGGGACAGGCATCGGCCGGCTCGACGTGCAAAAGGGCATAGATCTCCGCCGCGTCAATGTGGAAGGGTTGGAGGCCTACACCGTGGCCGGCCCTCCCGGATTGGCGGTGATGGCTGCAGCACTGGGGGCGTTTGGCCGCAGCCCCGACTTGGTGGTCTCGGGCATCAATGCGGGGATCAACACCGGTCATTCTGTGATCCACTCCGGCACGGTGGGAGCCGTCCTCACGGCCCGGACCTTCGGGAGCCAAGGCTTGGCGGTCAGCTTGGCCTACTCGGATCCCTGGCAGTGGGAAACAGCGGTTTATGGAGCGACTCTGGCCACGCGGTGGATACTCGGTCAAGCCCGCGACATGGTGCTGAATCTCAACGCGCCCGCAGTTCCGGTGGAAGAGGTCCGCGGTGCCCGATGGGCCGATCTCGACAGCTTCGGGTACTTTCGGGTGGCCATCGCCGACCTCCCCAATGAGCGCCTGCAATTCGAACTGAAAGGATCCTCGGGTGGGGTTGACCCAGGATCTGACACCGCCTTGTGCGAGCAGAACTACATGACCCTCACCCCACTCTCTTCCATCGAGCCCGCCCCTTTCCCAACCATCCCCGCCGAGTCGATCGTTCCATTTCCCGGGCAGTGAACAGACCTTCGTGTTCCAAGAGAGGGCGTGCGGTGCCGCCCTTCCTTGTCGTTTCGACCCGAAACGCGTATCCTCCTCTCTAGCGCCGATTTGATCCACAGCTTGCGGGCGCTCAAGAAATGCGGCTAAAGCGTCGGGATGGATGAACCGCCCGGCTCTCGCTGCGGCGGTTCTCTCGTTTGCGGGCCGCCTTCACAACTGGAGACGAAGATGCCCGGACCAAACGAGCGTGCCTCGAACACTTTCACCGAATTGCTTGCCGACCATCGCTACCTGGTGGCGGACGGAGCGATGGGGACAACCCTCTTCTCACTCGGCCTCGAGGGTGGAGGAAGCCCCGAGATGCTCAACATCGAACAGCCCGATCTCGTGGAGAAGGTGCACCGCAGTTTCATCGAGGCTGGATCCGACATCATCCTCACCAACACCTTCGGGGGGAATCGGCTCCGTCTCAACCTCCATCGTCTCGGAGATCGCGTCGCCGAGCTGAACCGGGCAGCGGTGGAAGTGGCGCGGCAGGCCGCGTCGCTGGCCGACCACCCGGTTGCGATCGCCGGCAGCGTCGGCCCCACCGGTGAGCTATTCGAGCCTTTGGGCACGCTCTCCTATGAGCGAGGGGTCGAGGTGTTCACCGAGCAATGCGAGGCCCTCGCCGAAGCCGGGGCGGACGTGATTTGGATCGAGACCATCTCCTCCTTCGAGGAGTTGAACGCCGCGGTCGAGGCCGCGGCCAGCACCGGGCTCCCCTACGCCGCCACGCTGAGCTTCGACACCGCCGGTCACACCATGATGGGCATCCATCCCCGAGCCTTTGGCGAATGGTGGCTCGAGCATCCGGAGGTGGCCGCGATCGGCGCCAACTGCGGCATCGGCCCGGGTGATGCGGTGGCGGCAGCCCACGCCATATGGGATGTTGCACCCCAAGCTGTGACTATCGCCAAGGCGAACTGCGGAATCCCCCTCTATCAAACCGAAGGTGGCCTCACCTACCCGATTCGCCCCGAGGGAATGGCCGACTACGTGCACCTGGCCCTGCGTTCGGGCGCCAGAATCGTGGGAGCGTGCTGTGGCTCGACACCTGATCACATCGCTGCAATCCGTGAGGCGGTCGACGGCTTCGAGGCAGGGGACCGACCGGCCCTCGACGAGATCCAGGATCGGCTCGATGCTTTCGTGCCCAGTCCGAGCCTTGTCGGAAGCCGCCGGGAAGGCCGCCGCCGCTAGACAACACTTCTCTGTCAGATCCTTCGGCGGGCGTTGGCCAGGGCGATCGGTTGCAGGCGGTCGTCTCCGAAACGCCAGAGCTGACGTTGATTGCCGCGGAACACGACCCCGATCGTTCCTAGCACTGCGCCCTGACCGTCCAGATCGTGGGTGTAATAGAGCTGGTGTTCCCAATCGTCGCGACGAGAGGCCGGTTGGGCGCTGGTTGCGATCGGTTCTTTGACCTCTCGGATCACCTCTTGGGTGAGCAGATGCGGGAAGCCGTGGGTGCTCGCGGCCCGGGCCCTGCTCGAAACCAACACGATCGACGCCGAGAATCGCTCCATCAGTTCGAGGTTGACGCCTCGTTTGGAGCCGTGATGAGAGACCTTGACGACATCGGTGTTCAACAGATCCTTGGTGCCGGTTGCCGCGGCGATCGCCTTGGCGGCTTCGCTGTTCGAGGATGGAAGGTAAGGGAAGTCGACCATTACATGTGACCACGACAGAGTCTGGGCGTCGCCTCCGAGGATGAGACTCGACGAACCACCGCCCACTTCCTGAAGCCGACCCTGGCTGTCGCGGGTTGTCGCTCGTGTCGCCGGGTGGGCGATTCGCAACGAGATCGACGAATCGTTGATCTCGGTCCCATAGGAGTCGAATCGGTTGCGAAGGCCAACCGCAGGCGAGAGGACAGTCACCAGTGTCCCGCTGATCCACCTCCGCAGTCCGGCGGTGGGCTGGGCATAGGTGATGGTGGCTCGCCGGTCCTGCAGTTCCTTCATGAGGGTCGTATAAGCCGAAATCGGGTGGTAGTAGCCGGGGTCCCAGAACTCCATGATGCGGGATCCGTGGGTGCGGAACAGCTTCGGCATACTGCTGATGTGGTCCTCATGAGGATGGGTTGCAACCACCAGGGCGATGTCTTCTTGGCCATCGAGCAGACCTTGGTTGGTCAATTCAGAGATGAGTCGGATCACTTTGTCGGTATATGCGTCAACGACGATCACACGCCGCTTGCCGTTCTCCTCCGGCAGCAGGACCAATTGGGCGTCCCCGTCACCGACGTTGCACAAGAAATAGGCCCACGAGTCAGCCCCGAGGGATGCGACGAAGTTGTCGGGTACCAGCTGGTTTGCGGGGATGTCACTCATGGGTCAGACGCTCGGGCTGGCTACCGAACCCGGGACCGAGGGCCGTGCCGGGTCCTCTGATCCTTGTTGAGGAGTCTCAAGCCCTCCCGGCCCTTCTTCTTCGTCGAGTTCGGAACCGGCGGTGATGAGGCTGGCCGGGGTTTCCGACGATCCAGTGACCGCCCAGGCCATTGCCGCTTTTGCCTCCGCACGGGCGGCGAAGGTGATGTCGATGAGGTCTCCCTCGAGCCCTTCGACCTCGACCGGAGTCCCGTCGCCGTCCGCGGCCCGAAACCAGAACGCATCACCGACCCGCAGCGGCCGGTC
Organism: uncultured Acidimicrobiaceae bacterium; assembly: GCA_964608055.1. Taxonomy (GTDB): domain Bacteria; phylum Actinomycetota; class Acidimicrobiia; order Spongiisociales; family ZC4RG35; genus JALYNX01. Next base: position 10,524 of record CAZSMJ010000046.1, on the reverse strand, counting down.
AGGGGCGGGTTGTTGGTGACTTGTTCTGTGCACGGTCACCTTGGGGTGAAAGTCGGATCCGTCGACAATCAGCTCCATGTCGGTGGGGTCATCGAGCAAGTCGTCGTTATCCGAGTCGGAAACAGGAAACAGCAGTCGGTTCTCTGAATCCACCGAAGGCCAAGGCGAGATCACAAGACGGACCCGGTCACCGTCGATCTCATCGACGGTGAGGTAGCGGTCACTCTCTAGTGGGGGCATCACGTCGAAGGGATTAGTGGTTCCCTCGGGAGCCGTCGGGTTCCACACCTTTTCTTCGGTGACCATATGCGCCCTCCATTTGCCGCTCGCCCGGACCCCAACGATTGTCGCCTCTCGTATCGAGCCGTGGAGACTGCCTCCAAGCCTACGTCTGTGGGTTCCACTCATCTATAGGGGGAAACCCCATCGACGTTCGGACACTCTGTCGAGGATGATGGGCACCCGGGACTAGCGGAGAACAGGTCTCCAGTACTGGAATGCAGGTGAGCCCGCTTCTAACACTCAGAAGCGGCCAACGCGATTCCGCACCTGAAACCGGGAGGCAAAATGTCGCCAGAACAAATGGATGACCGCCAGGCCTTGATGACGAGAGTGACCAACAGCCTGCGAAGGGCTGAGACGATCACTTCCGGGCTTCGCAAGGCCGATGCGCGACTTGGAGTTGCGAGCATCTCCAGTTCAGGAGGATGCACTCTGGTTGCGGGAATGACGGCGGCGCTGGGCCCGAGTTTTGGGATCACCTCAGTCGGATGGAGAGTCGCCTGCATCGTTTCGGCCTTACTCGCATTTGCGGCCACGGTCTTTGGCGGACTCGGCCAACAAATGAAGATCAGTGATCGACTCTCAAATGTCAATCAGTGCGTCGGCAGGCTCCGATCCCTCGATGTCGTGATCACGATGGGTGCTCGGGACTGGAAAGAAATCACCCAGGAGTACGCAGAGATCGCACAAGCCTTCCCTGAAATCATCGACTGATGCCCTTTAGGGCCGGGTCGCCGCTCAGCTGATCAGGCGAGGATCAGCTGTCGGATCGGTCGACGTCGATGTCCTTCTTGACGTATTCGGTGTGCTCCTCTTTCTGGGTAGCGGTGATGCCCAACAGGGTCAGGATGACTCCGAGCCCACCGACGCCCATCAAGATGATCCCGATCGTGTTCAAGTTGAATCCTTCCGCGTCCACCGACACCGCGAATGCCAAAATGGCGCCCAGGGCGATCAGGAAGAGCGAACCGCCGAAACTTACGTTCCTATTCACTTCATTTCTCCTTGCTTACGTGTCCGTCGCTGTGTTCAAGTGTTCTGCGAGAGAGACCGAAACCGACAATGTCCGAGAGTTTTTACCCGACTCGCCACCTCTTTATCCATGGGAATTCCCAAGAGGCGGCATCAAGGCTGGAATGAGATCGGCGCCACCGGGTATCCAGTGAGCCCATACCCCGGAAACAGGAATGGAACATGCCAAGTGCAAGCTTACCCGCGCGACCCATCTGGCGCGCGGCGGGAACTTGGCCGATCGCTTTGGCGACTCGCCGATCTCGTCCAAGCCGACGAGCGCCGGCGCTCCTTTCGGGCCAAGGCATACCGGAACGCGGTTTGGTCGCTGGACCACCTGTCCCCCGACCTCCAAGACTCGGTCGAGACCATGCGGGCGGTGCCCGGCATTGGCGCCGGGGTCGTCAAGCTGATCGAGGAATTCAAGACCACAGACAACATCGAGCAGCTCGATCGGCTTTCTCGGCTCTATCCCAAAGATGTCGCAAAGCTGCGGCGCCTCCCGCGTATGACGGCAACGATGCTGAAGGCGCTCAAGCTCGACTTTGGGGTGGAACACGCCTCTGACCTGACGACGGTCATCGAGAGTGGCATGGCGGAGGAGATCCGCGGGATCGGGCCGACAACCATGGAGCGCTGGCTGCAAACAATCCAGCTGACGCCATTCGACAAGGTGCCCGACTACCAGGCGTTCGTCCTCGCACAGCGGCTCGCCCACCATCTCGAAGGCCACGTCGCCTCCGCGGTCCGGGTCGCCGGCGAGGTGCGGCGTGTCGAAGAATGGGTGACCGCGTTGGACCTCGTTGCCGCCGGCGACGCCGTCGACTCGATCGCCGCCTTCTTGAAGCTGACCGCCGTGGCCGATTCGTCTGTTGTCGAGGCCGACTCCTCGATCTGGCTCACCCTGCACGCGGGCATTCCAGCAAGGGTCTGGACGACGCTCCCCGAGGGGCTGGGCGTCTCGATGTTGCGTGCAACGGGTCCCGCCGCGCACGTGGACCGCGTGCTGCAAGGGTCGACCACAGGGTTTGGGTCGGAGGAAGCCGTGTATCAAGCGGGCGGGCTTCCGTGGATACCGCCGGCCGCCCGGGATCTTCCGTTGGATGTCGCTAGCGCGGTGATCCAGACCAAAGACATCAAGGGCGATCTCCATCTCCATACCGAATGGTCTCCGGATGGCCGGATGACGATCTCCGAATTGTGCGAACGGGCGGTCGAGCGGGGGTACGAATACCTCGTCATCACCGATCACACCTCCGGGCTTCGCTTCGGCGGCCTCGACGGCCCGTCGCTGATTCGCCAGCGTGAGGATATCGACGAAGTCCGGGATCGGTTCCCCGGGCTGACCGTGCTCCACGGCGCCGAGTTGAACGCAGACCGGGAAGGGGATCTCGATATTGAAGACGAATTCCTCGAGCTCCTCGACCTTGCCGTTGTCGGGCTCCACTCCCACTTCGACCTCGATGAACTGGAACAGACCCGCCGTCTATTGAGGGCGATGAGTCACCCAATCGTGCGGGTCATAGCTCATCCCACGGGACGGCGACTGGGGATTCGGCCCGAGATCGCGCTCGACTTCGACGCGGTCATCGCGGGGGCAATCGAGCACAGTGTTGCGCTGGAGAGCAACGGTCATCGAGACCGACTCGATCTGTCCGCGCCTTTGCTCGCCCGTGCCATCGAGGCGGGGGCATTGATCGCCGCCAACTCGGATGCGCATCGGCGGGGTGAGATGGCGAACGTGGCCAATGCAGTCGCCACTCTCCAGCGGGCTGGCGCCACCGCGGCTCCCGTCATCAACACCTTGCCGGGCGACCAGTTCCTCGCTTGGGTGGCAGATTGACCGACCTACGCCTCCAGATCGGCTCGCAAGGCTTCGAGGTCATTGAAGACGGGCAACATCGAGTCGAGAGAGGTGATCTCGAGCAGGCGAAGCAGTGAGCTGGATGGCTGTAACAAGGCCACGCCTAGCGGCGCTTTCGCCTTCGTGTCGAGCAAACACCTGAGACCCGAAGAGTCGACGAAAGTGATGCCTCGACAGTCGATGGTCACGTGTCGAGCCCCAGCGCCCAGTGCTTCGTCAACCGCATCCCGCAGATCGTCAACGGTTCCGAGGTCGAGCTCGCCTTCCAAGACGATGATGGTGCTGTACTCCTCGACGGTGGTCTGCACCGCCAGGGTGGGCTCGATCCCTTCGTTATCCAAAATGGCTCTTTCTCGGTGATCCGGTATCGATGCTTGCAATCGAGGGTGCTGCCGACTTTATCCACACCCCTTCGCCGGACCTAACCCCCAAGCGTGGCATGGCCGCACATAAACGACGAGGACCGGGAATCCCGATCCTCGTCGCTTGTCCCCGCGTGCGGATGAGTCGAAGTTCAGACAGTGGCTCTCGAGCCCATGCTGCGGTAGATGAGCAAGGCGACGACAGCGCCGACAACAGAGCCGACGATCCCTGCCGCTTCTAGATCCAGGTTGCCATCGAATAACAAGTTGCCCAGGAACCCACCGATCAGGGAGCCGATCAGGCCAAGCACCAATGTGGCACCGATGCCCATGGAATCGCGACCCGGGACCAGCGCCCGACCGATGAGACCGGCCAAGAGACCGATGACCAACCATGCCACTATTCCCACCAATGCCTCCTAGCTAAAGGTGACATTTCTGTACCCGAGCGGCGTCGTCGTTATACATGATCTTGACGCAGGCGGGTGCGGCTAAGCGGACACCCGAAAGGCGAGGAGAGCGACGTCGTCGGGCACCCTGGTTTGGTGGGCTTCTTGGACCTTGTCGAGGATCGTGTCGAGCATGACCTCGAGGGGCTGCTCCGTTTCACCGGCCAGCATTTTCTCCATGCTCTCGGGCGGGGCGAGCCCGGGAAGGGCAACCCCATCGGTGTACATGATCACCGTCTCGCCCTGAGAGAGGTTCACCTCATCGACGAACGGGTGCAGCTGGGAGATCACTCCGGCCGGTGGGCAGGGCCGGCCCACAGACGTGATGCCTCCTGTGGAGGAAACGATCAGCGGTGGGGGATGGCCGGCCAAACTGACCCGAAGCGCGTGGCCGCCGGCCGATTGCTCGAGCACGCAGTAGGCCAAAGTGCACATCCGTGGTTGTTCCTCTTCCAAGAGGGCCCGATTGAGGGCCCCAACGACGGTCGTCGGCGTGGAGTCGACGGTGACTGTGGCCCGCACCGTGTGTCTCGCCAATCCCACGGCCGCCGCCGCCGACACCCCTTTGCCTTCGATGTCGCCCACCACCAAGGACCAATGATGAGGTGAGAGCTCGATCACATCGTAGAAATCGCCACCCAGATGACCGATCCGCGACAGCGGTCGGTATCGAGCAGCGAGCTCGACCCCTTCGATGACGGGCAGAAACCGGGGCATCAAGCCCTTCTGGAGCATCGTCGAGACTTCGCGCTCGTGCTCGTAAAGGCGGGCGTTGTCCAAGGTGATTGCGGCTCGTTCGGCTATCGCCACCAGGAGATCGACATCGTTGCGGTCGAAAGGAGGTTCACGGCCGCTGCGGGCGGCCGTGATCGCCCCAATGCCCTGGGTTCCCATGCGCAGGGGAACACACACCACCGAGCGGAGCTCGAGACGACGGATCAGGTCTGCAAACGCCGTCCCGCGCGTATTCTGGAGCATCTCCGATGTGATCACCGGGATGATCTCTGGGGTCATCGTCCGTGCCACCCTCGCCTCCATCTGATCGGAATCGAGAGGAACTAGTTCCCTCTCCCGAATCTGGACGAGGAAGTTGGCATCTTCCGTGTCGGGATGGACCACCTCCACCGGGATCAGATTGCCATGGTCGCCCAGCAAGTGAACCCCGAACCAGCTGGCAAAGTTGGGGACGATCAACTTGGCGAGAGCCTTGACGTTCTCACCCACTTCCAAGGACGCTCCAAGAAGCTCGTGGGCGGAGGCGAGAACCAGACGGTTCTCCTCCTGGCGGATCTGGTCGGTGATGTCTGTGAAGAAGTTGATGACCAGCACGATCTCTCGAGCATCGTTCTTGATCGGACTGGCCTTCACCCTCGACCATCTGATCGACCGGTCACCACGCCGTCGGTAGCCGACGATCTCCTCGGTTACGGGCTCTCCGGCGATGACCCGCCTGCCCGGCAGAGCGTCGAGGGGGAAGGGGTTGCCCTCTCGATCGATCATGTCGAAACGCTCGAACATTTCGGTTACAGGTGTGGTCAGCATCTCCTCAGCGCTGTCAAACCCGACCAACAGAGCTGCCCTCTCGTTGGCATAGACCAGACGGCCGTTGATGTCCTGCACTGTCACCGCGTCTGAGGCGTGTTTGAACATCACATCGAGGACGTGTTTGTCCTCGGACATCGCCAGTTCGATGAATCGGTCGCCGGGCATCAATAGCACCGTTCGGAATAGGGTCTTGGGCCTCGCCGCATCGTGACGATCAACCTGACTGCCTCCGCAACGTTGGAAGTCGTGCGGCGGCACCCTAGCCCCGACGCAACAGCCGAATCTGAGTCGCGGAGACTCAATGGATGGATTTGTGAAACCGGACCACGGTTTCACCGCCGGCCGAACGGATCTGCACCAGATCACAGAGATTGTTGGCAAGCCATAGTCCGCGGCCGCTCGCCCCCTCCGAGCCAGGCGGTAGTAGACCCAACAGTGGATCGTTGATCGAGCCGCGGTCCGTGATCTGACAGAGCAGGCTGGAATCCTCTGTCCAAACCCGGAGCCGACCACCACCACCGCCGTGAATCACGCTATTGGAAGCAATCTCGTGGGCGGCGAGGACCAGATCCTGAGCGCGTTCCACCGCGAGCCCGGCCTCGACGGCTCTAACTGAGAGCCACGATCGCATTGCACCCAGATCTGACTTGGTGAACTCGAAGCTCGGCGCAGTCGAAGGAACCTCGGACAATGGGTCAGCCAGGACTGAATCCGCCACATCCGAGAGTTCGAAGTCCCCGCTGGCGGAGCTGACCCCGTCGCGGTTGAGGTAGGGGTGGGTGGTGCCGGCGCGCTGGATCACATCAGGAGCCAAAGTGCCCAGGTCATAGGGACAAAGCAGCCAGAGGCGGTCGACGTCCTTGAAGGCCAGGTTGACCAATGACTCGCCATGGTGGCTTTCCACGAGCCCTGCTCCCGTCCGCTGGGGGGTTATCGGCTCGCCGATCCCGCGTAGACCAGGACCGTCGGGGCGGTGCTTGCCCACGAATTCCTGCCAGGCAGAGATGATCAGGCCCGGGTTGGCCCCCATCTGACCCATGTCCACGAATGAAACGGTGGGACTCTGGGATCCGAGACGTTCAGTGAGTCCGGCCAGCTTGGGCTCGCTGAGAGCCACGAGAGTCGCCTCACTTCGGGCGATGCCTTCTTCCACGAACGAAGCCGCCGCCGAAAACAAGGCCTCGTCGCCTGAGTAGAAGAGTGCCTCGTGCCGAAGTCCGGAGATGGCGTCGGCTCGGGTCGAGTCTTGAAGCAAGTCGGTTCTCCGTGAAATCTAGGAGCGTCTCCAGCCGATCGGTACCTCGCAACGCGAGGCTGACGAGCAAAGGTAACCAGCGCTCACCGGGATCCTGAGTAACCAACTCAAAAGATCGGAGGGTCAAGTTGTCATCTGGGAGGAAGTGGTGCTTCGGTCCCGGCAGACCAGGTGATCCCAGCCTGCAGCGGTTACATACCCACCCACGACGGCGGGTTAAACCGGCAGGAGAGGCTCTCTTTCATCGTCGGGGAGAACCGAGTAGCTCATAGACCAGCGCTGGCTCCCGAACGCTTTCGGGGTTCGGTTCGTGGACGTGGCCCAAGAACTGGATCACGTCGTTCTCTGAAACCCCGATGATCTCGGCGGGCATCATCCCGTGCGACTCTCGATGGACGGTGATCATCGCTTCGGCGTCCGGAGCGGCGGCCCGCGGTAGAGCACCCCGAGATCATGCCGGCCTTCGACTCGTCGTAGAGGGGTCAGCTTCCACTTCCCGGTATCGTCCCCTCCGGAAATGGGGAACAGCTGAGCCAGGCCGACGCACCAGTCATCAAGGGAACCTTCACTGTCCTGTTCACCGACATGGAGGGCTCCACTGACCTCCGGGTCAGAGTCGGGGACACCGCAGCCAACGAGCTGATCCGATCCCATGACGAACTGGTCCGCTCCCGCTTGCAGGCGGTAGGGGGCGTGAAGCCCAAGTCCCTGGGAGATGGGTTCATGGCCCTCTTCACGTCGGCGAATCAGGCGATCGAAGCCGCAGTGTCGATCCAGCGCGCGATCGAAGAGCACAACCAGTCCAATCCCAGCATGCCGATATCGGTTCGCATCGGGCTCAACATCGGGGACGTGGCCCAATCGGAGGGCGATGCCCACGGGACCGCGGTCCACGCCGCGGCGAGGATCATGAGCAAGGCGCAGGGCGGTCAGATCTTGGTCTCACAGGTCGTCCACGACGTCGCCGGGACCCTCGGTGAAAGCCGGATCGTCGACCGCGGGCTCTTCTGGCTCAAGGGCTTTCCCGACCGATGGCGACTCTTCGAGGTTCTGTGGCGGGACAAGGAAGGCGAGCCGGCTCGGGCCGACAGGGAGACCCGGGCCGCATCTGCAGCGGCGTTCGACCCTGACGCACCGCGGACCACGAGCCCGGTTGTGGGGAGGACCCGTGAGCTGGGCGTCATCGCAGAGCAACTCGCGGAGAAGCCCTCCACCGGTCTTCGAGCGGTCGTCGTCGAAGGAGAAGCCGGCATCGGCAAGACACGCCTGCTGGATGCCACCGCGGACCTCGCCTCCGGGATGGAAACCCCGTACTGGGTGCTCGACGTCAGTGCCGACGAAGAGCTCAGGGGACCGTTCCTCCTGTTCCGATCGCTGCTCACCTCGCCGCGCACCTCATCGATTGCGCAGCAGGCGATGGCGCTCGAGCAACTCGACCGGGCCCAGGAAGCAGTCGCCGGGAGAAGCCCGCGGCTCGAAGGGCTCTCGCCACAGGAGCAGATGCTGCGGACCTTCGACGAGGTCGCCTCCGCATTCCTCGCCCTGACCAGAGAGCGCCCGCTGGCCCTTCTCTTCGACGACCTGCAGTGGGCCGACGACGACAGCATCCAGCTGATCCGGTATCTGGTAAGGACCCTGGCGTCCGGCCCTATCTTCTTGCTCATCAGTCTCCGCCCCCATACGGACTCTGCCTCCGGGGGTGCGGGCAAGCTGATCGCGGATCTCGACCGGATGCGGGTGACCCAGGTGCTGAGACTGCAGCGGCTGAGCCGACTCCAAACTGGAGAACTGATCGAGAACCTGCTCGGGGCCCCCGTGGACGAGGCGACCGTGGGCAGTCTTCACGCCCGCTCCGAGGGGGTGCCCTTCTTCATCGAGGAGCTGTCCCGCGCCTACCGGGAGGCCGAGGCCCTGCAACTGATCGACGGCACCTGGACCTTGACCAAGCTGAGCGGGCCGGCGGTGCCCTCCTCGATCCAGTCGCTGATCGAACGACGGTTGGCCCAGTTGACGGAGGAGTGCCGGTCCCTGCTCGCCGACGCCGGGGTCCTGGGGCGACGTTTCGCCCTCGCCGACCTCGCTCGGGTGCTGACCCGGGTCCAAGGTGAGCCAGCGAAGCCCGAATGGCAGCTGGGCGAAGACCTGCAGAAGGCGGTCGATCTCGGTCTGATCATGGAAGAGCCTCCAGGGTCCCGCTACGACTACTCGTTCTCCCACGACCAGATCCGCGCGTCGCTGCTGGGTTCGAGCTCTAAACAGCGAAAGCGCGCCATTCACGGCGCGATCGCGGAGTCGCTGGCGGCAGAGGGCGGCACCGAGAACCTCTCGATGCTGGCCCACCACGCTCTGCAGGCTGGAGATCAGGCGATGGCCGTGACGACCGCACTCGAGGCGGCCCGGGCGGCGATGGCGGTCTCCGCCCCCGAGGAGGCGGTCCGTCTCATCGACGCCACCCTCCCCGCCGCCTCCGGGCCCGAGGACCGGATCGAGATGCTCCGGGTGAAAGACGACGCCCTCCAGGTTCTCGACCGTGGGATGGAGCGTCTTGCCAATCTTGCCGAGATGACGGCTCTGACCGCTGCGGTCGCCTCCCCCGCCCTCGACGCCGAGGTGAGGTTGAGAAGGGCTTCGGCCGCCCGTGCCAACCAGGACTTCGACTTGGCGGCCGATCTCGCCGTCGGGGTCTGCAACGCCGCAGAGAGCTCCGGAGACCCTCAGTTGGAGCTCGCCGCCTGTCTCGAGCTGGGACAAGCCATCACCAGAGCCCCCATCGGGGAGGGTTACTGGCCACTCGTCGAAGTCGACCTCGACGCCGCCGAGTCGGCCTTCAAGCGAGCGCTGGACATCGCTCGGGGAATCGGGGCCCGCTCCGAGGAAGCAGCAGCTCTCCGTGAGCTGGCCGTGATCGAGGCCGGGCGCATGAAGCTCGCTGCGATTGCGGCCGTGGGGCAGGGGACGTCCCGGCTCGAAATCCTGATCCAGGCCCCGGAGATGTTCGCCAAGGTGAAGGAGCTCGCCGAGGAGGCGTTCCACATCTACGAGGAGCTCGGCGACAAACGGGGGTCGATGTCCTCGCTGATCTCGATGGCATACGCCCATGTGACCGATCCGACAGCGACCGGCATGGCCGGTCGGATGGAACACATCAGGGCCTTGCATCACAGCAAGAGCGGCGAAGTCACCGAGAGCCAGCGGGCAATCGACGACGCCAACATGCTGTACAGCATCCAAACCTATGCCCGGATCAACCTCCAGCCCGGTCTCGCCCTGGAACGGGGACGGGAGGCTTTCGATGCCGCCCGCGCTCTCGGCGACCGATGGCTGGAGTGCCTCGCCGCCGGTGGGATGGCGATGAGCTATCTGTCGGTCGGTGACGAGAGCCAGTGCGGCGCATGGATCGATCGAGCGGCCAGCGCCGCCATGTCGGTGGCCAGCACTTCGATGGCGCGACGGCTCGAGATGTGGCGGGGTGCGCACGCCGCCGCCCGGGACGACGTCGCCGGGATGGTTCGTCATTTTGAGAGGGCGGCCGAGCTGGCCGGCCAAAAGAACCTGGGTGCACGCTGCGAGGCCTATTCGACCCTGGCGTTCGAGTTGGCCCGGATCGGGGGCGCCAACGGTGATGACTCGGTCCTGAAGCAGGCGAAGGAGGCGGCCACCGAGACATTGCGAACGGTCCGTCCGATGAGCGGACGTCTGCCCTGGGAGGCGGAGGCCCATGCCGCTCTGGCGCTGGTGGCACAGGCCGAAGGGGAC
>CAZSMJ010000045.1:0-15104 GCA_964608055.1 uncultured Acidimicrobiaceae bacterium | reverse complement strand
TTGCTGGTCATGATCACGACGGTGTTCTTGAAGTCGACGGTCCGGCCCTGGGCGTCTGTGAGCCTGCCCTCCTCGAGGATCTGGAGCAGGGTATTGAAGACATCGGGGTGCGCCTTCTCGATCTCGTCGAAGAGCACCACCGAGAACGGCTTGCGACGGACCGCTTCGGTCAGCTGGCCCCCTTCGTCGTAACCCACGTATCCGGGCGGGGAGCCGACCAGGCGACTCACCGTGTGCTTCTCCATGTACTCGGACATGTCGAGCTGGATGAGGGCGTCTTCCTTGCCGAAGAGGAACTCAGCCAAGGCCTTGGCGGTCTCGGTCTTCCCGACGCCCGATGGCCCGAGGAAGATGAATGACCCCGACGGACGACGCGGATCTTTGAGCCCGGCTCGAGTGCGCCGAATTGCCTTGGAAACTGCGGTGATCGCGTCGTGCTGGCCGATGATCCGCTTGTGGAGCTCGTCCTCCATATGGACCAGCCTCGCGGTCTCCTCTTCGGTGAGGCGGTGCACGGGGATTCCAGTCCACTGCGCCAGAACCTCGGCGATCTCTTCTTCGTCGATCACCCATCCCGACTCGGAGTCGGCGGCTTCCTCGACGGCACGTGCGCTGAGCAGCGTCCGCTCCTCGTCGCGGAGGTTGGCTGCCCGTTCGTAATTCTCCCTCGCGACCGCATCCTGTTTGTCACGCCGCACGTTGGACAGCTTCTCGTCGATAGCCGTGATCTCGGGCACGTCGCTGGTGCGATGGATCCGGGTTCGGCTCCCGGCCTCGTCGATGAGATCGATCGCCTTGTCGGGGAGGAACCGATCGGACAGATAGCGATCGGCCAGATTGGCGGCGCTGACGATCGCCTGGTCGGTGAATCGGACCGAGTGATGCGCCTCGTAGCGATCCTTGAGGCCGAGGAGGATCTGGATGGTGTCGGTGACCGAAGGCTCCTCCACCCGGACCGGCTGGAACCGCCGTTCCAGGGCCGAGTCCTTCTCCAAGTACTTCCGGTACTCCTCGAGAGTGGTGGCGCCAACCGTCTGCAACTCGCCGCGGGCCAGCATCGGTTTGAGGATCGACGCCGCGTCGATGGCACCTTCGGCGGCACCGGCGCCGACCAGGGTGTGGATCTCGTCGATGAAAAGGACGATGTCGCCCCGGCTCTTGATCTCCTTCAGCACCTTCTTGAGGCGCTCTTCGAAATCACCGCGGTACCGGGACCCGGCAACCAGGGCCCCCAGGTCGAGGGTGTAGAGGTTCTTCCCCTGGAGGTTCTCCGGGACTTCCTTGGCCACGATTCGCTGGGCCAGGCCCTCCACGATGGCGGTCTTGCCAACTCCAGGCTCACCGATGAGCACCGGGTTGTTCTTGGTGCGGCGAGAGAGGATCTGCATGACCCGCTCGATCTCACGGGTGCGCCCGATAACCGGGTCGAGCTTGCGCTCCCGGGCCATCTGGGTGAGGTTGCGTCCGAATTGGTCGAGCACTGTCGACCCGCCGGCGGCTGACTCACGACTGCTGGATCCTGCGGGCTCGCTTGACTGTTCCTCGCTCCCCCCGGGACCGGAAAGCAGCTGGATGACGGTCTGTCGGACCTTCTGCAGCTCTGCACCCAACTGCTGGAGCACCTGGGCGGCGACACCTTCGCCCTCACGGATCAACCCGAGCAGGATGTGCTCGGTGCCGATGTAGTTGTGGCCGAGTTGGAGCGCTTCGCGCAAGCTCAACTCGAGGACTTTCTTGGCCCGTGGAGTGAATGGGATGTGGCCGGACGGCGATTGCTGGCCCTGCCCGATGATCTTGACCACCTCGTCGCGAACCGATGCGAGGTCGATGTCGAGGCTCTCCAGGGCTTGGGCCGCGATGCCTTCACCCTCGTTGAGGAGACCGAGCAAGATGTGCTCGGTGCCGATGTAGTTGTGGTTTAGATGCCGCGCTTCTTCCTGGGCCAGAACAACGACCCGGCGCGCTCGATCCGTGAACCTCTCAAACACCTCTCACTCCAAAGCCTGGCATAAGCAACTTTACCACTGGGTGGGTCTTGGCCCACTTGGCCCGCTTCCCACGTTTGCGTTCGGTAATACCATCGTCACGAATGGACGACCTCCAAAGGCTCATAAATATTCCTCGGATCTGGACGTCCTTGGCCCGCATCGAGGATCGACTGCTGGAAGCTGCGACCGCCGACGATCCCTACCTGACCAGGATCGCCCAACACTTGCTCGTGGCGGGCGGCAAGCGCTTCCGCCCCTTGCTCGCCCTGCTCGCCGCGGAATTCGGGAAGTACAGCGATCATCGTCCCAGCGAAGCCGGAGTTTCCGTGGAGTTGATCCACGTCGGCTCCCTCTATCACGACGACGTCATCGACGAGGCCGACACCAGGCGAGGCGCCACCTCGGTCAATGCCAATTGGTCGAACACAGTCGCCATTCTTGCCGGAGACTTCCTCATGGCCCGGGCATCTGAGGTCGCGGCCACCCACCTCAGTCAGGAGTCGGTTCGCCTTCTCGCCGCCACCTACGCCGAGTTGGTGGAGGGCCAGACGCGGGAATTGCAACTCGACTTCGATCTCGATCACGGCGTCGCCGAGTACGAACAGGTGATTGCGGGCAAGACGGCGTCACTGATCCGGACCTCAGCCCGCCTCGGAGCCATGGCGGCCGACGCCGACGACGACGTTGTGGAGGCGCTTTCCGATTGGGCCTGGGAGGTCGGGATGGTCTTCCAGATCGCGGACGATGCCCTCGATCTCGTGGCCGAGGAGGAAACCATCGGCAAACCGGCCGGCTCGGACATTCGCGAAGGCAAGTTCACCATGCCTGTGCTCGAGGCGTTGGCCGGACCTGAGGGCGCCCGGGTCCGCACCCTTCTAGAGGGACCACGGCCGTACCCCGACGTAATGGTCGCCGAAGTGATCGAGATCGTCCGTACGGGCGGCCACGTGGACACCTCTTTGTCGGAAGCCGGGCGGCGGTTGGAGCTGGCGTCCAAGGCGCTGGCTTCGCTCCCCGACGGCAAGCCGCGACAGATCCTGGAGACGCTGGGGTCGTATCTCGTGGAACGGGTCGAAACAGCTAGAACGTGACTGCCGCCCCCCTCGACCGCACTTCGTTAGCGGTCGGTCCCCCCGCTACGCAGGGGGACAAACAAAAATGTCCCCCCTCTTGAGGGGGGACCGCATGAGCGAAGCGAAGGCGATGGGGGGTGCCTCCCCCCGCGTTGTCAGGCCTCCGGCCTGAGCGTTGGAAACAGGATCACGTCCCGAATATGGGGCTGATCGGTGAGCAGCATCACAAGCCGGTCGACACCGATCCCCAGCCCACCCGTCGGCGGCAGCCCATACTCGAGGGCCTGCAGATAGTCCTCGTCGAGGGGGTGGGCGTCCTCGTCGCCTGCGTCCCTGGCGGCGGCCTGCTCCTCAAAACGGGCCCGCTGATCGTCAGGGTCGTTCAACTCACTGAAGGCATTGGCGTACTCCGACCCGGCGATCACCAGCTCGAACCGGTCGGCGAGACGGGGATCGTCCTGGTTCCGTCTGGCAAGGGGTGACACTTCGATCGGCGGGTGGAGGACGAAGGTTGGCTCCCAGATCCGAGCTTCGACCGCTTCCTCGTAGATCTCGGCAATCAGGCGCCCCGCGGTCCAATCCTCGACCACCTCCACCCCGACCTCGACGGCAGCTCTCCTCAGGGTCTCGATCGGAGTGTCGAGGTCGATCTTCTCTCCCAAGGTCTCCGAGACCAGTTCGGTCATCGTCACCTGGCGATATGGAGGAGTCAGATCGAGATGCTCTCCCCGGTAGGTGATCGACGTCTGCCCGGTGGCCCGCTCGGCGACCACAGCGAAGACCTGCTCGATCAGATCGAGGATGTCCCGGTAGTCGGCGAGGGCTTGATAGGCCTCGAGCATCGTGAACTCAGGATTGTGCGTGGAGTCGATGCCCTCGTTGCGAAAGATGCGGCCGATCTCGAACACCCGCTCCATACCCCCGACGACCAGCCGCTTCAAATAGAGCTCGGTGGCGATCCGGAGGAACATGGTCATCCCGAGGGCGTGGTGCTCGGTGCGGAAGGGTCGCGCTGTGGCCCCGGTGGCCTGTGCGAGCAACACCGGAGTCTCCACCTCCACGAATCCCCTGTCCTCGAACTGCCGCCGCAATTCGGAGACGATCACGGTTCGGGTCGTCGCCACCTGGCGCGCCTCCTCGTTGACCATCAAGTCCAGGTAGCGGTGGCGGCTCCTCTGTTCCAAGTCCTGAAGGCCGTGCCATTTCTCCGGAAGCGGCCGCAGACTCTTCTGGAGCACGACGAGGTCTTCGATCCTCACACTGAGCTCACCCTTGCGGGTGGTCATGATCAGCCCCTGAGCACCGATCCAGTCCCCGAGGTCGATCTTCTCGAAACTATCGGCCAGCTCGTCTCCAGATGCGCCGCGGTCAACGAGCAGCTGGATCGAGCCGCTGCCGTCACGCAGGGTCCCGAACTGCAATTTCCCGAATGACCGGTGAAGCATGAGTCTGCCCGCAACCGAGACCCTCTCCTCGGTCTGGGCGCCCGGTTCCAGCCCGGAGAAGCGCTCCCTGAGATCCGCGGCGAGATCGGTGCGCTCGAACCGGTCGGGGTACCCGCCTGATTCGAGGATCTCCGCGTGGCGCGCCCTTCTGGCTGCGACCAGAGGATCGGTTTCCTGCTCCACGTGTTCTGTCATCGGCTCGTTGCGTCGGGTCAGCGCAGGGTACCGAGCCGGCTCGGCTCATCGAGGATGAGCCCGCGGTCGGGCAGGAAACGCTCCTCGACGACGTCGACAGCGATGTTGTCGATGAGACGAACCCCTCCAACGCTCACGGCAGCTGCCAGAACCGCAGGCCGATCCAAGGTCTCGATCCGAGTCATCGTGTCCTGGGAGGCCAGCATCACATAGTCGACGTCGAGATCATGGATCGATCGACGCACGGTCGCCTCCAGTCGCTCGCCCCGGCGCTCTCCAGCATCGATCTGCTCGGCAGCCTGGGAGAGGCCGCGGCTCAGCGCCAGGGCTCGTTCCCGATCCTCGCGGCTCAGACGGACATTCCTACTGGAGAGGGCGAAGCCATCCGGTTCCCTGATCAGAGGGGCATGCACGATCTGAATCGGAAAACGCAGGTCACGGGTCATCGCGGTGAGCACTGCCAGCTGCTGGGCGTCTTTCCGCCCGAACATCGCCAGATCGGGCTGCAACCCGGCGAAAAGCTTGGCGACCACAGTCGCCACTCCGGTGAAATGGCCGGCGCGATGCCGTCCCTCCATCTCTTGGGAAACACCGCCGACCTCGACCGTTGTCGTCCACCCTTCCGGGTAGACCTCGTCGTGCTCGGGGAGAAACAGGATGTCGACCCCATGCTCAGAGGCGAGGCGAGTGTCGCGCTCGACATCCCGGGGATACGAGTCGAAATCGCTTGTTTCGTTGAATTGGGTCGGGTTCACAAACAGGGAAACCACCATGGTGTCGCATTGTGCGCGAAGCAGGTCCATCAACCTCAGATGACCCTCATGGAAGAAACCCAGCGTCGGGAGCAGCCCGACTGTGCCCGTATACAACTTCCGGGTTTCGGCAAACGTGGCGGTCAGATCCATCGGCCGACTTCATCAGATCGTCCCGCCCGTATGGCGGTGGCTTCTGCCATGAGCCGGAACTGACGACCCACCTCCTCAGAGACGGTCCGGGCCGCTTCCAGATGGCCGAGCACGGTGTCGGTGTCCGCTCGGGCGATAGGCCCGGTGAGAGCTGACGCACCCTGCTCGTAGAAGTTCGCCACCGCCCGCTCCACGAGGGGACGGGCCACCCGGGGGTCGACACCGGCCGAGTCGAACAGGTCGCTGGAGGTGGCCAGCGCGGTGAGAACGAAGTTGGACGCGGCGGCGGCAGCGGCGTGATAGGCCGGCCGGATGGTGTCGTCGAGACGGAAGGGCTCCATTCCGAGTGAGGATGCCAGGTGGGTCAGGATGTCGAGGGCAAAGGCGTCACCGTCGATGCCGACAAACGACCCAGCAAGTGCATCAGCGCCCCGCTCGGGGTCGGGAAGAGTCTGCAATGGGTGAAAGCCACCCGTGCTCAGGCCGTGCTCGGCCAGGGCACGTAGAGCAGTCAAGGGGACGAAGCCCGAAACATGGGCCGCCACTGGTATCGAGCCCGCCCTATCCGCCAGATCTTCGGCAACCTCGGCGATCGCCTCATCCTTGACGGCGATCAGTAACAGATCTGATTCGGGGAGAGGACCGTCGAGGCCAACCAGGGGCCCGAGGGTGGTCTGACCAGACCGAGAAACGACACCACTGATCTGATGGCCGGCGCGGGCAGCTGCGATCGCAATCGATCCGCCGGCTCGTCCCGGGCCGACGATCATCAGCCGCATCGTCTCGCCCGTGCCTGACACACGGGAAAGGCTAGTGGTGTGCGGCGGAGGGCTTCAGGTCTGATCTTGCCGGAGTTGCTCCGACGTGATCACCGGCCAGTTCGAGTCCAGCTCCGACTTCATGGTGTGGTAGTCGTCGCGTCTCTTCCAGAACTTCGTCTTCCAGACTCTGAAGCGGCGCGTCCCGGGCTCGGGCTGTTCCTGGAAGGCGTCATGCTCACCGGTGCCACGAACTTCGGGCAACTCGGCGACCTCGTCCGGATCGTCCACCATGTGGAGCACCTGGTGGGTGTGATGCCTCACCTTGCGGTGTTGCAGTTTGCGGTCGTCACGCGACGGCCTGCTCTCGTTGTATCCGGGGATTTCCTTGCGATTCACTCGCGACCGCTTTGCCATCTAGATCGTTTCTCCTTCCTGGACGGCGCATGTCGATGGATGGAGAAACTCGGGGGGGCCGCGGCCACATCCCATAGATGGAAGCTACCACGACCTCAGATGGCCCGGTAGAGCCGTCAGACCAGAAATGGGATGAATCTTCGCCTCACCCGGTGGCGATAGCCCGTATAGGGCGGATAGGCGATCCGCAACCGATTCTCTTCGTAACCCGACTTCAAGAAGAAGAACCCAAGCAGCACGACACTGAGTAGCGCGGCTATCCCGCTGCGGAGTGCCAGGGAGGCGCCGAGAAACATCAGCACCACGCCTCCGTACATAGGGTGCCTGGCCAGACGGTAAGGGCCGGTCTCGACCATCGATGCCCCGGGCGCCGGTTCGGGCAGGGGCGTCAGCGCACTCCCCAAGCTTCTTGCGGAGACAGCGATCAAATAGGCCCCTGCTATGAGAATCACGAAGCCGGGGATCCGGATCCAGTCGGGATCGAGGCCCGGGAGGGAGCCATCAGCGACCAGCGCCACGGCGATGGCGGCGAATAGGACAATCTGTGCCGCGACCCAATATTTGCCGGAGCTCTGGTTGGGATCGTCCCAATGGCGCAGGAGGAGCTCGACTTCCTGATCCAGCACCTGGGTCAGTGCCGCGGTTGCCGTTTCGCCATTTCCCACAGAGCCATGAGGCCAGACCTCGGCCAACGGCTCGAGGACGAACCTCCGCTCACGAGCCCTGAGATGTGGTACCTGGAGATCGGGAGTGTTGACCACCGGTCCGTCACTGGTGACGATGTCGAGGTCCAGGGTCCGTGGTCCCCACGTCTCGGATCGCACCCGCCCGTGCGAATCCTCGATGCCGCCGAGGCCGTCCAGAAGCGCTTCGGGGTCGAGCCCGGAATCGATGACGACGACTGCGTTGAGAAAGGGGCCCTGCTCGGGTCCCCCTATCGGTGTCGTCTCATACAGCCCTGAGACTGCTGCCAACTCACCGAGGCGGGCGACATCTGCAAGCGCCGAGCGGAGATGACCGAGGCGATCGCCAAGGTTTGAGCCGAATGCGACGGCATATCTGGTCATCGGCTTCGGTCGATTGTCACCGACACGTCGCCGAATTCCACCGTGATCGGTGCCTGCGGCTTGTGGACGGTCACGATGACACGCTCAACCCGGGAGTCATCCAGCACCAGGGCGGCCACACGGGCGGCAACCGTCTCGATCAGGCTGTGACTCTCCGCGGCCACCAGGTCGTGGACTCCGTGGGCTAGGGCCCCGTAGTCGACGGTTTGATCGAGATCATCCGAGTCGGCAGCAGCCCTGGTGTCGACGAAGACCGCGACATCAATAACGAACGGTTGGTCCGCCTCCTTCTCCTCAGGGAGGGCGCCGTGACGGGCCCTAACTTCGATTCCGGTGAGATCGATGCGGTCGGTCACGAATCGGCGGTAGCCGGAATGAGAGATCGCCCCTCCGGGCCGAGCGCTCTGCCCAGGATCTGCTGAATCACGGCCAAAGCCAGAATCGGGTCCTTGACCAGGCCGGACACCACCAGATAGCCACCGAGAAGGCCGCCCACCGTGTCGTCGATGGTCTCACGATGCACCAGGACCTTGGCGCGGTTGCGGGTCATGGCCTTGGTCAGGGTCGTGAAGAAGTCTTCGATCTCCGATGCCTCGAAGTCGTGGGCAACCGGCACCGAGAACGTGGCCATCCCGGCTTCGCGATAGGCGAGCAGGTTCTGGTTCCCGGGAAGCATCGAAACCACCGAGTTGATCCCGGCCTCTTCTACGAGCCAGGTGATTTCTTCCTCGCGTCTCACGCGACGATGCTGGAAGCCCGAGCCCCCCACCCGTTCGGACACGGCAAGACGATCAGTGATTACCCACGTGAATCCACGTGGTTTCAATCCGGCGACCATTCTTCCCATAGCTCTGGATTCACGATAGTGGCGGCCACCGAGAGCGCAGCCCGTGACGAGAAAACATCGTGGACCCGAAAAACCCTGGCCCCACGCTCAAATCCAAGGGCGGTGGTCACTGCCGTCACCCCATCGCGGTTCGCTGGGCTTTCGATGCCGGTGAGCCGTCCGAGGAAGGATTTCCGGGAGGCGCCCAATACCACCGGGTAACCCATATCGGCCAGATGGCCCAGCCCGGCCAACAGTTCCAGGTTGTGGGTGACCGTCTTTCCGAACCCGATCCCGGGATCGACAGCTATCGATCGGGGGTCGGCTCCCATCTCGATGAGGTGGGCCGCCCGCTCGGCCAGAAAGTCGGCGACTGCGGTGACCACATCGTCGTAGAGCGGATCCTGCTGCATGTTCTGGGGGGTCCGTTGCATGTGCATCAGGACCACCCCGACCCCGGTCTCGACCACCAACTCGGACATGCCAGGGGTTGAGCAAGCGGTGACATCATTGAGGATCCGGGCCCCGGAGTCGATTGCGGCCCTCGCCACCTCTGGCTTCGAAGTGTCGATCGAAACCAATAAGCCTCGATCCGCCAGCTGCTCGACGACGGGGATGACGCGGGCGAGTTCGTCGCCCACCGAGACCGGCTGCGCCCCGGGACGGGTCGATTCGCCGCCGACATCGATGATCTCGGCCCCGGCGTCGTGCATCGCAGCCCCGCCGGCTATCGCATCGGGGGCGGTTGCATGCACCCCACCGTCGGAGAAGGAATCAGGGGTGACATTGAGCACCCCCATGATCACGCCCCTGGACACATCGAGCGTCTCGCCCCCGACTTGCCAGTGTTGGCTCAAGTTGAGTCTCCTCCGAACGCCGAACGCAGAACGTAATACGTTGAACGGCGAGCGAAGCGAGCTATCGCGTCGTGCCGAAGAGCAATGACATCGCCTCGGCGCGGGTGGCCGGGTTGGTGTGCATGATCCCGCGCACCGCCGAGGTCACGGTCTTGGCGCCGGGCTTTCTCACCCCACGCATCGACATGCAGAGGTGCTCGGCTTCGATCACCACCATCACCCCGAGGGGGTCCAGTCGCTCGGTCAGGGCATCGGCCACCTGCGCGGTGAGACGCTCCTGCATCTGCGGTCGTCGGGCAAAACCCTCGACCAGCCGGGCCAGTTTGGAGAGGCCGGTGACCCTCCCCTTGGGCATGTAGGCCACATGTGCCTGGCCATGAAAGGGGACCAGGTGATGCTCACACATCGAGTAAAAGGGGATCTCACGCACCATCACGATCTCCTGGTAGCGCTCCTCCCCGAAAAAGGCGTCGATCTCGTCGCCTGGGTCACGGTGCAGGCCATCGAAAACCTCGACATAGAAACGGGCCACCCGTTCCGGGGTCTCCCGAAGACCCTCCCGCTCGGGATCCTCTCCGAGGGCCTCCAGGATCTCCCGGACCGCCTTCTCGATTCTTCCCTGATCGATCTCATTCATCGCAGGTGAAAATAGGCACACGCGGTCACATATTCCCAAAGCAACCAGATCCCGGGGTTGACAAAGCAGTCGACATGACATTATGGTGACATCATCACGACATCATCCTGGTGTCATTACCAAGGAGATTCCCATGTTTTGGATCAGAAGCGCCGACAGTCTTCAAGTCGAACTCTCCGACCGGGTCCGGCGCACGACCAGGAGTCGTTGATGCATCTCGATCATGCGTTCATCGAGATCGAGACCGCAGTTGACAATCAGGTTCGGATCGGCGCCCCCGAATTGGCAGATGTTGCGAGCGAGTTGATGACCGCGCTGCGCCCCGCGCTGGAGCGGACGATGTTGGGCGTCATTCAGGAAGCCGCGGCGGAGATCTCGGCCCAACTCGTGGGCCAAACCGTCGAAGTCCGGCTCAGCGAGGGCGAACCGAGCCTGGTCATCACCGAGGAACGCGCTCAGCCAACGGGTATTCAGGAGGAGTTCGAGGCGAGGGTCACCCTGCGCCTCCCCAACTCCCTGAAGTCATTGATCGAAGAGTCGGCGAGCTCGGCCGGAGATTCGATGAATGGCTGGGTCGTCGACGCCCTCCGGACCCGAGCCGGGCGCCGCGCGTCGGGCACCCATATCGAGGAGACATTCCAACTGTGATCGAGAAGAAGTTCAAGGTCGGAAACACCCCCCGATTCGTAGCTGCGATCTCTTCAGGCTCGCTCGATCTCCTCGAGGGCGGGGCGGGAGTCATCGACCTCCAGATCGAGAGCGCGCGGGAGAACGAGTTCGAAATCAGCCAGACCGGGGACACCGTCAATGTGCGTCATCCCGTTGCGGGGCAAGGCTGGGGTCTAAGGGAGTCGAGCTCCAGGATCCGAGTGGTAGTCCCTGCCGGCACCACTGTGCGGATCTCGGGTGCTTCCGCAGAGATCCACGCCGAGGTGAGGCTGGCCGAAGCCTTCATCGACACCGCGTCGGGTGATGTCTCTTTGAGCGAGGTCCACGACGCCAAGATCAAGAGCGCCAGCGGTGACCTCGCCATCGTGATGGCTCTGGGTGAGGTCAGTCTCCGCACCGCCTCGGGAGACGTGAGGATCGGTGACGTCGCGGAGAGGTTGGATGTGACCACCGCATCGGGATCGGTCGATGTCGGTCTGGCGCGCGGAGATGTGACTTCCTCAGCCGCCTCGGGAGATCTTGCCATCGACCGTTTCGAGGGCAGCGACCTCAATCTCAAATCGGTGTCAGGGAACATTCGGGTCGGGCTGCCCCGAGGCACCAAGGTGGCCCTGGATGCCCGATCGCTGTCCGGGCACATTGCCCTTCCAGACCGGGTCCCCTCTGGTGGGACCCGCGACGACCGACGTCAGGTCCGGGCCAAGTTGCGAACGATCTCGGGCGACATCGAGATCATCCGGCTGGATTAAAGGAGGCTGGCCTCAGGCGCCGGCGTCGGCGGGACGGCCCTTGGGTCGCAAGCTCCGCTTCAAGCGCAACGACTCGGTCACAGGCTCTTCATCTTCCTCTGTGACCTGTTCGGCCGCGGCTATCTGCTCGCGGGGCTGTGGCATCACCGGGTTGTCCGGGTACTTGATCCGCATCGCTCCTTCAGCCGTGTGCTCCCACTTGGGCACGTCTGAGAACAACTTCGCCACGTCGTCCTGCCCAACAGTCTCGGTCTCGAGGAGCTGCACCACCATTCTCTCCATGGCATCGCGATGCCTGTTGAGCACCTCTCGGGCTTCTTCGTGGGCGGCGTTGATGAGCTTGCGAACCTCTTCGTCGACCTTGGCTGCCACGTCATCGGAGTAGTCCTGCTGACGTGAATAGTCCCGGCCCAGAAAGACCTCGCCGTTCGGCTTCCCGTACTGCATCGGGCCCAACAGGTCGCTCATCCCGTACTCCATGACCATCTTGCGGGCGATGGCAGTTGCCTTCTCGATGTCGTTTGCTGCACCGGTGGTGGGGTCGGCGAAGATGATCTCCTCCGCGGTGCGACCTCCAAGCAGCATCGCCAGTTGATCCACCAGCTCCGACCTGCGAACCAGGTACTTGTCGTGAGTGGGCAGCGCCAAGGTGTGACCCAGGGACCGTCCTCTCGCCACAATGGTGACCTTGTGCACCGGATCGGTGTTGGGCATCGCGTACCCGACGAGAGCGTGCCCTGTCTCGTGATAGGCGATGAGCTTTCTTTCCTCGTCGGTCATGATCTTTGTCTTGCGCTCCGGACCGGCGATCACACGGTCGATCGCCTCTTCGAGCTCGGACATCGAGACTTCCTTCTTGTGCCGACGGGCGGTGAGAAGAGCGGCCTCGTTGATCAGGTTTGCGAGGTCGGCGCCAGTGAAACCGGGGGTGCGCCGGGCCAAGACTTCGAGGTTGATCTCCTTCGCGAGAGGCTTGCCCTTGGAATGCACCTCGAGGATTGCTTTGCGGCCCTCTATGTCGGGAGCGTCCACGACGATCTGGCGATCGAAGCGTCCCGGTCGGAGCAGGGCGGGGTCGAGGATGTCGGGGCGGTTGGTTGCGGCCATCACGATCACCCCGGTGTTGCCTTCGAAACCGTCGAGTTCTACGAGGAGCTGGTTGAGGGTCTGCTCGCGCTCGTCATGACCTCCGCCGAGACCGGCGCCGCGGTGACGACCCACAGCATCGATCTCGTCGATGAACACGATCGCCGGGGCGCTCGCCTTGGCCTGCTCGAACAGATCCCTGACCCTGGCGGCGCCGACCCCCACGAACATCTCGACGAAGTCGGAGCCCGAGATCGACAGGAACGGAACGCCCGCTTCGCCTGCCACGGCCCTCGCGAGCAGGGTCTTACCGGTCCCGGGAGGGCCGAAGAGAAGGACGCCTTTGGGGATCTTGGCCCCTATCTGGCGGTAGCGGTCGGGATTGGCCAGGAAATCTTTGATCTCCTCCAGCTCCTCTTTGGCCTCCTCGAGACCGGCGACGTCCCCGAAGGTGACCTTGGGCTGTTCCTTGCCGACCAACTTGGCTCGGGATTTGCCGAATTGCATCACGCGATTCCCGCCGCCCTGCATCTGCATGAAGATGAAGACCATGAAGCCGAGCAGGAAGAGCCATGGCAGGAAGCTGATCAATAGCTCCCAGAAACCTGGCGGCTCTGGGTCGGAACTGACGTCCACCCCTGACGCCAGGATCAACTCGGTCAACTGGCCTTCGGAACCCTCCGGGTAACTGGCCACGAACTCCCATACGTCTTCGGGGCCGGATCCAGGGTCGGCACGACCTTGAACCTGGTTGGAGCGAGCAAGGATCTGAACTTCGGCGAACTCACCCGCGTCCACACTCTCCATGAACTCGGACAGGGTGAGCTCCTCGGGTCCCGAGACCTGGTCGAACCACCACTGGGCGAGGACAGCCAACAGGATGATGGACAACCCGTAGACCACCAGTGTGCGAAGAGTGCGGTTCACGACAACCTCAGTTTCAGAATTGGAGCTGTTGAGCTCTCAATGTTACGGGACCCACCCGGATAGTCGAACCCCGTCACTCGCCGCCCATCATGCCCACGTAGGGAAGATTCCGGTACTTGCCCGCGTAATCCAGCCCATAGCCCACGACGAACTCGGGGCCGATGGGAAACCCGATGTACTTGACAGCGATCGGCACCCTTTGAATCCCCTCTTTGAGGAGAAGGGTTGCGATCTCCAATGAGGCCGGTTTGCGAACGTTGAGACTCTTCATCAGATAGCTCAATGTGAGGCCCGAATCGATTATGTCCTCGACGATGAGGACGTGACGCCCTTCGATCTCCTCATCGAGATCCTTGAGGATCCGAACCACGCCGGAGGTCTGGGTCGACGCCCCATAGGAGGAGACTGCCATGAAATCAAACTCCACCGGAAGGTCGATTTGACGGGCGAGGTCGGCCATGACCATGAACGCACCGCGTAGGACACCGACGAGGAGCAGATCCTGGCCCGCGTAGTCCTCGGTGATGCGCTTGCCCATCTCGGCGAGCTTGGCGTCGATGTCATCGGCGGTGATCAGGGGCTTGATGTCCATCCGGCTTCCTCTCTGGCGGAGACGGAAAGGTAGCCGCGGGTCCCTGGCTCGTACCAAGCGACCGGGGCCCGACGAACACCCGGCACCCAGGCCCGTTCTCCATCGGCCTCGACGACGACGGCGTCCCCTCCGGCTGATCTGGCCACGAGGTCAGTGTCGGGGCGGAAGATCGCCCCCCAGGTGCCGAGTGGCGCCACCCGGCAGACCTCGTCGACAAGATCAACGTCAAACACCGTGTCCCCCAGTTGATGACTGCCCGGGCGCAACGCCACCTCCGCTGCGCCGGCTGGCATCCCGTCGACACGCTCGAATCTCAACATCGGCCCGCTGCGGCGCACCACGAGGCCGCCGGACAACTCCTCCATCATCGCCTCGCCTCTGATCACTCGCCATACCCGGCCCAATTCCTCGGCGCCGAGACTGTGGTGTTCACGGAATCGAGAGGCCATCCGCGCTAGAGCGCGATTGGCAACGGCAGTGGCCACGGTGCTCAGAGCGCCAATCGCGACCTGGGCGCGATGAGAGTCGAACATCACGGGCAAAGCGCCGGACTCGACTTCGAGAGTCTCCCAGTCGGCCCGCACCGCATCCGCCATCCGGGCGAGATTGGCGGTCAGTTGCGGGTTGAACCGGAGCAGTTCGGGCATCACCCGTTGCCGGAGCAGATTGCGGGTGAGGCCCAAATCCAGGTTCATCGGGTCGTCGAAGAACGGCAGGCCAGCGAGCACACCCAACTCACGGGTTTCCGACCTGGTGACTCGGAGCAACGGTCGATTGATGTTGGGCGGTCGCCATACCGGGATCCCACTCAGCCCTCTCGGGCCGGTGCCCCGCAATATGTTGAGGAACACCGTCTCAGCCTGATCGTCGAGGGTGTGGGCGGTGAGGATCACGTCCCCGGGCCCAGACGCCT
>CAZSMJ010000044.1:0-15117 GCA_964608055.1 uncultured Acidimicrobiaceae bacterium | reverse complement strand
GGAGTGGATCTCTACGGCGACAACGTCGACCCCGTGGAGGTGCGACGGCGGATCAGCATGGTGTTCCAGAAGCCCAATCCGTTCCCGAAGAGCATCTATGAGAACATCATCTACGGCCCCAAGATCGCCGGTTGGAAGGGCAACTACGACGACCTGGTCGAGGAGACTCTGACCAAGGCCGCGCTTTGGGACGAGGTGAAAGACAAGCTCAAGGATTCCGGGATGGCGCTTTCCGGTGGGCAGCAGCAGCGTTTGTGCATCGCCCGGGCCATCGCTACCAGCCCCGATGTGGTCCTGATGGACGAGCCATGCTCGGCACTCGACCCCATCGCCACTCTGAAGATCGAAGAGCTCATGCTCGAGCTCAAGAAGGACTACACCATCGTGATCGTCACTCACAACATGCAGCAGGCTGCGCGGATCTCGGATCAAACCGCCTTCTTCTCGGTGAGTGTCGACGAACAAGGGCAGCGGACGGGGTACCTTGTTGAATTCAGCCAGACCGAACAGATCTTCACCTCGCCGACACAGAAACAGACCGAGGACTACATAACGGGACGGTTCGGATGACCGACGCCAGAGACACAAATCTCCATTTCCATCAGGAGCTCGACTCGTTGGAGCACGAGGTCCTGGGCATGGTGGACCGCGCCGAGCAAATGGTTGCGATGGCCGTCGAGGCCATCTGCACCAGTGATGTCTCCCTCGCCGCCCAGGTCATCAAACTCGATGACGACATCGATCGCACCTATCTCGAGGTTCACGGTCAGTGGACGACTCTCATGGCCCGGTTCCAGCCCCTCGGCTCCGACTTGCGCAAGATGACGGTCCTGCTGCAACTCAACCAAACCTTTGAGCGGATGGGTGACCAATGCGTCAACATCGCAAAGGTCACCAAACTCAACGAAGGTCTGCCTCGGGTTGAGCGGATGGTGGAACAGATCCGTGAGATGGGTGATCTGGTTCGTCCGATGATCCGCACCGCGATAGAAGCCTATGTTCGCCAGGATCTCGAAGAGGCGAGGCTGTTGCCGGTGATGGATCAACCGGTGGACCGTCTCAACGCCAACATGTACAAAGAGATCTTGGCCGTGGGCAACAACCCGCAAATGCTGGAGTGGGCGAGCAAGATCCTGATGGTGGCCCGAGCCCTGGAACGGATCGGCGATCAGGCGGTTGATTTCGCCGAGCAGACGGCCTATCTGATCACCGGAGAGAGGGCCGAGTTCGTCAAGGTGGGACTGGCCCGGTCGACCGATGACAGTCCCAGTTGATCGCCGGCCGCACCGGATACTCCTCGTAGAGGACGAGCCGGGTCTTGCGGACTCGGTCCGATATGCGCTCGACAGTGAGGGATTCGATGTGTTCGTCGCCGACTCGGGTACTAGCGGGCTGGAATCGGCACGGGTCAATCAGCCCGATCTCGTCCTGCTCGACTTGATGCTTCCCGGGATGTCAGGACTGGATGTCTGTCGTCAGATCCGCTCCTCGTCCGACGTCCCGATCATCATGTTGACCGCCAAAGACGCCGAGTCGGACAAGGTCGCCGGGCTCGAGTTGGGAGCCGACGACTACATGACCAAGCCATTCTCGATGCGGGAATTGATTGCCCGCGTCAGAGCCCACTTGCGCCGGGCCGCGAAGACAGGGGTCCTCTCGGAATCGAACGAGGTGCTGAGGGGTGGGTCGATCGAACTCGACATCGACGCTCACCAGGCGCGGCTGAACGGCGAAACGGTAGATTTGCGCCCCAAGGAGTTCGAGCTGCTCGAATCTTTGATGCGCCGCAAGAACCGGCTGGCCGCCCGGCACACTCTGATCGACGAGGTGTGGGGACCGACCTACTTCGGTGACACCAAGACCCTCGACGTTCACATCAAGAGACTTCGGCAGAAACTCGAATCCGATCCAACCGGCCCGGTCCAAATCGTCACAGTGCGTGGGCTCGGCTACAAGTTCGTGGATGAGTAGCCGCTCGGAGCCGGGTAGGACACCACTCGCAGTTCGTCTGTTCATCTACTACGGACTTGCCTATCTGGCTCTGATCGTGCTGGTTGCCTGGTTCATCCTCCAGTCGGTCGAGGTCTCCCCCGAGCACCGAAACGCGATCCTGCTGACGTCGGTCCTGGGGGGCGTGTCGGGGCTCATCGTGGTCGGGCTTCTGGCTCGTCGTCTCGCGGCACCGATTGCCGGGCTCACCGATCAGACATTCGCTCTGGTCGAAGGAGGAGGGAGCGGGGTGTCTCGCTCTCCGGTGCGCGAGTTCGATCAACTGGGACTTGCGATCGTCAAACTGGATGCGGCTCAGCGAGATCGGGTGGCTCAGGCGGAGTATGCCAAGGAGACCCTCGATTTGGTTCTTGGGGCATTGCCCCAAGGCACCGTTCTCTTCTCCGGGGAGGACGACGTGGTGTACGCGAATCCATCGGCGCGGGAGTTGCTGGGCGCGGTCCCGGCCACGCTTTCCGGTCTGGCGCCGTTTCCCTTCCAGAGCGCGGTTCGGGCGTGCCGGGAAACGCGCCAGCCCGTGGAGAGAGTGGTGGAGCATGGCAAACCTGTTCGGCGGCTGCGGGCGCTGGCCACTCCATTCTCGGGTGACGACCGCATCTTGCTGATAGTGGTCGATGTCACCGACCTCGACCGGGTCGCCTCGATCCGCCGCGATTTCGTGGCAAATGCATCTCACGAGTTGAAGACGCCGGTATCGGCGATCATCGCCTCTTCGGAAGCACTGCAGATAGCTGTGGGGCGCAACGATGACTCGTCTCTCGGGTTCGCTCAGCAGATCGAGAGGTCGGCTCGGCAACTCGATCGGTTGGTGGTTGACCTTCTCGACCTCTCCCGTCTCGAACGTGAACAACCAGAGCTCGAGCCGCTCAGCCTCGACCTCCTGGTGCGTGAGGAGATGGAGCGCCTTCGCCCTGAGGCCGAGGAGAAGGCAATCCAGTTCTCGATTGAGTTGGCCCCGACCCAAATCGCGGGAAGTCGGCGCGACATTGCGATCGCCGTCCGCAACCTTCTCGACAACGCAGTCCGGTACACCGGAGCCAGCGGATCGGTGGGCGCAGTCCTGAAGACCGTTGACGGAGAGGTGGTCCTCAGGATCTCAGACACCGGCGAGGGGATACCGACGAGGGACCTGGCTCGGGTGTTCGAGCGGTTCTACCGGGTGGACGCCGCCCGTGCCCGCTCAACTGGCGGTACCGGCCTCGGGCTTGCGATCGTCAAGCACGTGGTGGAGAGTCATGGGGGAAGCGTGGAAGTCCAGAGCGAACTGGGCCGGGGCTCGGTTTTCACCGTTTGGCTGCCGATTCCTGATGGGGACAGCACCGGGTCGTCGCTAGCCTGACAGGGGCTTGCCGCCTGTTCCTTCATGTCGATACTCGAAACCATCGCGAGCCCGGCCGACCTTCGCGGGTTGAGCCCGGAGCAACTTCAGACACTGGCTGAGGAAATTCGCTCGTTCATCATCGACAAGGTGTCCGCCCACGGAGGTCATCTCTCCCCGAACCTCGGCGTGGTCGAGCTCAC
Organism: uncultured Acidimicrobiaceae bacterium; assembly: GCA_964608055.1. Lineage (GTDB taxonomy): Bacteria > Actinomycetota > Acidimicrobiia > Spongiisociales > ZC4RG35 > JALYNX01. The sequence goes on along the minus strand of CAZSMJ010000044.1, from coordinate 11,586 downwards.
CCTTGCGCTGCATCGGGTTTTCGACTCTCCAAACGATCGGATCATCTGGGACGTCGGGCATCAGGCCTATGTCCACAAGTTGGTCACCGGGAGGATGGCGCAGTTCGACCAGTTGCGTCACACCGGCGGTCTCTCCGGCTACCCGAGCCGTGAGGAGTCGCCGCACGATTTCGTGGAGAACAGTCATGCCTCGACGTCGCTCTCCTACGCCCTGGGCCACGCCTTGTCCGGCTACCCGGGCTACACCGTGGCAGTGGTGGGGGACGGGGCGATGACCGGCGGCATGGCGTACGAAGCGCTGAACCACATTGCCGTGGCCAGGCCGAGCCGGCTGATCATCGTGCTCAACGACAACGGCCGCTCCTATGCCCCGACCGTAGGTGGGATCGCCGCCCTCGCCAGCCTGGCCCACTATCGCTTCGACCCTCGATACGAGAGGACAAAGCGCACCCTGGGCCGGATGCTGCGCGGGATTCCCCTGGTCGGTGAGACGGCTGACGAACTGGCGGGACGTCTCAAGGACGCGGTGAAGCAGATCCTCGAGCCTTCGACCGTCTTCGACGCCCTGGACCTCAAATACACCGGGCGCATCGACGGGCACGACCTGGCGTTGTTGGAGGAAACCCTCAGCGTCGCCAAGACCTACGACCGGCCGGTGGTGGTTCACGTGATCACCGAAAAGGGCAACGGGTATCAGCCGGCAATCGAGGACGACGTGGAAAAACTTCATGGCGTCGGCAGCTTCGATGTGGCCACCGGAAAAGCCTTGAAGACCGAGCTCAAACTCACCGATGTGGCCGGTCAGGCCATCGCCGAGGCGGCTGCCAACAGGCCAAATATGATCGGGATCTCGGCCGCGATGGTGAGTACGGCGGGTCTCATGCAGATGGCCCAGCGGTTTCCCGACCGGGTGTTCGACACCGCCATCGCCGAGCAACACTCGGTCACGCTGGCTGCGGGGATGGCAATGGCAGGGAAGAGACCGGTGGTTGCCGTCTACTCGGCTTTTCTGCAGCGTGCCTTCGACCAGATCGTGGCCGATGTCGCCCTCCACAATCTGCCGGTGGTGTTTCTGGTCGACCGGGCCGGGATCACCGGCCCCGACGGTCCTTCGCACCACGGCGTCTTCGACCTCTCCTACCTGCGGATGATTCCCAACATGGCTGTTGGCGCCCCAGCCGACGCCACCGAGCTCTGCGCCATGATCGAAACCGCGGTGGACCACGATGGCCCTATCGCCATCCGTTACCCGAAGAGCGCCGCGGTGTCGGTTCCGGCGATCCCGGTGGCCCCGATCCCCGTCGGGGAAGCTCAACTTCTGAGCAGTGGCTCGGAGGTTCTGTTGGTGGCAGTGGGGCGGATGGTGGAGGTGGCCGAGAAGGCGGCCCTCGATCTTGGTGAGAGGGGAGTGTCGGTCGGAGTGGTCAATGCCCGGTGGGTGAAGCCTCTCGACCCCCGGATCCTGGAGTGGGCGAGCCCGGTAGCACACGTGGTCACCCTCGAGGACAACGTGATCGCAGGTGGCTTCGGCTCGGCGGTGATGGAGGCGTTCTCCGCCGCCGGGCTCACCAAGGAAGTCACCTGTGTCGGGGTCCCCGACCAATTCCTCCCCTTCGGCTCGCCCTCCGACCTCCACGAATTCGTGGGCATGGACGCCCCCGGCGTGATCGAGCGGGTGCTGGCCCTCCTCGCATAGCCAGCGCCTCGGCGGGGATACGCTGACCTGCGCTCATGCGCTCACGAGTTGTCTCCATCGGCGTGATAGTCGTGATCGGTGTCCTGGCGGGGCTTGTCGCTTACGGTCTGTGGGGGTCGGGTCAGGATGAGGCAGCTCCATCCAGTTCCGCGCTGGCTCTGGCCACTTCGACAACAGTGCCAGCAACCACAACATCTATCCCGACCACGACTGCTGCTCCTGCAACCAGTTCCACTCTCCCCGCCAAGGGCTGGCTGGTGATCCAGGGCACCGGGGATGTGAATTTGGACACCGGGTACATCCCGGCCCTGGCAGCAGAGGGCTGGGACCACGCGTGGTCCGGTCTCGACGGTCTCTTTCTCGACGACGACCTGACCGTGGTCAATCTCGAATGCGCACCATCCGATCTGGGCAGCCCCGAGCCCAAGGAGTTCGTCTTTCGGTGCCCTCCCGAAGCCCTGCCCTCGTTGGCAAGCAATGGGATCGAGGTGGCCAATCTCGGCAACAACCACTCCGGTGACTATGGCAAGGAGGCGATGGTGGATGGGCGGGCCAATCTCCTCGCCAGCGGAGTGGCCCCGGTTGGGGCCGGAAGCGACGTCGACGAGGCCGGTACCCCCGCCCTATTCGAGGTCGAGGGCTGGACGATCGCAGTGCTCGGGTTCGGCGGAGTGTTCCCGAATGACACCTGGGTCGCTTCTGAGGACACCCCCGGGATGAGAAACGGTGATGACATTCCATCAATGGTGGCCGCCGTCGAGGCCGCCGCTGCAGAGGCTGATCTAGTGGTGGTCGCCATCCATTGGGGCGTCGAGTTCGACACCGCGCCCCGCCCCGACGACGTGGAGCGAGCCGAGGCCATGATTGCGGCGGGAGCCGATATCATCTTCGGGCATCATCCGCACCGTTTGCAGCCGCTCGACGTCATCGACGGCAGACCGGTCTTCTGGTCCCTGGGGAACTTCGTATGGCCAAATTTCTCGGCTGCAGGCTCGATCACCGCGGTTGCCCGCGCTGTGGTCTCGCCCGATGGGACAATCGAAGGATGCCTGATCCCGGCCCTGATCGAGAGCCCCGGACATCCGGTCCTCACCGGGGAGCCGAGCTGCGGGGCACCCTCTTGAGAGAGGGCTGAGAATGAACGAGCGTTTCGGCCAGGTCCTGATGGTTCTGGTCACCGGTCTCGTACTCGGGTTCGGTGTGTTTCTGGTTTCAAGGGACGGAACGGCTGCAACGCCTGATGATGTGACCACCCCCGGAGCCGCGGCCACCACGACGACCGGTTCTGTCGGCGAAACGGGTTCGACCGTGCCCGGGGAGACGACCACGACGTCCCCGGGCAGCACCCAACCTGTGGGCGAGCGCCCCGTTGATACCGTCCCCGGCTTCACCGTCGGCCAACCGTGGGGGACCACAGTGGGATTGACGATGTTCAGGGGAAACCCAACACGCAGCTTCTTCGGCACCGGCGACGTCAGTGCGCAACCGTCGGTTCAGTGGACCTACCCCGACAGTGCAATGTGCAGTACCTCGACCAATCTCGGCGACACCACCCAATGGTGCGGAATGGGATGGACTGGCCAACCGGCGGTGTGGGAGCGACCCGATGGGGTCACCGAGCTCATCTTCGGCGCTTATGACTCGGCGGTTCACTTCGTCGATGCCGCGACCGGGCAGGATCTGAGGACCGAGTTCCAGACCGGAGACCTGATCAAAGGGTCGGTTTCCCTGGATCCCGATGGCTATCCCCTTCTCTACTTCGGGTCCCGTGACAACAAGTACCGCATTCTCGGTCTTGACGGGGACGAACCGGTCGAGCTGTGGTCGATGAGCGCCACCGACGTCAGCGGCACCTGGAACGACGATTGGGATTCCAACGGAGCGGTTGTCGACGACATGCTCTACGTAGGAGGGGAGAACAGCTGGTTCTTCGCCGTCGAACTGAACCGCGGTTACGACGCCGACGGCAAGGTGACCGTCGATCCCCAGGTCGTGTTTCAGATGCCCGGATACAACGACGAGCTGGTTGACATCGCAGGCGGAAACGTCTCGATCGAGAACTCGCCCGTCCTCTACGAGCAGCGGGTCTACTTCGCCAACTCGGCGGGCCGAATCGTCGGTCTCGATGTCAGCCGGGTGCGGGAGGGTGAGGCCCCAATCGTCTTCGACTATTACGCGGGCGGTGACATCGACGCTTCGCTGGTGGTCGATGCCGAGGGGATGCTCTACGCCGCAGTGAACGTCAAGCCGGACCAGGTCGGCCCCGGGTACCGCACGCAGGGCAACATCGACCGAACCCGAGAGGTGGGACAACTGCTCAAGCTGGATCCGTATACCGACGGTGACCCTCGGGTCTGGGGTGTCGACCTCACCGCGGGCAGTGAGCAATCAGGTACCTGGAGCACGCCGGCGGTCTATCAGGGCGTGGTCTACGACAACACAATGCAGGGGCAGCTGATCGCGGTCGATGCGGTCAATGGGGAAATCCTTTGGTCCGACGAGGTCGGATGGCACACCTGGTCCTCGCCTGCGATTGTCGAGGGGATGCTGGTCACAGCCACCTGTCTCGGCGACGTCCGCGGCTATTCGTTGGAGGACCCAAGGGCCCCGGTCCAAGCGTGGTCGGTCGACCTCGGTGAAACCTGTCTCGAGGCTACGCCCGCGATCTGGGACGGGGTCATCTACATCGGGTCCCGCGACGGGTATCTGCGGGCACTGGGCTGATCCTGCTCAGACTCTCCACCGAATCTCACCCGCAACCAGGGTTGCCACACAGGTTCCCGCACCCTCGTCGTTGACCCGTCTCTCGACGTCCGAGGTGTCAGCATCGAGGGCGAGAAGGGCGAGGTCTGCCCGTTTGCCGACATCGATCGATCCGAGATCGCCCGAAAGCCCCAGAGCGGCCGCGCCGCCCAGGGTTGCGGCGTGAAGAAGCCGTCGGTCCAGGTCAGCTTGCCGGTACCCGCCCTCGATCGCCAATCTCCGCAACAGGGCCACGTCCTCGAGGAGGTCCAACGAAGTCGTCGATCCCAATGAGTCGGTGCCTACCGCGATCAGGCTGCCCTCTTCGAGAAACGCAGCCACCGGTGGAGGGTCGATCCCAACCGTCAGATTGGACCTAGGGCAGAGGGCGACGTAGGTGCTCGCGTCTCTGAGCAGTCTCCGTCCTTCGCTTCCCAGGTACACGCCATGTGCCACATGACTGTCACTCCCGAGGAGACCGCAGGTCAAGGCGAACTCGGCAGCGCTCAATCCGGTGCCCCCGCGAGCGAGGATGCTCCAGGGCCGGCCGACCCGTAGCGTCACTCGCTCCGCGAGCGGTCCGGTCCCGGTCCGGTAGAACGAGTCTTCGCTGTCGGACTCGGCCAGATGCACATGGAGACGCACTCCCAATCGGCGGGCCAGGGCGGCCGCCGCTTTCAACACCGGTTCGTCGACGCTGTACGGGGCATGGGGCGAGAGCCCGACGACAGCGTTGTCGGTCCTCTGCGCTGAGCGCAGGGTCGACTCCACCGAGGCCGCGACCCTCGCCTCCCAAGTCGCCTCGTCGACCCCGATCAGCTCCAGGTAGGCAACGCCGGAGACCCCGGTGGTGACCAGGGTGTCGAGTGCCTCGACATCGGTGACGATGTCGGCGAAGCAGGTAGTCCCGCTCGAGAGGCCCAATTCGACTCCATGCCGGGCGGTGACGGCCCAGTCCTCGGCCTCGCGCCCTTCGTATTCGGCCACGAACCTCTCCGACCAGGAGACATAGCTGGTGTGGGGTTTCGAACCAACGTCGGCGAACGATGTGTACTGGAGGTGGGTATGGGCGTTGACCAAACCGGGGATCATGACCCCGCTCCACTCGACAACCTCGGCATCGGGGAAGAGGGCGAGAACTTCTGATCTCAACCCGACTCCGACGATCACACCGGCGGTCACCGCCACTGCCCCGTCAGCAATCGGGGTGCCGCTCACCGGCACGACCACCGGCGCCAGATGGACGCGGGTCGTGCTCACCAGGTTGTCGCGGCCCGAATCTGTGCCTCGGTGGGTTGGTCGATTCTGATTCCAGCCGCGGCAAGCTGGGATGCCGCTACCTCGTCCTCGATGTGACGCGGGAGCAGATGCACGCCAGGGCCCAGGTCCTCCGCGGCGAGAAGGTCGAGCGCCCTCAGCTGAAGGGCGAGCGACAGATCCATGATCTCGATGGGGTTGCCTTCGCCGGCCGAGGTGTTGGCGCAGTGCCCATCGGCCACCACGAACACTGTGCCCCCGGACCCGGTGCTCAAGGGCCGAACCTTGGGTCTGACCTCGGGCCCCCATTCCACCGCAGGCCCCATCGAGGCATCGAATTCTGGTGGCCCGGCGCCGCCCACGGCGACGACGGTCCCGTCTCGCATCATGGCCACGTGCTCAGCTGTCAGGGTGTGACCGATCCCGGTGGCGGTGATGACGAAGTCGGCCTCGGTCACCGCCTCGGTGAGCAGGGTGACCCTGAAACCGTCGTGGTGGGCGGCCAGCGCCTCGACCGCATCGATCTCGGTGACGGTGACCCTTGCGCCGAGCCCCCGGGCTACCGCGGCGATGCCCCGGCCCACCATCCCGTACCCGACCACCACGACCGCCGCGCCCGACATCTGCATGTTGGTGGCGTCCAGCACTGCCATCACCACCGATTGCCCTGTCCCATAGACATTGTCGAACAAGAGCTTCACCCGGGCATCGTTGACCGCGATACATGGAACCGCCAGAGCACCCTCGGCTTGCATCACTCGTAGCGGCCGGACACCACTGGTCGTCTCCTCCGCAACCCCGCGCAGGCTCTCCAGCACGTCCCGGCGCTCGGAATGGATGCGGCGGACGATGCTTGCCCCGTCGTCGGACAGGAATTCGGGCCGGGTGTCGATGAAGGCCTCGCGTAGCTCGGACACCCGGTCGCGATCTGCCCCCTCCTCGGCGAAGACCTGGATGCCTGTTTCGGCCAGTGCCGCAGCCACCACGCCTTTGGTCGAATGGCCGCTTCCGAACACTGCGACTTCGGCCCCCAGTGAGGCAACAGCTTCCACGAGACAGGCGGTCTTCGGTTCCAGGGTCAGCGCGATGCCGACTCGTCGGTCTCTGAGCCGGCCGGTCCCTGAGACGGTTTCCGTCGCCGACGACAGGGCCGGCATGAACTGGCGGGCGAAGTCGATCATCCCGCGTCCGGTGCTGGTCATTGATTGCCCCACGACCGCCAAGTATCGGCTTCCAAGAGGTCACTCAAGGTGTCGGACTGGCCTTCTTCGAGGACATCGAGGCGAATGCCCTGACTCTCCAGCTTGGCGGTCGCGATTGCCTCGTCCAGGTCCGCGGGGAACTCATGGACTCCGGGGGGGAGATCATTGCTCGCCAGGAGATGGCACCCCAGGGCTTGAACGGAGAAAGACAGGTCCATGATCTCCACCGGATGCCCCAGCCCGCCGGCGATGTTGACCAAAGCCCCCTCAGCCAGGACATACACCGGTTTCTCCCCGTTGAGCATGAATCGGGTCACCCCGGGTCGCACTTCCTCCACATCGGTCGATGCACCCCTCAATGCTGGGACATCGATTTCCAGGTCGTGATGACCGGCGTTGGCGAGGATCGTCGAGGGCGCCAGGGCCGAGAAGTGTCGCTCCGCGATCGACCTCATCCCGCCAGTGGCGGTGATGACGAGGTCTGCCTCTCCCAGAGCGGTGCTCAGGCCGGCGACCTCATGGCCGTCGGTATGAGCTTCGAGGGCCTTGATCGGGTCTACCTCGACCGCGACCACCCGGCCGCCGAGGGCATGAACGTAATTGGCTATGCCCCTTCCCACCCATCCATACCCGACGATCACCACTTTCTTCCCGGGAAGTCGGAGGTTGGTGAGCCGGAGGATGGCCTGGATCGTGGACTGACCGGTCCCGTAGCGATTGTCGAACATGCGCTTGCAGGCCGCATCGTTGGCGGCGATGGCCGGCATCGGTAGCCGCCCTGCTTGCTCCATTTGGCGGAGCCGGGCCACCCCGGTGGTGGTCTCCTCGGAGACGCCTTTGAGCCGGGAATAGACATCGGGGCGGTCCCGGGCGATGCGGATGGTCAACTCCGCTCCGTCATCGATGATGTACTCGGGCTCGCTGTCTGCCACCTTCATCAGATCCGCCTCCCACACCTCAGCCGTCGATCTCCGGCTGGAGTGGACTTCGACACCCCGCTCCACCAGCGCCGCCGCCACATCGTCACGGGTGGTCCATGGGTTGGAGCCAGCGGCGACCACGCTGGCGCCGGCATCGGCGAGAACGGTGGCCAGGAATGCCGTCTTAGCCTCGAGATGCACCACCACTGCCACCCGACGTCCGGTGAGAGTGCCGTCTTCGAGGCATCGGCGCACGAACCCGTCGAGGACTGGTGAGTGTCGCCGTGCCCAATCGATGGCCTGGTGCCCGGTCGGGGCCAGGGTCATGTCTGCGACGCGGGACCGTGCGACAACCCCGTCCCCCCCGCTCACAGGCGCCCCGCCTCGATGATGCGCTGCAGGAACTGGCGGGTACGCGGGTTCTCGGGCTCGGAAAAGAGCTTGTTGGGCGGTGCTTCCTCGAGAATGCGCCCGTTATCGAGGAAGCACACTCGGTCGGCCACGTCGCGGGCGAATCCCATCTCGTGGGTGACGATGATCATCGTCATGCCGGCGGTCTTCAGGTCACGGATCACCGAGAGCACCCCCCCGATCAATTCCGGGTCGAGCGCAGCCGTCACCTCGTCCAAAAGCAACACATCGGGGCTGGTGGCCATGGCTCGGACGATCGCCACCCGCTGCTGTTGGCCTCCGGAGAGCCGGTCAGGGTAGGAGTTGGAATAGTCGCCCATGTCGAACAGCTCCAACAACTCCCTGGCTCTCGATTCGGTCTCGGCCCGATCCAGTCCGTGCACCTTGCGCGGGGCCAGCGTGATGTTGTCGAGCACCGTCATGTGGGGAAACAGGTTGTAGGCCTGGAACACGATCCCAATGCGCTTTCTGAGTTGATTCTGGGGAAGACTCTCGTCCTGGACATCGACCCCATCGATCAGGATGCGCCCGTCGTCGTATTCGACGAGCCGGTTGATGCAGCGCAGCAGGGTCGATTTCCCCGATCCCGAGGCTCCGATCAGGCAAATCACCTCGTGGTTGTCCACGCCGAGATTGACTCGGTCGAGAACGAGGTTGTCTCCGAAGTACTTGGTCAGGTTCTCGATCTCGACTCGCCGCATCAGAGAGTCCTTTGCAGGCGACGCTCTTGGTCCCTACGGGAATACCAGTCTGTGAAACGGGCCAGCGGGATGCTCGCGATCAGAAAGAGAATGGCCGCGCCGATCAAACTCGAGTAGTTGAAAGTCCTTGCGGTGTAGATCTGGGCCTCACGGACCGCCTCGCGGACTCCGATGACGCTGAGCAACGCCACGTCTTTCTGCAGCGAGACGGCGCCGTTGAGAAGGGCAGGCAAGACGTTGCGGATCGCCTGGGGGAGGATGGCATAGCGGAGGGTCTGCCATTGGGAGAGCCCCAAGGCTCGGGCCGCGGCTCGTTGGCTGTCGTGTACCGCTTCCATGCCCGAGCGGTAGACCTCGGCGGTGTAAGCCGAGTAGCCGGCGATCATCGCCACCGATCCCCAGAAGATGGCTCCACGAGGGAGCCCGGGAAGCTGAAGTGCAGGGACCCCGAACCCGAACAGCAGAATGAGCAATAGTGCGGGGACACCTCGCAACAGGTCGATGTAGGCGATGGCAGCGATGCGGAACGGTGCGGCGATCGGGCCGGTGAGCGAGCGGATCACGGCCAGCGCCAGGGAAAGGACGAGGATCGCGATCTCGGCCACGATCCAGACCCAAATGTTCAGCCAGAAACCGCGGAGGACCGAGGGAAACGACTCTCTGATTGCCTCTCCGGAGAAGAACTGCTCCTGCACGGCTGGCCAGTACTCGGAGGAAGCCACCCACCACGCCACCAGGCCGAAAACGACCCCGGTGCTGACCACACTGGCCAGCACCGGGACCCAACGTTCACGAGCGCTGACACGGCGCCGACCCGGGCGGGCCGGCGCCGGGCGCTCATCTGTCACTCAGTTATCTCCGGGATATCCCCGCCGGCTTCCAGCCATTCATTGCCCAGGGCCTCGAGAGTCCCGTCGTCGGTCAGGGTCTGGAGTGCGGCGTTCACGCAGTCGACGTAAGGGTTCCCGTCGGTGAACAGGAGCCCCATTCCGCCTTCGGTTCCACCAACGTCGGGGAGCACTCCGGCGATCACTGCGTTGTCGATTTCGACTGCGGTGATGAAGTAGGCCGTGGAGAGACCGATCACAGTCGCATCGATCTGACCGGCAGCCAGGGCGGCGAAGGTGCCCGCCTGGTCGTCATAGACCGCCACATCGGCATCGGGGATGCCGATCACCTCGACTATGTAGTCGAGGTCGGTGGTCCCGATGGTCGCACCGAAGGTCGACTCGGCGAGATCGACGAAGGTTGCGGCGCTGGCGGCCGGCGTGCCTTCGAGGGCAACGACAGTCTTCTGCTCCACGTAGTAGGGGATGGAGAAGTCGACGATCTCGTCACGCTCCTCGGTGATCCCATACTGCTGCATGTTGAAGTCGTAGGGTCGCTCGCCAGGGGCGATGGCCTCATCGAAGGTGGTCCGGACCCAGGTCACGTCCTCGGCTGCGAAGCCCAACTCCTCAGCTAGCGCGTAGGCGACTGCACTCTCGAACCCCTGACCATTGGTTGGGTCGTCGTCCATCATCCATGGGGGGAAGACCGGCTCACCGGTGGCAATGGTCAGCTTGCCGGGCTCGAACAGAGCCTCGCTGTCGGTGGAGCAAACATCGGGGGCTCCGGTGGTTGTCGGGGCTTCAGTGGTCGTCGTCTCTCCGGCTGTGGTGGTGGTCTCACCAACGGTCGTTGAAGTGTCGGACCCGCCAGATCCACAAGCCGTCAGGACCAGGGAGAGAGCCAACAGGATGTATAAGCGTCTGCGTATCACCGCAGCCTCCTTGTTCAGTGTGTGTTTCTTGGTACGCGCCCGATCGACACACTCGTGGGGATCGGGAGCGGCTGTGTTGTACAGCGGAGTGGATTCTAAGCGTGCGACGCGGAGCCCTCGCAGGCGGGGTGAATCTCATAACATCAGCTTCCGATGAAGCCGCTGTTCCTGACCACCCTCCTATTGCTCACCGCTTGCGCCGGAACGGCTGAGAGCACGACGACCACGACGGCTGTGGCCACCACCACGACAATCGGGGAGACCACCACGACCGAGACCCCGATCGACTGTCCGGCGGCCCCTTACGAACTGGGGTTTCTTCCATCGGGCGTGGGAACTGGCCTCCTCGACCCTGACCAGATCGAGAGGGATGTCTGGACCTCCGTCGGAGGCACTCAGACCAACTTCTTCGGGCGAGAGGACGGGACGGTCGCCATCGCCCTCATCCGGGGCACCCTGCCCCCCGTTGACTGGCCAGCGGAGAAGGGCGAGGTCTTCATCGACGGCACCCGGGGGGTGGTGGGTCCGCACCCCGACGGAAGCTGGGTTGCCGGTTGGTTCGAAGAGCCAGGTGAGCGTTGCGATCTCTACACCATGGTCTTCTACCCGCCTGTGGCCTCCCCCGACGTTGAAGCTGTGCTCGCCGGGATGAACCGGGTCGGCGGATAAGGCCATCCCCAACCGTAATTGGGAGGGAGAGGGGTCATATACGGCCCTATGCAACCCAATTACGGGGAGGGACCGCCGCCTCTCTTGACGGCGTCCGGCCCCGCGCTTACCGTTCCGCCCGACATGACCCGATCGATCACCTCGTCGACCGCGACCACCTGGTGGTGGCGCTGGCCCGCGCCGGAGGTGGCTTCGGTCGGATAATCCCCCAGGATTTCTGATCATT
>CAZSMJ010000043.1:0-15121 GCA_964608055.1 uncultured Acidimicrobiaceae bacterium | reverse complement strand
TTGTAGCGGCCAGCCCCCCTCGCCCGACCTGCGGTCGGACGGTCCCCCCGCTGCGCAGGGGGACAACCCTTCTTTTGTCCCCCCTTTTCAAGGGGGGACCGGCGCAGCCTCTGGCTGCGCCGATGGGGGGTTTGCCAACTGCCTCCTAGGAGGGGGCAACTCTGTCGCGTGGCGGCGAAGTACCTTCCTCTTATGCAGAACGTCATCGAGCGGGTGATCAATCTCCTGATTTATCTTCTCGAGTCGCCGGTCCCGGTCACCGCCGACGATGTGAGATTCACAGTCGCCGGCTACGGGGATCAGGGCGACGACGCATTCCACCGCATGTTCGAGCGGGACAAGGAGGTCCTGCGACGGTTGGGGATTCCCCTGGAGCGACAGGCTCTCGACGGTTTCGAGGTCGACTTCGGATATCGAGTCGACCCCGAGAAGTACGCCCTACCCGACCCCGGTCTCACTGAGGAGGAGCGGTTCGCGCTCTCGGTGGCGGCGCGCATGGTTCGTCTCGGTGGGGGAAACGCTGGTCTGGATGGTCTGAACAAACTCGGCGGGGTCGAGCGCGGGGTGGGTCTGGAGCCCCTGGGCGCCGACCTAGGCGCCGAATCGGAGATCCTGGGCGACTTGTTTCGAGCGGTCACCGAGCGGCGCACCGTCCAATTCCGCTACAGGGACGACGAGCGAAAACTCAAGCCTTACGGTCTGGCGCACAGCCGGGGCCACTGGTACCTGGCCGGTGATGGGCCGGATGGGTCCCGGGTGTTCCGGATCGACAGGATGGCCGACCTCGAGGTGGGAGACGAGCCCGGCGCGTTCGCCCGGCCCACTGGTTTCGATATCAGGGCCACGGTGACCTCCCAACCCTGGGATCTCGGATCTGAACCAACTCTCGTCGCCAAGGTGCGCTTCGATCCCGACGTGGCGTGGTGGGCGGCGAGGACCCTCGGTGTCAACGCCGTCGACGGCAAGCCACTGGAGGTTGATCTGCCGGTGTCGAATACGGATGCCTTCGTGGGATGGATCCTGAGTTTCGGGGCCTCGGCTGAGGTGGTGTCCCCGGACGAGATGAGAGCCGAGATCAGGGCCCGTGTCCAAGCGGCGGTGGCGGGTGTGAAGTGACGAGCCCGCGCACTGTTTCTCGCTTGGCTCGAATCCTGGCATTGATTCCGTATGTCCTCTCCAGGGACAGTGTGGCCGTGGACGAGATTCTCGATCGATTCGGATACTCCGAGGCTGATCTCAGCAAGGACTTGAACACCTTGTTCGTCTGTGGTCTCCCTGGATACGGCCCCGGCGATCTGATGGAGGCATATGTCGACGAGAACGAGGTGATCATCGATGCCGCCGACTATTTCGCTCGGGCGCCACGGCTCACCTCGACAGAGGCTTTGGGTCTGCTGGCTGCGGGCATGGCGATCATCGGATCGGGCCAGGCCAACCCGACTCTGTCGAGCGCCGTGACCAAGCTCACCAAGGTCGTCCTACCCGAAGCCCAGGACGCGATTGCAGTCGAGGTCGGAGGTGAGGTAGATAGCGTCGGCCCATTGCGACAGGCGGCCAGCGAACAGATGGCGGTTCGGATCACCTATCGCTCGCTGAGCCGGGAGGAGGAGACCGTCCGCGAGATCGAACCGTGGTCGGTATTCGCCACTCTTGGCAACTGGTACGTCCAGGCTTATTGCCGGCTTGTGGAAGCGGAACGGGTTTTCCGGGTCGATCGGATCCGAACCATGGAGATCACCCAATCCCATTTCGAGAGACCAAAGGGCATCCCTCAGCCAGGTGTCAGCTACTCACCCTCCGATGATGATGTGGTGTGCCAGTTGGGATTGAGCCCCTCGGCGCGATGGGTCCTCGAGTATTACCCGGTCGAGGTCATCAGCGAGTCCGAGAAAGAGACGGTGATCAGCTTCTCTTCGCCGGACGCCCAGATCCCGGCCCGCCTGCTGCTTCGACTCGGTGCAGCGGCTCGATTCATCTCCGGCGACGAAGTCAGGGCAACGGTCGCCGAAATTGGCAAAAAGCTGTTGGCCATATACCCATAGGGGTCTATCGACCTATCGATCAGTTCTTCAGAATCACGTCGGAACTGCCGATCACCCAATCAGATATGGGAGACCGGAGAACAGGGATGACGACCATCAAGACAACGTGCGCAAGATGTGGTGACATCCACCTCACCCCCGATGACGTGGCGCTGGAATTGCGTCCAGGGGGTCGGGAGGGCGACTACCGCTTCAAGTGCCCAACGTGCACCGTGCAGCAGCGACGTCCTGCGAACTCAAGGGTCGTGAGCGTGTTGCTGGCGACAGGGGTGACGTTCGAGGTCCTCAATCCTGATCCGATTACCGAGCGGGAGATCGAGGCGTTCGTAGCCGCCCTCGAGGCAGAGCCGGATCCGTTCCGCCTTCTGGCCGGCTGAGCGCAGCGATACAAATCTCGACGGGCACCTTGGGCAGGGTGCTCCTCGTCCGGGAAGGTGGCGATTCGCAAGAATCGCCACCTTCTGTTTGTTCGCACGCTTGACGCTTTAGCATCCTCGCCATGCTCCAGGGCGGCGAGATCATCATCATCCTCTTCCTGGCCCTAATCGTCCTGGGCCCTAAGCGCCTTCCTGAATTGGCTCAGAAACTGGGTCGTTGGACCTCAGAGCTGCGGTCGGCCGCGCGCGACATCCGGCGTGGCCTGGAGAACGAGGTAGCCGATCTCAAAGAGATGGGCGATGAGCTGAAGAAAACGGGCGGCGAATTGAAGAAGCCACTCGACGATCTCAAAGCGCCCCTCGATGACATCAAACGGGACATCAAGGATGCCACGACCGGTCGTGTGGATTGGACCGGCCCCAAGCCGGTCTCCGGCCCTACACCCGAGGACGCCATGGCGGATCTCGAGGAGATGAAGAAACGGGCCGAGGAAGAGGGCAGCGCGTGAGCGGCGACCAGCCGCAGTCCATCCTGGCCCATCTCGAAGAACTCCGGTGGCGAATCGTCAGGACCTTCATCGCGGTCGTATTGGGCGGGGTTCTTGCCTTCGTGTTCGCCGATCAGTTGCGGACGATCCTGGAGGAGCCGTTCCATATCGCGGCTCCAGACTCTGCCTTCCAGGCTTTCGAGCCGGCAGAGGAGTTCGGGGTGCTGATGCGGATCGCGCTGTTTGGCGGGATAGTCCTCGCCAGCCCAGTGGTCCTCTATCAGATCTGGGGCTTCATCAACCCGGCTCTGACCAAACGGGAGCGCAATTGGGCCTTCCCGGTGGTGACCGCGTTGGTCGTTCTATTCCTTGGAGGTGTGTTCTTCGGATACTGGACGCTTCCCCGAGGGCTGAGATTCTTGCTCAACATCTTCGAAGATGTCACCAACGACCTCCGCATCGGCTCCTACTACTCGTTCATCCTCCGCTACTTGGTCGCGTTCGGGCTGGCTTTTCTCTACCCAGTGTTCCTGTTCGCCGCCGCGGCCGCCGGAGTGGTCACGGCCGCGCAGCTGGCCCGGGGACGGCGATGGGCAATCCTGATCATTGTCTTCGCCGCGGCCCTGATCACGCCGAGTGGAGACGCTTTCACCCTGATCGTGCTTTCGGTGCCGCTCTACGTGATGTACGAGGCGACTTACTGGCTGATCCGCCTGGTCCTGAAGAAATGAGCTCAGTTCTCGACGCCTTCTGGAGCGGGCTGCCATTCGCGCCCGATGACTTCCAGATCGAAGCCGGCGAGGCGATCGCCGACGGGCAGTCGGTGGTGGTGACAGCGCCCACCGGGGCCGGCAAGACCCTGGTCGCCGAGGCAGCCATCCATCTGGCGATGTCCGCCGGCCGGCGCGCCTTTTACACCACGCCGATCAAAGCGCTCTCCAATCAGAAGTACTCGGACCTCGTCGCCATCTACGGCTCGGAGCGAGTGGGATTGCTCACAGGGGACAATGTGGTCAATGGCGATGCCGCCATCGTGGTGATGACCACCGAGGTGCTGCGCAACATGATCTATGCCGACAGCTCCAGACTGGAGATGGTCGACATCGTGATCCTCGACGAAGTCCATTTCCTCCAAGATCGGACGAGGGGTGCGGTCTGGGAGGAGGTAATCATCCATTGCCCCCAGCAGGTGCAGATGGTCTGTCTGTCCGCCACCGTCTCCAACAACCAGGAATTCGCAGCGTGGGTCGGGGAGCGCCGGGGCCCAACCCGCCTTGTTGCCACCGATCATCGCCCGGTGCCCCTGGAGTCGATGTACATGATCAAAGACAAGATGGGCTCACAGACTCTCCATCTGTTGCCCACGTTTGTAAAAAGGGACGGGCGCACCCGGACCAACCCGCGGGTCGAGCACATGCTGGGGCTGGAGCGAGGCCGCCGGAGGAGGTTCAAGACCCCGAGCCGGATCGAGACCGTGGAGCGTCTCGCCCAGGAGTCGATGCTTCCGGCGATCTACTTCATCTTCAGCAGGGCCGGCTGTGACGCGGCCACCCATCGCCTTCTCGATGCGGGGCTGAGGCTGACCGACGCGTCCGAGCGGGCAACAATTCGTCAGATCGCTGAGAAGCGAACCGAGCACCTCGGGGACGACGATCTCGTGGTCCTCGGCTATGACCGTTGGCTGGCCGGGCTCGAAGCCGGTCTGGCACCGCACCATGCCGGCCTGGTCCCCGCTTTCAAGGAAACCGTCGAGGAGCTATTCGAGGCCGGCCTGCTCAAGGTTGTGTTCGCCACCGAAACCCTCGCCCTGGGAATCAACATGCCGGCTCGCACCGTGGTTCTCGAGAGTCTCTCCAAGTTCAACGGCGAGTCCCACGAGTTGATGCGACCGGGTGACTACACCCAACTGACGGGAAGGGCCGGGCGCAGGGGGATCGACGTCGAGGGTTACGGGGTGCTGCTCCACTCGCCCTTTGTCCGATTCGACCATGTCACCGAGGTGGCCTCGATCGGCTCGCATCCCCTCCGATCCAGCTTTCGGCCCACCTACAACATGACGGCCAACCTGGTGGCCAACTATGGCCAGGCCGAGGCGGAACAACTCCTGGAGGCATCATTCGCCAGCTTTCAGAGGGAGGGCGATCGTCAGGCGAACCAGACGACGATCGACGCCCTCGAACACCAACTGGCGCGTGAGGAAGCGCAGGCCAAGTGTGAGCAGGGCAATGTCGAGGAGTACCTGGCCATGGTCGAATCGAACCAACCCACCGGATACAACGATCGAATCGCCTCCTCGCTTAGACCCGGTCAGGTGTTGGATGTTCCTGGCGGCTCGCGTGATGGCCGCTATCTGGTTCTGCGCCGTTTGGCCCGCAAAGACGACGGGGTCCGGTACCTGGTGATGTCGACATCGGGCCGGGTTTCGACCTTGGGATATCGCGATATCAGTGACGGCAGTCTGGTCGCTGGTGAGCTCGAGCTACCGGGTTCATTCCGTGCCAGGGATAGAAGATTCGTCAACGACACCATTCGTCAACTCAGAAAAATCCCTCCACCGGCGTCGAACTGGGCTCCCCGGGTTCACTCGACCGTGGACCACCCAGTGGCTTTGTGCCCCGATGCGCCACGTCACCTGGCAGCGGCCCGTCGGGCGTCCCGGACCAGACGTCGGATCGAGGCGCAAGAAACGGCGCATCGCAGTTCCGGGCATGGGTTGGTGGAGGAGTTCGGTGCCATCCGTGAGTTGCTGGACGACCTGGATTATCTGGAGGGCTGGTCTCTGACACCAAGGGGCCAGCGACTGCGCGCCATCTACAACGAGTCGGATCTGCTGTTGGCCGAGGCGATCGAGAACGGGCTCTTCTACGGGCTGGACCCGGCCGAGCTCGCCGCGATTGTCTCTGTCTTCGTCTATGAGCCCCGCAGCGATACGGCGTCCGTTGCCGAGTTCCCAACAGCACTCCTCGGTGAGCGGTGGGAGAAGCTCGACGAGCTCTGGAAGGGCCTCGTAGAGAAGGAACGGCAGCTTCGCCTCACGCCGAGCCGTCGCCCCGATCCCGGCTTCGGCATCCTGGCTCACACCTGGGCATCGGGAACGGATTTCGACGACCTGCCAACCCGGGGGATGGCGCCCGGAGACTTCGTAAGGGTTTCCCGACAACTGGTGGATCTATTGCGCCAGCTTCGAGAAGCAGCACCCGGGATGAGAGATGAGGCGACACAGGCGCTCAAATCGGTCGATCGGGGTGTGGTTGCGGCCCAGGGAGTGGGCTGATGCCGCGCTGGCTGGTTGCGGTGAATCGCAGCGCGGGCCGGATTACGACGGATCCGTCACTCATCGAGGAGGTGGTCGGGTCAGTCGGGCTCGATGCCGAGATCGTCGCTCCCGGATCGCCCGCTGAGATGACGGCCGCACTCATCGCCGGGGCCCGGAACGGCTTCGAGCATTTTGCGGTCGCTGGTGGCGATGGGACGGTGAATCTCGCAGTCAATGCACTGCTTCCACTCGATCTCGGATATTCACCGGTCATCGGGGTCCTCCCGGCGGGGACGGGATGCGACCTCTTGCGCACTTTTGGCTTGCCGAAAGACCTGGCGGCGGCGGCCCGGCATCTGATCACCGACACCGTGTACCCGATAGATGTCGTGGCGTTGGACGGCGATTGGGGACTTCGCTATTTCGTGAATGTTGCTCAAGCTGGGGTGGGGGCGGCGGCAGCCCAGACCGCGGTCAAGATCGCACGTTGGCTGGGGCCTGTCCGCTATCCGATGGCGTTCGGGGCCCGCCTGCCCAGGTTCCCCCGGACTCGGGTCACGCTCACGACGGAAAAGAAGGTCGTCGAGTCCGAGGCAATGGCTGTCATCTTCGCCAACGCCCAGTTCTTTGCCGGGGGTTGGAACGTGGCTCCGAAGGCGACGCTCGTCGACGGTGTCCTCGATATCCAGATCTTCGATGTCAAAAAGCGCCAGGCAACTGCATTGGTACCCAAAGTGGTGAAAGGGACCCATCTCCGAGACCCGGGAGTAAGGCGCCTCTCGGTTTCTGAATTCACCCTGGCAACAGAGATCCCGTGGCCGGTGGAGGCCGACGGTGACCTCATCGGGAATACGACTGTGAAAGGGCGGGTTATCCCCGCCGCGGTACGTCTCAAGATCTGAGTCGTGCCGACTTATACTGCCCGCCCCCGAGCACCAGATACAGCAGAAATGGCCACCGAAGAACTAGAAGAACTCACCGAAGAGCTAGCCGACGAAGTCGACGTCCCTGAAGAGGAGCTCGACGACGCCCTGGTCGAGGAACTCGAAGAGGTGGAGCTCGTCCCCGAGTTCGAAGAAGAGTTCGAGGTCGAGGAAGCGGTCGAAGATTTCAATCGGGTGGACGAGGAGGAAGGGCACGACGAAGAGACCACGGAGGCTCTCGAAGAACTGGAGAGCGAAGAGCTCCAGCTCATGGATGAAGAGGTAGGAGAGACCCTCCTGGTCGACGAGGTCGAGGAGTTGCGTGCCATTCGCCGCGAGGAGTTGACGATGAACGTCGACGCCCAACTCCAGCGCTCCGATGAGTTTGTCTGCCAATCCTGCTTCATGGTGAAGCGGACGAGCCAGCTAGCGAATCGCAAGAAGATGCTGTGCGCCGACTGTGCCTACTGACCGGGTCACAGTCGTAATCCCCACCTACAACGAGCGGGAAAACCTCTCACAAATCGTGGCCGCGGTGACCACCCAGGGCTATCGGGTGCTCGTGGTCGACGATTCATCACCGGATGGGACCGGTGAACTGGCCGACAGAATCGCCGGCGAAGACACTCTGGTCTCGGTGATCCACCGAACCACGAAGGAGGGTCTCGGACCGGCTTACGCCCAGGGCTTCGATCAAGCGCTCGGGGCTGGGGCCGAGATCATCGTTGAGATGGACGCCGATTTCTCTCACGATCCAGTCGACCTTCCTCGTCTCGTATCCGCAATCGACGGCGGAGCAGATGTGGCAATCGGGTCCCGCTACGTTCCAGGTGGCTCGACACCTGACTGGCCGCTCCCAAGGAGGGCAATCTCCCGAGGCGGCAACCTGTATGCCCGACTAATGCTCGGGATCCCGATCCGGGATGCCACGGCGGGTTTCCGTGCCTTTCGCTCCGAAGCTCTGCGGGCCCTGCCATATCGCACCGCCGAGGCTTCCGGGTACGGGTTCCAGGTGGAGATGGCCTGGAGGGCGCACCAGCAAGGACTTTCCGTGGTCGAGGTGCCGATCAGCTTTCGCGACCGGATCCGAGGGACTTCGAAGATGGGGACCGGAATCGTCATCGAGGCCATGAAGCTGGTGACGGTGTGGGGGTTGAGGCGGTTACGGTCCAGGAAGCGATGAGAATCTCGGCGCGGCCGGCCGAATCGGGCGATCTGGCCACTCTCGAAGGGCTTTACCGGCTACTCGAAGCCGAGATGACCGATCTGCACCCGATGTGGCCGCTGGCCGATGGCCTCGCCGAACCGGTGTCGGACTCGTTTCGCCAGGCCTTGGATGACGAGTCGACGGTGGTGGTGATCGGAGAGATCGAGGACTATCCCTTCGGATTCTTGGTGGCCCGGGTCGAGGGCTTGCTCCCACAGGCAGGTGGCGAGAAGATCTGCTCGATCAGGCTGGTCTTCGTCGAGTTCGAAGCCCGCGAGGTGTCATTGGGAGAGGTGATGAGGGAGCACGTGCTCGAGCAGATGAGAGGACGGGGGATAACGAAGTTCGATGCCCATGTCCTTCCCGGGCATCGTCTGGTCAAGAACTTCTTCGAGGCCGGTGGATTCAGCGCCAGATCGATCGTGATGCACCACGATGACAAACGTGAGTGACTCGCTCGTCGTCGGGGTCGGGGTCGTGTTGATCGACGGCAACCGCCTCCTCCTCGTTCAGCGGGGCCATGAGCCGAGCAAAGGGTTGTGGGCCGTGCCCGGGGGCAAGGTAAGCCCGGGCGAGACGCTCCGTGATGCAGCAATCCGTGAGGTGAGAGAAGAAACCGGGCTCGAGGTGGAGACCGGCGAAGTGATGTGGGTGGGCGAGCACATCTCCGAACACGGTCACATCGTCATCATCGACTTCGAGGGACAGGTAATAGGCGGGGAGTTGGCCGCCGCCGACGACGCCGAGCAAGCGCGCTGGGTGGGACTGGACCAGGTCGCCGATTACGACCTGACGCCAACCATGTATGACCTGGTGCAGATTCTCCAGAAGACCGTTGCTCGATAGGTTGATTCGATGAGCCACGATGCGGTCGAACTGCTGCAAACCTTGATCCGCAACCAATGTGTCAACGACGGGACGCCTGAAAGCGGATTCGAGGCCCGATCGGTGGAGACCGTGGTGGAGTACCTCGGTGTCGAGGGCGAGGTGTTCGAGCCGATGCCCGGCCGCCAATCCGTGGTCTATCGGGTGCCGGGGACCGACCCGGAGGCACCCTCCCTGGCCTTGGTGCCCCATCTCGACGTGGTCCCGGTCGATCGAGCCGGATGGTCCGTGGATCCATTCGCAGCCGAAGTCGTCGACGGATTGATCTATGGCAGAGGCGCCGTGGACATGCTCAACGTGGCCGCGGCGATGACGGTCACGGTTCGCCCATATCTGAACGGGGAGAAGAAGCCTCGCGGCGATCTGCTGTTTTGTGCGGTAGCCGACGAGGAGAACGGGGGGCGTTTCGGCGCCATGGCGTTGGTCAACGAGCACTGGGATCTGGTCAAGGCCGACTACCTGCTGACCGAGGTCGCCTATCCGGGGCTGACGGTCGACGACCACAAGGCGGTGCCGGTGTCGATCGGTGAGAAGGGCGCCTACTGGTCGATCCTCGAGACCTCAGGGGCCCCCGGGCATGGGTCCCTTCCCTACGGCACCGATAATGCGCTGGAGAAGATGGTGACTGCACTCGCCGGAGTAATCGATACCCCGCTTCCTGCCGATATCACCGAGGAATGGGTCTCTTTCGTCGAGAACCTCGGGCTCGGGGAGGAGTCGACTCGACGGTTGACCGACATCGATCAGCTCGATGCCGAGATCGACCGGATCGCGGTGTTGGACCCGACACTGGCCCGGTACATCCATGCCGCAACTCATCTGACGATCTCCTCGAACATGTTGCATGCCGGGACGAAGACCAACGTGATAGCCGACCGCGCCCATGCTCAGCTCGACATCCGGGGTCTCCCTGGGATGGACCGTGCCTTCGTCGATTCGCACCTTAGGAAGGCGATGGGCTCGGCAGCCGGTCACGTGGAAATCCGCCCGATCATGGATGGCAATGCGACCATTTCCCCGGTCGGAAACCCGCTGTGGAAGGCGATCGGCGACGCGGTGCAGGAGCTCGATGGCCATCGCAATCTGGCCCCCACTCTGATGACAGTTGCGACCGATGCCCGATTCTGGCGGGCCAAAGGCACGGTCTGTTACGGGGTCGGGCTCTACGACGACAGGATGACCTTTTCGGAGATGCTGACCCTGTTCCACGGACATGACGAGCGGGTCTCGGTGGCGTCGGTGGAACGCACCACTGCTCTCTATGAGCGAGTCCTGGATCGGTTCTTCGCCGCAGAATGAACGTCATCTGTGACATAGACGGGGTCATCTACCGCGGTGACCGGGTGTTGCCCGGATCGGACCTGGCCCTGCAACGACTCCGCGACGCCGGGGTGACGGTTCACTTCGCGACCAACAACAGCACCAAGTCGGCGCTGAGAGTCAGCGAGAAGCTGACTCGGATCACCGGAGTGGAGATCGGACCAGATTCGATCGTCACCTCCTCACAGGCAGCTGTTCATCTCCTCGGTGAGGGCTCGGGCCCGGTGATGGTGCTGGGATCCGAGGGGATCGTCTCGGCCCTCGATGACGCCGGGATCGGGATGACCGAAGATTCGCTCGCCGCCAAAGCCGTGTTGGTGGGACTCGACTTCGATTTGGACTACGACCGGCTGACGCGAGCTGCGGACGCGGTTCGGTTCGGGGCGCGCTTCATCGCCACCAATACCGACCCCACCTATCCGGTTGCCGAGGGGTTGCTCCCGGGAGGTGGCGCGATGGTGGCCGCGGTGCGGGTGACCACGGGCGTCGAGCCCGAGGTTGCGGGCAAACCTCATGCTCCGATGCGGGCTCTGTTGCGGGCGAAGGGGATCGGGGAGGCCTGGGTGATCGGGGACCGGGTCGACACCGACATCGCCATGGCCAACGCCGAGCCCGACTGGACATCGATCCTGGTCCTCACCGGAGTCACCGGTCCCGAAGAGGCCGCTGACGCCGACTACGTGGTTGCCGACCTGGCCGCAGCAGTGGACCTGGTGCTGGCCTGACGCGCCACGTTCCTCCCCAACGCTCACTCTGTTCGCTGGGGGGAGAAATGGGTGATAATCCACTCATGGACCTCACCCCAGACCAGATCGACCAACTCGAGGCGATTCTGGCCCGTCTCGCCGAGATCGATCCCGCCGAGTTGCCCCAGCCTGCGACAGAGCTGGCCAATCTCCTCGGTTCGATCCTCGAGGAATTGGAGACTCCCTGACCCGAGAACGTCTCGACGTGGAGTTGGTTAGACGCGGGCTCGCTTCAAGCCGTGCTCAGGCGCAACGGCTCATCATCACCCAACAGGTGGTGATCGTGGGTGGGCCCTCGCCGCGGCCTTCCTCGGTGGTCGCGTCTGAAACCTTCATCGAGGTGATTGGTGCCCAACGGCGCTGGGTCTCCCGCGGCGCGGAGAAGCTGCTGGCAGCGCTCGACAGCTTCCCGGTCGAGATGCGGGGTAAGAGAGTGCTCGACGTCGGAGCGTCGACCGGTGGGTTCACCGAAGTAGCGCTCGAGGCCGGCGCTTCGACGGTAGTGGCGCTCGATGTGGGCCGGGGCCAGCTTCACGAGAAGTTGTCCGTCGATCCGAGAGTGGTATCGATCGAGAAGACCAATGTCCGAACCACTTCTCCGGAGCAGCTCGGTGGGCCATTCCTATTCGTGGTCGTCGATCTCTCTTTCATCTCGCTTTGTGTCGTCGCCGGGTCGCTGGCTGCCCTCGCTGTGGATGGGGCTGACCTGATTGTTCTGGTCAAGCCACAGTTCGAGGTGGGCCGATCCGGGTTGGGGCATGGGGGCATCGTGCGTGATCCGGTGAGCCGGGCCCGGGCGGTGGTCACGGTCATCGACTGCCTGGCTGCTGCCGGGTTGGGGGCACGTGGCCTGATCCGCTCGCCGATCGATGGCGGGGACGGGAACCTCGAGTACCTACTCTGGCTTCGCAAGGGGGATGAGGGGCTCGAGATGGAGGTGCCGGTTTGAGGTTTGCCCTCGAGGTACGTCAGGGCCGTGATAGAGCGCTCGAATTCGCGAAAGCTCTCGAGAGCATCATCGACTCCCATGGTGGGGAGGTGGTGAGCACCGGAAGCGGGGTGCCCGACATGGTCCTCGCGGTGGGCGGGGATGGAACCATGTTGGCGGCGGTCCAGGTCGCACTCCGATCAGACGTCCCTGTGCTTGGGTTCAACCTCGGCACCATCGGCTTTCTGACAGAAGCCGAGCCAGACCAGGCCGATACGGTCATCCGGCGGCTGATCGCAGGCGAATTCGAGGTCGACGAGCGGATGACGGTGAGCGCCACCGTCGGGGAGAGAACGGCGACGGGGGTGAATGATGTGGTTGTCGAGAAGGTTGATAGCCAGCGTCTCATCGATCTCGAGGTGAAAATCGATAGTGCTCCCTTCCTGACCTATCGAGCGGACGGTCTCATCGTGTCCACGCCAACCGGGTCCACTGCATACTCGTTCTCGGCCGGCGGCCCTCTCGTCGATCCGGCCCTCGAGGCTCTCGTGCTGGCGCCCGTGGCCGCCCATTCCCTGTTTGATCGTCCATTGGTCGTGCCTGCCTCGAGTCAGATCGAGATCACGGTCGGGACCGATCGCCCGGTCAAGGTCTCGGTCGACAAGATCAGCCTGGGACACCTGGCTATGGGCGACACGGTGGCGGTTGCAAGAGGCTCGTCACCGGCCCGTTTCGTCACATTCGGAAACCGCAGATTCCCCTCCCTGGTCACCGAGAAGTTCGGGCTTCGTTGATGCTGAGGCACTTGCGGGTTCGCAACCTCGGAGTGCTCGCAGACGCCGAGATCGACCCAGGGACCCGCTTCACGGTGATCACCGGTGAGACCGGAGCCGGTAAGACGCTGCTGCTGGGAGCATTGCGCCTGCTCACTGGTGACAAACCACGTCCCGATGCTGTCGGGCCGTTTGCCACCGAGACCCAGGCGGACGGTCTCTTCGATGATGACTCCGGAGAGGTCGGCGTGAGCCGTGTGGTCCCTCGTGATGGTAGGAGTCGGGCATATCTCGAGGGCTCGCTGGTTTCCACCGGCGTCCTCGAGGCCCGTGTCGGCACGCTGGTCGAGATCGTCGGCCAGCACGACCAACTGCGCTTGCGACGCCCGGCTGCCGTCCTCGAGTTGGTCGACAAGGTCCTCGACGAAGATGGGGCCCGGGCAAAGTCGGGCTACGAGACGCGATGGAGGGACTATCGGGCAGCACTCGACGTTCAAAAGAGCCTCGGCGGCGATCTCATGGCCCTCGAGCGCGAGGTGGATCTGGTCGCCCATCAGGCACGGGAAATCGAAGGCGCAGGGCTCCAGGCTGGAGACGACGAGGCGGCCGAGATGTTGGCGTCGAGACTCCGGAACGCCGAAGCCATCCAGACCCATCTCGCTTTCGCTCTCGACAAGGCCGAGCTCATGGCCGAGCTATCCGGCGAGGTGGTGTCGTCGCTGCGCAAGATTGCCGACATGGACAGCGGTCTCGCCGCGTCTGCGGCGGGTTGGGAGAGTGTGGCGGACCAGATCGCAGAGATGTTGCGATCGGTTCGTGACTCCGCCGACGAGGTTCGGGAGGACCCCGCGACGCTGGCCGAGGTCGAGGATCGGCTGACCGCCCTCGGGGACCTGAAACGGAAGTACGGCAAGACGATCGCCGAAGTCATCGAGTTCGGAGCCGGCGCTCGAGCCCGCGCCGACGAGCTGGGGGCCCTCATCGAGCGCTCCTCGGTCATCGACACCGAGGTGGCCAAAGCCCGTGAAGACCTGCTCGAGGCGGCGTTGGGGCTGCGGGTCGCCAGACAGCGCGCGATCGCCGGCATTCAGGAGACGACCGCCGGGCATCTTCGGGCGTTGGGGATGCCGACAGCCTCGGTGGAGTTCGTTCTCGAGGTGATCGAAGCGGGCCCCACGGGCGCCGACCGGGTCGAGCTCCAGTTCGCCTCCGATGACCGACTCGAAAGCGGGGCCATCCAAGATGTGGCCTCGGGGGGCGAGCTCTCCCGTCTCATCCTGGCCCTTCGACTGGCGACCCGAGCCGAGGGTGCTGAAACGCTGGTGTTCGACGAGGTCGATGCCGGTGTCGGTGGCGTCACCGCCCTGGCCCTGGGGCGCAAACTGGCCGACCTGGGCCAGGTCAGCCAGGTCTTGTGCGTCACCCATCTGCCCCAGGTGGCCGCCCACGCCGACTGCCACTACGTCGTGAAGAGGGACGGCGACAAGGCCGAGGTGGTCAAAGTCGAGGGAGAGGACCGATTGGAGGAGCTCTCCAGGATGCTCGCCGGCCTGCCCGAGAGCACGCGTGGCAGGGAGGCTGCAGCCGAGCTCTTGGAGTTGACCCTCCAAGGATGAAGTTGTCGGCGCGAGCAGGATCGCGTGCTACATTGAAATTCCGTCATGGACGGGCCCCTTTTCACTCCAGAGAGCCAACCAGGTTCCGAGGCCCCCGCTCCGACTCCCACCAAGTACGTCTTCGTCACTGGTGGCGTGGTCTCCAGCCTTGGCAAGGGAATCGCTGCAAGTTCACTCGGGCGTCTCCTCAAGTCCCGCGGGCTGAGGGTGGTCAACCAGAAACTCGACCCATACATCAACGTCGACCCCGGAACGATGAACCCGTTCCAGCATGGCGAGGTGTTCGTTACCGATGACGGTGGGGAGACCGATCTCGACCTCGGTCACTACGAGCGGTTCACCGGTGAAAACCTGAAACGAACCTCGAACGTCACCTCGGGATCGGTCTACCTCTCGGTGATCCAGAAGGAGCGACGGGGGGACTATCTCGGCGACACCGTCCAGGTCATTCCCCACATCACCAACGAGATCAAGGACCGGATCCGCCGGGTCGGTGAACAGGATGTGGATGTGGTGATCACCGAGGTGGGCGGAACAGTGGGTGACATCGAGAGCCTCCC
>CAZSMJ010000042.1:0-15125 GCA_964608055.1 uncultured Acidimicrobiaceae bacterium | reverse complement strand
GCCAGATGAGGCCGCTTGTGTCCAAAGACGGCTTTTTTCCAGGATACCGATCTCGGCGCGCGATAGTCGCCGATAGCCTCCACGGCTCCCCCCGTCGCTGGGAGACGCACGAGCTTCATGTCGAGATTCAAGTCACCCAGCCAGGAGCTGCGCTCGGCCGAAGCCCGGAACGCCTCGTGCGGTCCACGGACAGCGAGAATCTCCTTGCCGTTTGCTGAGTACACCGGCATCGAATAGAAACCGAAGTCACGCGTCAGTACCTCCGGGGCGCCTCGCCCATCAGAGCGCACGCGGTAAAGCGCGCCCGCCTTACGGTCCGACCACGTAGCAAACACAATGTATTGCCCGTCCGGCGACCAGGCGGGAAAGAACTCGCCAACAGAACCGTTGGTCAGCCGCCTGGGAACGACGGTTGAAATTCGATCTGATGCCTGCGGTGAAGCCGGCGACGATTGCCCGCGCAGGTCGGGCAGCGCCACGATCCACACGCGATCAAGTGCCGTAAAGACGCAGTGCGAACCGTCAGGAGAAAGCTGCGGGTGTTGAATGGCGCGCACCGTGAACGGTTCATCGGTAATCGAATAGTCGGAGCGCACCAGCGGACCCACTGCTTGATCGACCTTCGCGACGAATGGGATCTCGGCCGTCTTTCCAGTCGCGATGTCGATCCGCACGATCTTGCCGTTGATTGACGTCACCAGAGTGCGGCTGTCGGGAGTGAATGACGAGCCGGGAACGAGGTCCCGGGTGTCATAACTCATGCGAGCGATGTCGGCGATGGTCGGCTGCGAGATGCGCGTCAGCCACTTTTCCTGCGCCGTGACCAGATTGCGTATTCTCAGGCCAGTGCCCTCGCCGCTCGGCGCAGCGAAAACCAGATGGCGACCATCCGGGCTCAATACCGGGCGCATTGCGCTCATTCCCGACCGCGCAGTGGTCACGAATGCAGTGCGCTGCGTCTGCCGGTCGACTTTGAGTATCTGCCAGAATTCCCCGAACTCATTATTCATGGGTTTTGCGGCTGCATAGACGAACCTTGGGTCGGCGCCAAACGACGGGCCGCGATATGCCATCTTGTCGCGCTCGTCGTCGGGCATGATATCGGCGTCGGGCGGCACAGCCTTCTGCGATATCACCCTCTGCGATATCACCCCTTGCAATATCACATGAGTGACCAATTTCGACGCGCCGCCCTCTATGGGATACTCGACAAGGCGCTCTCCATCGTCCGGCAACCTGAAGCGTTCGGTCAGGATGATGCTCCTGCCATCGAGCGTCCATTCCGGCGACTCGACAGCCGTGCCGCCTGGCCATCGATGGTGAGTCAATTGCCGCGGCTGACTCCCGTCCGCTGCAGATATCCAGACATTCACCCAACCGTCGCGATCACTTGTGAACACGAGCATGCGGCCATCAGGCGAATAGCGCGGCTGTGCGTCGAACGCCATGCCTGATGTGATCTGCCGGGCCGCACCACCCGTGATCGGCACGGCATAGAGATCGCCCAGCAGGTCGAATACAACCGATTCTCCGTCGGGCGATACATCGACCGACATCCAGGTACCTTCGTCGGTCGTGAACGCAATCGTTCGAGTCGGCTGCAGCGGCAGGTCGCTGCGGGCGGCCTGAACTGACCCTGCTCCTACCGGGGAGTGCGGCTGCGCGGCAATTGCGCCGGCACTTGCAATGCAACTTAGAATTATTCCCCAGGCCCTGATCACGAGATCAGAAGTCCGCGGTCAGGGTCATGAAGTACTGCCGCCCCAGCGTATCGTAGACCTGCGCAAACGCGTTGCCGTTGCAATAGGCCACCGGGCAGTTGCCGAATCCAACCAGGGGCGGCGCCTCGTCCAGAACGTTGCTGGCGCCGATTCGCACGTGATAACTGTCGCCAAGCGCAATGGCCGCGGTCAGGTCGAAATAGCTCACGCTTTTCAAATGAGCGTCCGTGATCGGCACCTCGCCGGCCAGCTGCGAGTCGGTGCTGCTGCTGTCCAGATCCGTGGAGCTGAAATAGCGCCACGACGCCGAGACATCCAGTTCCGCCCAGGGCGTTTTCCAGTCGGCTCGCAGTACCTGGCGCCGCTTCGGTTTCGGCGTGCCGCAGGTCGTGCCGAAGAAGCCCGCGCAGTCGAAGGAATCGCCACCCGGCAGCGGCGCGGTTGACAAGTCCTGCAGCAGCGTGCCGGCCAGGTCGATTCCCAACCGGTGCCGGCCGATGTCGACCGAGTAGTTCGCCTGGAAATCGATACCGCTGGTGGTGAGGCTGCCGAGGTTGAGGTTCGTGTCGACGATATACCCGGTGGGCTGGATCCACAGTGAACCGAACTGATCGCGATGGATCAGGTTGCAAAAGAACGCTTCACCCGTGGCGAGGCATGAGTTGAGGTACAGGTTTGCGTTGCTGCCGGTTTCGCTGCCGCTGCTGATGACGTCATCGACTTTGATATGAAAGTAGTCCATGACCACGACCAGGTTGGCAAAGTCCGGCCGGAACACCAGTCCGAATGCCAGTGTGTCCGCCTGTTCCGAGCGCACGTCCGGATTGCCGCCGATCAATCCGTTGTACTGGCTCATCGGGTTCTGCGGCACGGTGCCGTATTGCGCGGCCGTCATGCCCGTGCGCAGGCATTGCGCCAGAGTGGCGCTCGGGTCGTCCGCGTCGCTGCCATTGCCCAGGATTCCTTCGCATGGATCGACTGTGCCGTCACCTCTCACGATTTGCGCACCGAAGATCTCGCCGACATTGGGCGCGCGCGCTGCATGCTGATAGCTGCCACGCAGGCGCAGCGGTTTGATCGGCACCCAATCGAGCCCGGCTTTGTACGTATCGCTCTCGAAGCCGGTGCTGTACTCGGAGTGGCGAAAACCGCCCTCGATCGACAACGCTTGAATACCGATCTTCCCCTCGACAAGCGGCAGCCGCGCCTCTGTAAACACCTCCCTGACATTGAATCCGCCTATCGTGGGGAGAAATGCTTGCGCCTGGCCAGTGAGGTCGCCCGCCTGCAAGACGCCGTCGGGGACGTATTCCGTACTCTCGTCCCGATACTCAGCGCCCATGTTGAGAGCCAACCCGGATGACGCCGTCGGCAGTTTCGCGAAATCGGTCAGGTCGCCAGTAAAGTCGGCGTGAGCGACCTGGTGCACGGCTTGCGCGCGGATGGATCCGGGCAGCTGCAAATACGTGAGCGCATCCACGTCGACCCCACCGATCTGGAAAATGTTCCAGGGCATGCAGTTGGGATCGGTTCCATCGATGGCCGAGATGCAAGTGGGGACTCCCGCGACATTGCGCACTTGCAGGGCGCGCTGCGTGCGAGATCTCGAGAAGTCCCTCGAAGTCGTGCTGTTCCCCTGCGTCGTTGCATGTTCAAAATAAGCGTCGGCTTGCCACATCGGAGTAATCTGGCCGCGCACGCCGGCAACCAGCCGAACGGACTCATGGCCGAGATCGTGCTCGCGTGCACCGCCTTCCGTGTTGCGCCGGCTGATAAACAGCGTCGCGAAGTCGGCCGCAGCGAGGCCGAAGTCCGTGCACCACGCCTGCATCATCGACGGTGATAGCAAAGGGTTGTCGCAGTTGATGCGATATTCGGTCCCGAACGCGCCGCTGGGTGCGAGCTGGGCGACCGAGCGGTCGTCCATGAACATCAACTCGCCGTAGGCTTGCATCGTCTCGTTGACGTCGAGCTCCATGAATGCGCCGGCGGTGTAGCGCTCATCCGGCCGCTGGAAGTGGTTGAGTGGAGCGAAGTTGTACTGATCCGTGCGCCTGAAGGGTCGCAGGACATTGCCTGCCCCGATCGTACTGTCGGTGGCGATGAAACCCGTGTTGGGATCGACCGCCATATAGCGGCCGGGGTTGGCAACAGAAGATCCCCCGCAACTGAAAGCGTTGCCTGAGTTGAGTGTGCATGCACTGAAGTCATACTCGGCCTGTGTCACCGCGTCGACCTCGCGGTACGTTGCATAGAGAGTCGCGTGGCCCCGGTCCCCGGGGCTGCCCACGCCTAGCGCGAACGTGAAGTCCTTGGCATAGCCGTTGCGGACGCGACTTTCCGGCAACTGGAACCCGCGGGCAGCTACGGCCCGGGCCGCTGCACTATCGAGGTCGTTGCCATGATCGTAGAAGCTGTAGTTGCCCTCGATCCTGAGACCTTCGAATTCGGTGTCCATGATGAAGTTGACGACGCCGGCGACAGCGTCAGCACCGTACACGGCGGCAGCGCCGCCCGTCAGCACGTCAACGCGCTTCACGAGGGCCAGCGGAATCTGATTGAGGTCGGCTGCGCTGCCGCCGTTGGGATCGCCTGGCATCATGCGCCGGCCATTGATGAGCACCAGCGTGCGGCTCTCACCGAGACCACGCAGGTTGACCGTAGCGGTGCCGGTCGCTCCGTTGGTAATGTTCGAGCCTTGCCCCGCGAATGCCTGCGGGAGCTGGTTGATGATGTCTTCGATGCGTGCCTTGCCCGTGCGGGCCAGGTCCTCCCTGGCGAGGGTCGTTACCGGGCTGATGGACTGAAGGTTTGGAGATGCGATGCGCGTGCCCGTCACCACGACTTCTTCAACTCGCAGCATTTCGGAGTCCTGGCGAGAGACAGCGGTTGTCGCTTCACGCTTTGGAGGAAAGTCTGCTGTGCCGGGAGCATCGAGGCCGGATATCAGCAGTGCGCCGCTGTCGTGGACCGTGAGCTTCAGCTGGGTCCCTTCGAGAAGCCTGGTGACGGCCTCCTCAGCCGTGTACTCGCCGTGGACGCCCGGCGTTCTTATGCCCCTGAGCTGTTCGGCCGAGTAGACGAACTCAACGCCGGACTGCTCGACCAGCTTCTGCAGCGCCGTGATGAGTTCACCGGCGGGAACGTCGACCTTCCTCGGGGTGTCCGCCATGCCATGCGCCGGTCCAGCCAGGGCGCATGCAATCGCAACCAGCATGGAACGGAAGGTCACACTGTTCAGCATCGCGAGTTTCTCCCTTTTATCGCGTGTGGATCCGCCCACCGGCGCGGCGGCGTGCAGTGAATCAATGAGACGAGGGACCTGGCCAAATCCTGCGGCCAAGGCGACGGAATCAGCTTTATTGCGCGGCTGCCTCCGCAAGCGGCGGCTGCAGGCCAGGACGCTACTTGGCTTTGAGTACGATCCTGTCGCCGTCTTGTTCAACCTTGATCGGGAAGCCGGCTTGCAGGAGCCAGAGAAAGGCTGCGGCGTTGTTCGACCGGAAATTGCCGCCGACCCGGATGGCAGCGATCGCAGGATCTGCAATGAAGATCTTGCGTGTGCTGTAGCGATTGAACTCGGCCACGGCATCGGCGAGGGCCGTGTTGTCGAAGGTGACGTATCCCTTGCGCCAGCTCAGTAACTTCTCGGCCTCCGGCGCTGCACCCGGGCTGACGAGCACTGCGTCCTTCGCAGTTCGCGCGATGCTTCCTGCAGTCAGGAGGACCTCGTGTGCCATCTCACGCCCGGCCCCTGCCTCAACAATCGTGAGTGGATCTCCTGCGCCCGAGCCGCCACTCGCGCTCGTTTCGACGCGCACCTGCCCCTCTGTGACCACGACCTGGATGTCATCTGCATCGCGGCGCACTGCGAATTTCGTACCGACGGCAATGACACGCTTGTCCCCAGCCTCGACTATGAATGGACGCCTGGGATCTTGCGCAACTTCGAAGAACGCCTCGCCCCTGTCGAGGGCTATGCGCCGCTCTCGCTCGCGCAACTCAACGCGGATGCGGCTGTCGGTGTTGAGGATGACGTGAGACCCGTCGCTGAGGGCAACAGTGTCGATGCCGCCGACGGGCGTTGCGTAACGATCGCCGGTCAGCAAACCCGAGGTCCAGAGGTAGGTACCACCGACGAGCAAGAGGAGCACACTCGCGGCAAGCGCGAGAAAGCTGGCTCGTTTGGTGCTGCGCATACCTGTTCGGTCGAGTCTCGGCTGCGTCACAGGCTGGCTGGCTGTCGATTCGGATGGGAATGGACGATCGGTCGACTCCTCGCCATGCAGGCGCGCGAAGTCGTCTACAGGAGATGCCTGCCATGGCGCTCCTATCAAAAAGCGAGTGTCGCCCCAGGAGCCTCGATCGGGAATCACGCCGGCGGGCACGCCGGCGCCAAGTGCTTTCAGGCGCGCGGAATGTTCCCAAGCGGTAGCAACGCGAAGGTATTGAATGCGGTGCGCCGTCGCGGCTTCCAGCCAGGCGTCGAATTCCGCCTGGTCGCCCCCCGACCACGTGCCGCTCTGACGCTTCGCAAACCAGCGAGCTGCGGCTTCTTCAATCGCTTCGCTATCCACGCTCGCTCTCCCGGCCGGAACCTCTGCCGACGCCCTGCGGCCCAGTCGTCGGCCCACGTCCAAACACCGCCTTCATCAAGGCTTGCAGGCCGCGGCATAAATGGCTCTCCAGCGTGCCTTCCGGCATGCCAAGTCGTTCGGCTGCCTCCCGCTGTGAGAGACCTTCGACCCGACGCAGCCAAATGACGTCCCGGCAATCATCCGGCAGCTGATCGAGTGCGGCGGCAAGGCGCCTTAGTTCCTGCCGCGCACTCAAGCGCTGCTCGGGGCCCAGCTCGTCTACCAAGACGTTCAGCGAATCCAAATCCTGCGTGTAATCGATGGAGACGATGCGCTCGCGCCTGACCCGGTCCACGACGAGATTGCGCGCGGTTGTGAAAAGAAACGCCTTGGGAGCAGCAGGTCGCACTTTGGCCGCGCTTTCGTACACCCGGACATAGACGTCCTGCCGAAAATCGGGGACCTCAGCGTGGTTGAACCAGACGCGCCGCAGGTAGCGCGTGAGGGCAGCCTCATGGGGGAGGATCTCGGTCGCAAACCAGTGATCGAGGTCGGGTTTCATGAGCCTGCCACATTACGCGGACGCAGCGACGCGGCAAAGGCAGCGGAAGTTTATTTCCGGCCGATGCAGGATTTTCGAGGCTCACTCGTTGTAGTGAGGTTAACCGTGGATCGGACCGAATGAATTCAATCGGAGCCTTCAATACGCAGCGCCGGCTCAATCCGCAATTCAAGCCTCGCGAAAGAAGGGATTGCGTTCCATCCAGCGCAACATGCCTGCACTGCTGCATGTTCGGCCTCGTCCCACACAGACGCCAGTCTCAGCAGAGCCTCGTCGGGAGTTTCCACCGGCAAAAAACCTCGTACGTCCCAGCCCTCCCGGACAAAGTGGGCCGCAGCCGCGTCGTAGGGCGTCACGCCCGCAGCCTCAAGCACTGCTTTGGCCACCGCAATGCCACGC
This sequence comes from uncultured Acidimicrobiaceae bacterium, assembly GCA_964608055.1. Taxonomy (GTDB): domain Bacteria; phylum Actinomycetota; class Acidimicrobiia; order Spongiisociales; family ZC4RG35; genus JALYNX01. The sequence continues at coordinate 7,866 of CAZSMJ010000042.1, read as the reverse complement.
GCTCTATGCTGCTCCGTTGCGCCATCCACCACGAGCAACAGAGTCGCCCTTAAAGTATTCGTGGAGGTGTTCGTGGGAGTGCTCATTACGCCGCCAGGACTTCGTGCTGGTAATACGGCAGCTCGCGGTCGCTGAGAATCGCGTGTAATTCCTGGGCACTACGCCCTTCCGGCGTGAGCCAGGCGTCGACGTTCTCGCGCTTGATGTTGATCGGGCAACGATCGTGGCCGACTGCAGCAATCTCCGGCGGTGGTTCGTCCGTGATCGCGGCGAAGCCGCACACGTCAGGCTCTTTCGGATCGGTCCAGTGCGACCAGATGCAGGCAACGAGCATTGTTTGCGCCGGCTGCGGCTTGAAGTGCAACACCACGTTCTTTGCTTCCTCGCCCGGCGCCGGTTCACGGCGCTCGACCGCGTGCAGCTTCACGTTCTCGTAAAACGAGTCGACGACTGCCAACGCGTGGTGATGGCCGAATTGCTCGCGCCAGAACTTCTCGAGGCTATCGCGGCGCGCGTTATTTAGGAACCCTCTGAGTGTTAGGAAGCACTGGTTGCAATGCTGCTTATGGCATGACATACAGCTTGTACTAACTGTGAGAAGGCACTTCTGCTGGAGCGCAGTTTACAAGGGGGTAGTAATCGCTGATGCGCTTAGTCAGTGCAACGGAAGATCTCGTGATCGGAGGGCTCCCGTATCCGGGCTTTCCGATTCTGTTATGGGACAGCATGAATAGCTGCATTCCTGTGAACCGCTTCTTTCGCAGCTACCTGCTCCGCGGTTCGATTGGTTCAAGTAAGTCCTGGGCGCAAACAGCCCGAGCGTTGTACGACTACTTCAGCTTCCTGCAGGCGCACGAGCTCGCCTGGGGCGATACGGATCGCGGTGAGAAGAAGACGCTTCTTGCCGCATATCGGGACTACTGCTTTAGGGTTACCAAGCTCGCGCGCAGCACAGTGAGAAATCGACTCCTGTACGTCTGCGAATTCTACGAGTTTGCTTTTCGGCAGCAGTGGATCGCGCGTCTGCCCTTCGACTACGAAACTCGAAACGGTGGCCTTGGTCGCGGTCTCCTTGCTCCTGTGCACAGCGGTAGGCAGGTATGGGCTCGTGATGTGATGCCCCGTGCACATCATAGTCTGCCGCAATTTCTGTCTGTCGCGCAGGTGGAACTCCTGCTTGCTGCCGCGGCCAATCCGCATCACCAAATGATCCTTCGCCTGGCGCTTGGCTCTGGGTTGCGCAAGGAAGAATTGGCCACGTTTCCTGTGGCGTACGTCATAAACCCGGATCACGGCACCAAGAGCCGCAATATCCGGATTCACCTCGACCCCAGCGATGGTCACGGCATGAAGACCAATGGCAACCGAGAGCGAATGATTTTTATCACTCGAGGGCTGATGAGGGATCTGCACCAGTACCTCGTGCACTATCGCGGAGAGCGCGCTTCATTTAGCAAGACAGTGCAATCTCCACTGTTCCTGAATCAGGACGGCCAGCCCTTTAGCGCTGGCGGAAAAAGTCTTGACCGGATCGTTCGCAATATTGGCCAGAAGGCCGGCGTCAGAGCGTGGACGCATGCTTTCCTCGACGCCGACATGTTTGAGCGCCTGTTCTGGGAGCGCGTGAATAACCCTCGTGCCGGCATACGCTTCCCCCTCGCTATCGACCGGTATTTCATGCAGCCGCGCAATGACGGTGAGCGAAAGGTGAGAGCTGCGATCGAGGCCTATCGCACAATCAAAATCCCAGAGTGGGAGCAAGAGATCTTCAAGCAGCGCAAGCGAAACGCGGACGCAGAGCGTGCATTAAAGGCAAAACACACGAAGAAGTCCGAGGCGGATCTCGGCATATCGTCGAGAAAAGTTGAACAACTCATTCGTGACGAATATTCCGAATGGTCGTCATTGGTGATTTCCTCAAGGCGTCGAACGGAGATGCAAAAATCGGCGAGCGATCAGTCTCAACCAAGGCGGGAAGTGAAAAACGCTCATCAGCCAGTACATCACGGGCATTCCGGCAACGGGCGCGTGCTGCGGCACAGCGGAGCATAGAGTTGCGCCGGCTTGGCCATCGAAATGAGGGGCGAGCAAGGCCATGATCACAAATGTCGGCGTAGCGGCGAGAGCCAGGACGCGAGCCGCGCCCTTGGCTGAGACAAGACCTGCGTCTTGCGATGAGGTTTGCTTCACGCTCATCAGACGGCGCCATAGGCGAGCATGGCGTTTGCGATCTTCTTGAAGCCCGCGATGTTCGCGCCCTTGACGTAGTCGCAATATCCCTTGGGTCCGTCGCCAAATCGACGGCAGCGTTCGTGTATGATCTTCATGATTTTCGCATGGGCTCCTCGCGCATTGGTCGCTCCCGCCATCGCTCGCGCGTGAGCGATGGCGATTTGCGATCTGGTCAAGAGCTGCGGGGCCCGAGATCGTCTGAGCGCCCCGCCTTGAGGCGAGACCATTGCGAGGTGGGACGGCTTTCCGTTCGCATCCGCTGCGGACCTTCCCAATGCTGCGGCCAGCCGGCAGGCGACTCTTCCCAGAGCTCTTGGCGTCCATAGACGGTGAGGTCGATCAGCCGGTAGGTGTTGTCCATCGCCTCGACGCCGCGCGATGTCGTCCAATAGGTCTCGAAAACCTTCGATCCCTGCCGCAAATAGCAGATTAGGTACATTCGATTGGCTTGCCGACCGGCCAGCAAAGCGTCGAGCGAGTCTCGGGCGGAGTACCACGGCATCGCGTAATCCATGAACCCGCAGTAGCGAACGCTCTCGTCAAAAGGACCTTGAGAAAACGTGGCGTAGGTCACATCGCGAACATGAAAATGCGAGAGTTCTCGCACCTGGGTGGTGAAGAACGTGCAGCCCTCGCACTGTTCGGGCGCCGGTTTGTCGAGGTGCCACATATGATAATAGGCGATGAGGAGGCGGCGTCCTTCGAAAGCCTGTAGCAGAGTGGCCTGCCCGTGCTCGCTCATCAGCGGTGTCGCCGCGTTCACTTCGACCATGGGCAGGCGCCGACGCGCTGCGGCAATCGCGTCGCCCTCCCTCGTGTGCGCCTTCTCTCGCGCACGAAGCGCATCGATCTCGCCCTGATAGGTCGCTCGATCTACAGACTTGGGCGCGGCGTAGTCTTGGGCAACGGTCTTGTTCATCGTCTTGCTCCATTAGTTAATACAGGTCAATCATCGCTTTGTCGGGTAGGGCAACCTCCTTACCGACTATGCGTTGCGCATTTTGCGGAAGCAGTCGCGCAGCTCCTGTGTGAAGAGCGCCGGCTGCTCGAAAGCGGCAAAGTGACCGCCCTTGTTCAGCTCGTTCCAGTGGATGAGGTTCGGATAAACCTTGTCGGCCCAAGTGCGTGGCACCTGGGCGATTTCCCTTGGAAAGATGCTGAGCCCCACGGGGAAGTCCACGACGCCCTGGTTCGGGCCGAACTTGCCGGCGTTCTCGCGATAGAGCCGTGCCGATGAGGCTGCCGTGTTGGTCAGCCAGTAGAGCGTGATGTCATCGAGCATCTCATCGCGCGTGAGCGCGCTTTCAGGGTCGCCGGTGTTGTCGGTCCATGCTTGGAACTTCTCGTAGATCCACGCGGCGAGTCCGACGGGAGAATCCGTTAGAGCGTAGCCAATGGTTTGCGGGCGTGTGGCTTGCTCTTGGAAGTACCCCGCGCCATCCGTGCTGTGCCGCCTCCACGCGGCAATGGCCTCCCGCTCTGCCGGAGTGGCGCCTTCCGTCTGTAAATTCGTGGGAAACGCAATCGGGAGGTTGAGATGGATGGCAATAAGGCCCGCAGGCTTCTGCAGCGCCAGCGTATTGGTGACCGTGGCGCCCCAGTCTCCGCCCTGCGCTACCCAACGGTTATAGCCAAGACTGCGCATCAGCTCTGCCCAGGCTTTCGCGATGCGCCCACTGTTCCAGCCGGGTTCGGATGGTTTGTCGGAGAAGCCGTAGCCGGGCAGAGAGGGAATCACGACATGAAACGCGTCTTCCGCGCGCCCGCCATGCGCCGTCGGGTCAGTGAGCGGGCCAATCACCTTCAGGAACTCAATCACCGAACCCGGCCAGCCATGCGTCAGAAGAATGGGCAACGCGTTCTCGTGTTTCGACTTGACGTGCAAGAAATGGAATCCGAGCCCGTCGAGCTCTGTGCGGAACTGCGGGAAGGCATTGATCTGGCTCTCAAAGCGGCGCCAGTTGTAGCCCGTGCGCCAATACTCCACAAGGCGCTGCAAGCGATCGAGTGGCACACCTTGTGACCAATCTTTCTCTGTCTCACGCTCGGGCCACCGCGTGCTATCGAGACGACGTTTTAAGTCGTCAAGCGTGGCCTGCGGTATGGCAACGCGAAAGGGCTCAATACTGGTTGCGGCCGCGCTCGCACTCATCCCCGAAAAGTAGATGCCGAGTGTCGACGCGGTTGCGGCGGCAGCTCCCATTTGGATGACTTGGCGGCGCGACATGCCAGCAGCTGCACGCCGGCATTCTGTTCGCTCGTCACTGATTCTGTGGATCATGATCATCTCCTGCTTGGAGTCAGAGTTTCTGCGTCAACCCAGCATGACGCTTGTTGATCGCAGCCTTCTCCTTGGTGTCGAGCGCCTTAAGCGCTCGCTCAGCATCCGCGTACCGTTCAAGATGCTGGATGACGCGCTGGTCAACTCTCGACCGCGAACCGAGTGAGTGACTGATCAGCTCGTCCGCCTTTCTCATAGCGTCTGCAAGCGACGGACAGCTTGTTCAGCGGCAACCCGGTCAGCTGTCAGGCCGGCATGCATGAACTTGCGCAGTCGTGCAGTGGTCTCGGCGGGCGCATCGTCTGGATGGACCGTCTCGAATGGCGGCGCCGGTGCGTACTCCAGCAGGAGTTGCACGTCTTCGGCGACAGCCTGACCGAAGATTTCGGCGATGGCCGCCAAGGCGAAATCCATGCCGGCGGTGACACCACCACCCGTGATGATGTTGCCATCGCGGACGACGCGGCGATTCTCGACGATAGCGCCAAACTGCTGCAGGGTGTCGCGCGAGGCCCAATAGGTGGCGGCGCGCTTGCCGCGTAGCAGCCCGGCTGCGCCCAGGATGAGCGCGCCGGTGCAGACAGAGGTCTTATATTTGGCGGCGCTCGCAAGGCGACGGATCTCGCGCATGAAGACCTCATCGACCATCGCCTTGGCAGTGCCGAAGCCACCCGGTATGCAGATCACGTCGCAGCCTTCGACCTTCGACAAATCCGCCAATTTGCTGAACACCAGTCCATTGGCGTCGATGTTGCGGCCGCCGACTGAAGCAACGGTGATGCGTGCACCGGGTACGACGCTGAACGCCGCGTGAGGGGCTACGAAGTCCAACGCGGCCAGGCCGTCGAAGAGTGGGAAGACGACATGGATGGATTTGTCAGGCATAGGTGGCTCCTCGATCAGTGATGCTCCTGCTCCTTGGGCAGGCACCACACTTGCTTGAGCTTGCAGAGTTTCTGCGTCAACCCAGCATGACGCTTGTTGATCGCAGCCTTCTCCTTGGTGTCGAGCGCCTGAACGATGAGTCCGTGAGGCCCTGGCATGATGATGTGAGGAAACATGCCGCCCAGCTCGCCGCTGCCGACGTCCTGGCCAGACACGTTCGGAGCGAAATGCATGACGTGCGGATGGCTGGCCGTGCTGATCTTGGGACTTTGCTCTGGATCATCGTAGGTCCGCATGATCGGTGCCAACATATACGAGATTCCGGCCCGAGCAGGTGGCTTGTAGTGCCCCGTCCTGAACCGCTCCTGGATGAGCTGCTTCAGCTCTGCTGCGGGCATGCCCTTGGCTTGTGCTTCAGCGATGTCGAGGATGACCTGCATGTGCGCGCGTGCGCCTGCGGCGTCGAACGAAACTGGATAGAGCACATCTGGTGGATATTCAGTGAGTGGCCACGAGCCTCTGAATGCATCGTCGCCCGTCCGCGCCACCAGAGCGTGAAAGCTGTTCGTGCCTTTGCGCGCAACGACGAATCCTTTGTGAGGATCCAGGACATAGATCGTCGCGGCTTCCTGGAGAGGTGCCGGTAGCGCGCTCGATGCGAGCTCCATCTCGACGTCCCGCGGCAGCGCTTCGATTCCCTGAGCGCTCTCCTTTTTGCTATCTGCGATGATGGTCGTGCTGAACACAAGGCCCACAACGACCGCGAAGCTTTTCAATCGTCTCATTGCCGTCTCCCGTTGATTCGATTTCGCATCCAGAGCCGTGGCCGGCATCGCCGGTCGGGGGCGATGACCGGTATCGTCACGCGCGCCCCGACGATAGGGATACCTGCATCCAGCTTGACCATCGGAAGCCGTCGGTGAGGGGCTGCGATAGCGTCGCGATCGACGATTGGCGGAGTCGCGACGGTTGGCGGAGCTTTGGCTTCATCAGTCCAGATGTGGATCACTTCATCTTCCGCTAAGCTGCTGGCAGTCCGACACCTGGTACAAGTTAGTTCGTTCGTAACGCCCGCACTCATGGAGCGGTTCCGATGGCGTACTGCCAATGCTGAGCGATTTTCCGCCAAAGCGAATCGAAGTCAGCATATTGGTCTACCCGGGCTTCGAGCTGCTGGACGCCACCGGGCCCGCGTCCGTCTTCAACACCGCGAATTTCATACTCGGTCAGCGTGCAAAGGCGCCCGCTTATGGCATCACGATCGTGTCTCCAACCGGGGGCATAGTCCGCAGTAGCAGCGGCGTCGGAGTCGATACGCGCCCGCTCTCGAAGGACCCACCGAAAAACCTGCACACTTTCTTGGTCGCTGGGGCGGAAGGCGGGCCGCTCGCGGATGCCCTGAAGGACCCTCTGATCTGCAAACGCGTGCCGCGCTGGGCCGAAAGATCGAGCCGATATGGCTCCATCTGCTCCGGTACATTCGTGCTTGCTGCGCTCCAATTGGTAGACGGTCGCCGCGTTGCGTCGCACTGGGCCGCGTGTCGGCCGCTGGCGGCGGCGTTCCCGAAAGTGCGGGTGGAGGAAGACGCCATCTTCATCGAGGACGGAAATGTATGGACGTCCGCCGGCGTGACGACAGGCATCGACATGGCGCTGGCCATGGTCGGCAATGACACCAGCGCCGCAATCGCGAACGACGTTGCGAAACGGTTGGTGCTTTACGTCCGCCGGCCGGGCAACCAGCCGCAGTTCAGCGCACTGCTACGTGCGCAGCGAACAGCGCAGGGTCCGTTCGATGACCTGATGAATTGGGTGCACCTGCATCTGGATCAGAAGCTGGACGTGCGCACTCTCGCGGCGCTGGCCAAGCTCAGCCAACGAACCTTCTTCAGGAAGTTCACGGAGACGATGGGCGAGACGCCCGCTCACCTGATCGAGTCCCTGCGCCTGGACGCCGCGCGCGTGCTGCTCTCACAAGGCCTGGCGATCAAGCTGACGGCCGCCCGCGTCGGACTTCCCAGCGCGCGGTTCGCGCGGGCTTTCGAACGCCGCTTCGGAGTTTCTCCGCGACTGTATCGACAAGCGCACTCGCCATCGGCGACCCAGGAACCTGCAGCGAGGCGGGCCTCAGTCAGCCGCACACGCCGATCGATCCTGCCGAAATAGAGCTGACGTATAATTGCGCGGGCGATGTTTCATCTTTCTCGGGACCAACGACTTGGATACCTCATCAGTCGGTGGCGCGTTCGTATGCTTCTAACTGTTAGCAGCGCACCGAAAGCGTTGTATAGGCCGGGATATTTTTTGTCGTACTGGAGCGGCTTTCCCGCCGGCCGGCAAAAGTACCGCATCGGGGTCAGCAGCGTCCGGCCGTCCTTCCTGATGATGACGCCGCCGTACACCATCGGGGCCGCGTGGTGCCGGGTCGCGGGTTCACAGGGTTTGCGCCAGTAACGTGATTCGCGGGA
>CAZSMJ010000041.1:0-15152 GCA_964608055.1 uncultured Acidimicrobiaceae bacterium | reverse complement strand
TCTCACGGTCCCAGTCGGAGTCGGTGTTCTCGATCTCACGCTCGATCTGCTTGATACGGGCCTTGACGTCCGCCTCGGACCCCGCACCATCGATGATGGTGGTGTTGTCCTTGGTCGTCACGATCTTGCGACCCCGACCCAACATGTCAAGGGTCACATTCTCCAGCTTGAGCCCGACCTCCTCGGAGATGACCGTGCCACCGGTGAGGGTGGCGATGTCCTGGAGCATGGCCTTGCGCCGCTCTCCAAAACCGGGGGCCTTGACCGCTACCGAAGAGAAGGTGCCTCGGATTTTGTTGACCACCAGGGTGGCCAGGGCCTCGCCCTCCACGTCCTCGGCGATGACCAGCACGCCCTTGCCGGACTGCATGACCTTCTCCAGGACCGGGACCAAGTCGTTCACCGAGCTGATCTTCTGGTTGGCGATGAGGATGTAGGGATCCTCGAGCACTGCTTCCTGCCGATCGGGATCGGTCACGAAGTAGAAGTTCAGGTAGCCCTTGTCGAACTGCATGCCCTCGGTGAACTCGAGCTCCAGACCAAAGGTCTGACCCTCCTCCACCGTGATCACGCCGTCCTTGCCGACCTTGTCCATCGCCTCGGCGATGACTTTGCCGATGGTCGGGTCGTTGTTGGCCGAGATCGAGGCCACATTCGCGATTTCGTCGCTGGTCTCGATGTCTCTCGCCATCTCGCCGATCGCCTCGACGACCTTCTCGACGGCACTTTCGATGCCACGCTTGAGATCCATCGGATTGGCGCCGGCTGCGACATTGCGCAGACCCTCTCGCACCATTGCCTGGGCGAGGACAGTCGCGGTCGTGGTGCCGTCACCAGCAACATCGTTGGTCTTGGTCGCCACTTCCTTGGCGAGCTGGGCGCCCATGTTCTCGTATGGATCGTCGAGCTCGATCTCCTTGGCGATCGTCACGCCGTCATTGGTGATGGTGGGTGCGCCCCACTTCTTCTCCAGGACGACGTTGCGACCCTTCGGGCCGAGGGTGACTTTTACCGTGTCGGCGAGCTTGTTGACGCCCGCCTCGAGGCCGCGTCGGGCCTCTTCGTTGAAGCGAAGTTCCTTCGCTGCCATTTCCTATCAGCTCCTAATTGACGACGGCCAGAAGATCACGCTCGGACAGGACGAGGTATTCGTCCGAGTCGAGCTTCACCTCCGTACCGGCAAACTTCGAGTAGAGGACCTTGTCGCCGACCGAGACATCCATGGGGATGCGGTCGCCGTTGTCGTCACGGGCCCCGGGGCCTACGGCGATTACCTCACCGATTTGGGGCTTCTCCTTGGCGGTGTCGGGGATGACCAACCCTGAGGGGGTGCGGGATTCCGCATCCTCGGTGGGCTTGACCACCACTCGGTCACCGAGCGGCTGAAGCTTCATTCTTCTGCTCCTCCTTGAAGCGCCTGACTTGTCTTACGCGGGTCACACACTGCTAGACCGGATTGAACCGTGAGCTAACGTGCGATTTCCCGTGGGTTAGCACTCGGAAAACTCGAGTGCTAGAACAAGATTAGCACTCGACCGGGACGACTGCTAATCAGGATCTGAGTCTTAGACGCTCAACCTAGGACCCGACCCGGGTCCACATTCTCCGCCCAGTCGGTGATTCGCCCCTGTGCCAGCCAATGGGCGCCGGCCACCCCGATCATCGCAGCATTGTCGGTGCAGAGGAGCGGGCTCGGGAGCACGAGACGGACTCCCCTCTGATCCGCTTCTTCTGCGAAACGGGCCCGAAGCCGCCGGTTGGCCAATACCCCACCGCCACCTCCCACGACACGAGCACCGGTCTGGTCTACGGCATTGAAGGTCTTGGTGACGAGGACGTCGACGATTGCCTCCTGGACTGATGCCGCCACGTCTGCCAGCGGTGGTAGCTCGGATCCCGCCTGTGCCTTCGCAATGAAGTTGACCACCGAAGTCTTGAGCCCTGAGAACGAAAGCTGAAATGGCTGTTCGGGGAGGGCCCGGGGGAAGGAGACTGCGGCAGGATCGCCTCCCTCCGAAGCCAAATCGATTGCCGGGCCGCCCGGGAACCCGAGGCCCATCACTCTGGCCAGCTTGTCGAACGCCTCACCGGCCGCGTCGTCGATGGTCTGGCCCACCGTCTCGTAGTCACCCCAATCGTGAACGTGAACTATCTGAGAATGACCACCCGAGGCGAGGAGCACCACGCAAGGAGGCTCGAAATCCTCGAACTCGAGCCGGGGGGCCATCAGATGACCCTCCATGTGATCGATTCCCACGAATGGCAGCTGCCGGGCCCAGGCCGTCGCCTTGGCAAACGAATGGCCGACCAGCAGGGCACCGACCAACCCGGGACCTGCGGTGGCCGCAACCCCGTCGAGGTCGGCGGGGTGGACCCCAGCCTCTTGGAGTGCCCGATGGGTGAGGGAGCGAATCGCCTCGACATGGGCCCGGGCCGCCACCTCGGGCACCACCCCGCCGAACCGAGCGTGGAGGTCGACCTGTGACGACACCACATTCGACAGCGACTCGGCGCCTCTCACCACCGCCACGGCGGTTTCGTCACAACTGGTCTCGAAGGCGAGGACGAGCGGCGTCATCGCATGTCCTCGAGCCGCTTTCGGTATTGATCGCTGTCGATCGCATGGGCCCAGAGGATGAGAGCGTCATCGTCGCCGTAGTAGCCCTTCCTCAAGGCAACCGGCGCCAGACCGAACCCGGCATACATCGATCGCGCCGGATGATTCCGCGTCCGCACCTCCAAAGTCAGATGACGGGCGCCGCGCTCGATGGAGGCCAGGATCAGAGCTGCCAGCAGGCGGCTTCCGATCCCTTTTCGCCGCACCGGGGGAGACACCAGCAGATTGGTGACATGGGCGTCTTCGCCAAGGACCATCACTCCGCCGAATCCCACCAGGTCATCGTCTTCAGCCACCAGATAGACCCGGTTCTCGGCCGCCAACTCGTCTCGAAACACCCGGGCGCTCCACGGCTTGAGACGGTCGTTGGCTTCCAGATCGACCGCAGCCTCGACATCGGAATCGGCGAAGGCCCTGATGGTCACGGCTGTCAATCCGACCCCCATGGCCCCTCCTGACGCAGCTTGGCCCAGTTGATCGTGACGTCGGGCTCTCGCAGATAGAGAGGCCGGATCTCGTCCGGCGCCGGGAACTCCCCACGTTCGAACTTCGCTCGGGCCGCTTCGGCCAGGGTCACGGCGTACGGATACCGGGGTCGGCCGGTCTTGACACGGTGCAGGCCGCGGAGAAGACCATCCGGAAGGGCGCTGACATCACCGACCACCAGACTCTCGTCTGGGCTCGAATCGAGCTGAGCTGCCAGCACCTCGGGTCGGACCAGCTCCACCGAGCCCTCTTTCACGACTCCACCAGGCACAGGCCGATAACGGGCCACGGCGAGCTCGCCCCGGCGCACATCCACCACCGCCCAAATCAGTCGATGTCCGGTGCGTGCTTCGAGGGCGATGGCATCCAGCGACACGGCAGGGATCACCGGGATCCCGAAAGCCGCTGCCAGGCCTTGCGCTGTCGCCAGACCGACCCGGATGCCGGTGTACAGACCGGGACCGATGTCTACGACGACCGCGTCCAACGCCGAAGGCGACCAGCCCACCTGATCGAAGCAAAAGTCGATTGCCGGCACGAGAAAGGTGGCATGACCCATGCGGTCGATCCTCGAGGCAGCGGCCAGCGTCGAGGCGTCCTCGACCAGGGCAACCGACGATCCGGGAGTGGAGGTTTCGATTGCAAGCATTTTCATGTCACCGTCTCCAGGTCGCGCTCCACCCAGTCACCGCTGGGAATGAGGCGCAGCAGTCTGGTCTCGTCAGGGTTGACGATGAACTCGATGCGGAGGTGGTCTTCGGGCAAGGCGGATTCAACCGCATCCCCCCATTCGATGACAAGGACGCCGTCGGCCGCGAACTCGAACACGTCGAGATCCTCGAACTCATGGAGCGAACCGAGCCGGTAGACGTCGACATGAACCACGGGCATGAATCCCGAGGTGTATTGACGTACCAGGACAAATGACGGGCTGACCACCAGCTCCTCGACACCAAGCCCTTCGCAGAGTCCGCTCGTCAACAGGGTCTTCCCTGCGCCCAGTCCCCCTGCGAGCTCGACGACATCACCCGGCCTCAACGAGGCGGCCAATTTCCTCCCCGCGGATCTGGTGTCGTCGGCAGTTGGGCAGAGCACCTCGATCATCCGAACAACTCCAGCTGTGATGCATCGCCCGCATCGGCTTCCTCGTCGATCTGGGGACTCTGCTCCCGGTTGTCGAGGATCGAGCGAACGAGCTTGAAGTCCTCACGCATTTGATCGGTCACCCGGTCCCCGCCACGCAACGCCGCGGCCGGATGAAAGGTCGGCACCAGTGACGACCCGAGCCACCAGGGATGGAGCCGTCCCCGGAGCCTGGTGATCCCGATTTCCGTGTTGAGCAGGAGCTTGGTCGCGAAGTTGCCGAGCGTCACCACCACCTCGGGGCCGACCAGCCGAATCTGCTCCCGGAGATATCCCTTGCAGGCGTCGATCTCGCCGGGAAGCGGATCCCGATTCCCGGGCGGCCGGCATTTGATCACGTTTGCGATGTAGACCTCGGATCGCTGGAGGCCGATCTCGGCGAGCAGGACGTCGAGCAGCTTGCCTGCCGCACCGACAAATGGCTCGCCCTGGAGGTCCTCGTTCTTGCCAGGAGCCTCCCCGACCAGCATCACCCTCGCCTGGGGGTCACCCACACCGAACACCACCTGGGTCCGAGTTTGGGACAGACCGCAATCTGTGCATACCAAAGCGCGGGCACGGAGCTCTTCGAGAACGGGGATGTGGTCGCTCACCGGTTTGGCCATTGTGCCAAAACAGAGTCAAGCCTGGGAGGCGAGCACCGCAAGTTCCACGGCCGCCGCCGTGGCGCCAAAGGCCGCCTCGGCAGCCGCCTCGACATCGCACACGATGGACCCGCAGGAGACTGCGTACACGATGTCCCCGTCGAAACGGGTGTGGACCGGGCGAATGCAGGCGGCCAATGCGTCGTGAGAGCGCACCGCGAGCCGAGTCAGCTCGTTGCGGGTCATCAGGAAGTCTGTTGCCACCACGACCAGGGTGGTGTTGACCATCGGGCCCAGGGGCAGGACAGGTGGCCCCGGCTCGTGGGGACCACCAGTGAGGGGCTCTCCTTTCAAGGTAAACAGGTCGCCAACCGCATTCACTACCACCAGAGCCCCCACTGTCGCCTCGCCGACGCGGCGAACCGCCGAGCCCAGGCCGCCCGGCTTGATGTGCTCCAGCCCGCGCCATTTCGAAACGGTGGCCCCGGTCCCAGCTCCGATCAACCCGCTCTCGACCGGGGCGGCTGACGCGGCGCGATAGGCCGCCTCACCATGGTCGGGGCCTGGCCTGATGGTGGAATCTCCCTCGAAGAGGTCGAAGATCACCGCAGCAGGGACGATGGGAACCCTTGCCACCGGCGTCTCATGACCCCTCCCGTCGGCCTCGAGCGCCCTGACGACGCCGTCGGCCGCGGCAAGCCCGAAGGCACTCCCGCCAGTGAGGACTATCGCCTGAGCCTGCTCGATGCGCATCCCCGGCTGGAGCAAGGCTGTCTCCCGGGATCCCGGAGCCGCTCCCCGCACCTCGGCCGCCACGATGTTGGGCTCGGGAAGCACCACCACCGTGCAACCCGTGCGAGCCGTCGGATCGGACCAGTGACCGACTTCGATCCCGGGGACCGCAGTGATGGTGTCGTTCATGTCAGATACCGCCGCGGGACCCTAGGGCCGATGCCACAGACCACTTCATAAGTGATCGTGTCGAGGATCCCGGCCCAATCGTCGGCAGCGATCACCGAGTTGCCCTGTGCGCCGAGGACCACCACCTCGTCTCCCGGATGCACTTCGGTATCGCCCACATCGATCACAATCTGATCCATGGTCACCGTCCCCGCCAATGGGTGACGGGTGCCCCCGATCAAGGCTGTGCCCGCTTCTGACAACCGCCGGGGAAGGCCATCGGCGTAGCCGATGGGAGCGGTCACCACGGTCGAGTCCTTGGACAAAGGCCTGATCCGTCCGTAACTCGGCCTTGCTCCCTGCTCGAGACGCTGGACGTGGGAGACCTGGGTGACGATCCTCATCGCGGGCCGCAGTTGAGCGAGGTCCCGAGTCGCGGCGCAGGGATGAAGCCCGTAGATGCCGAGACCGATTCGGGCAAAGCTCCTGCGCGACTCGGGAAAGAGGATCGCACCGGCGGTGTTGGCGAGATGGGTCAACGGGGTGTCGTAACCCGACGCCGCCTCGTCGAATCGCTCGATCTGGCCTCGGGTGAAGCCGGCATCCTCGTCGGCGACCGGGAAGTGGGTCCAGATCGCTTCCACGGCGAGGCCGGTGGTTGAGGCGGACGACATCAGGTCATGGAGGAGCCGGGGTGAGGCTCCCACCCTGTGCATCCCCGTGTCGAGCTTCACGTGTACGTCGATCCCGGGCGCGGCCGACGCCAGCGCCTCGATGCATGAGGTCGAGTACACAGTCGGAGTGAGGCCCCATTTCGCGATTTCCCGCACCGAAACAGGGTCCGGCTCGGAGAGGACCAGGATCGGGGTCTCGATCCCAGCCTCACGCAGACGTACTCCTTCCTCGACCAGGGCCACCGCGAGCCGGGTCGCCCCGGCTTGCACCGCGGCCTCGGCGACCGGGGCGTCGCCATGCCCGTAAGCATCGGCCTTGACGACCGCGCAAACCTCGGACGGGGCGATCAGAGACGCCAAGGTGACAACGTTGTGCCTGATCGCCCCGAGGTCGATCTCGGCGTAGGTCGGCCTCAAGCTTCATTCCCCACTTTGGGGTGTTCCTGCCAGGCGAACTTTCCGACATGGGTGCTGAGACGGTCGGCGGTGACCGACCCCTCGAGCGCCAGGTCGGCACCGGCGACACCGTGCCAGTAGGCGGCTGAGACCAATGCGGTGCGGGCATCGAGACCCCGCGCCCACAACGCCCCGATCATCCCGGAGAGGACATCTCCGGTCCCGATCGTCGCCAGTTCCGGGCCACCGCTGCGGACCAGGATTGGCGCGGTGCCGTCGCAGACGAGCGTCGGATTCCCCTTGAGAAGAACCGTTATCCCCTTCTTGGTGGCCAAGGCGCGCACCGCGTACTCCCCGCCGCCCACTCCAGCGATCCTCTTGAACTCCCCGCCATGAGGGGTCACCGCCACTTGGGCTCCACCCACCAATGCGGCATCCACCATCTCCGGAGTGAGAGCGCCCGCATCCAACACCACCTGGCTGGCCTTGTTGATCAGGGGCACAACTTCGGCATGGTCGGTTTCGGCCAGCCCGGGCCCTGCGACGACGACATCGAAACGGTCCAAATCATCCTCGACTCCGGTCAGGGTCTGGGTGAGCAACTCGGGGGCGATCTGGGCAACGAGACCAGGATTGGGAGAAGCGACAACCACCGAGCTCGCTCCGAAGTGGAGCGCGCTGCGACCTGCAAAGACGGCTGCTCCGATCATGCCTGTGGATCCCCCGACTACGAGCACCGAGCCGGCTGACCATTTGTGACTTCGGCGTTCCCGCGACGGCCGCGGGGCGTCGTCCTCACCCGCAAGCCACATCGAGGGCTCGCCGCCCTCGATTCCAAGGTCGACGACGGTAACGATGCCGCAAACGTCCGGTCCGTCATCCTTGACGTGCCCGGTCTTGAGGTATTGAAAGGTCACCGTTTCGACCGCCGAGAAGACCCGGCCGCTCGCCTCGCCGGTGTCGGGGTCGAGACCCGTCGGGAAGTCGACTGCGATCACCGGGGCCGGGGTCTCGGTCCATGCCTGCACCGCGGGCGGAAGATCTTTCCGACCTGCTCCACCGAATACCGCGTCGATGACCAGGTCCGCAGGGGCGGGAGGGCCTATTTCGACAACCCTGATCCCAGCAGACCTGGCGAGGCCGGCGGCACGGATCGACTGTGGTGTCTTGGGCCCCGCCAGGGCATGGATGACCACGTCGACCCCGCGTTGAGCCAGATACCGGGCAGCCACGTAGCCATCGCCTCCGTTGTTGCCAGGTCCCGCCAGCACCACTACTCGACTGCCATACCCCGCTCCATGCCGAACCGCGGCCAGGGCCACTGCCAGCCCGGCATGATCCATCGCTGCATCTAGATCGCCGGTGTAAGCCTGGTCCACCCGCCGGTACTCCTCTGCGGTGAGGATCGGCTTCACGACTCGAACAGATCCCGCACTCCGGCGACTACCCGCTCCCGATCCTCGTCGCTGAGGTTCGATCCACTGGGCAGACAGAGACCATGCTCGAAGAGGTCGGCAGAGACGGACCCTCCCACGGCCAGGCATTCGGAGAAAACGGGTTGGAGATGCATGGGCTTCCAAACCGGTCGGGCTTCGATGTCGAGCGACTCCAGGTGAGATCTGATCTGCTCTCGATCGGTGCCCGCCTCAGAAGGGTCGACTGTGACACAAGTCAGCCAGAAGGTCGACCGGCACTCGCCTGCCTCCGGCATGAATTCCACACCCGGCAGATCCGCCAAGGCATCTCTGTAGAAGTCGTTGTGATCGCGGCGTCTATCGACCCGACGCTCGAGGTCCGCCAGCTGCGAACGCCCGAGAGCGGCTAGAAGATTCGAGAGCCGGTAGTTGTACCCGATCGTCGAGTGCTCGTAGTGGGGCCCGGGGTCACGCGCCTGGGTGGCCAGCCACCGGCTCTGACGCGCCCATTCCTCGTTGTCGGTCACCAGGGCTCCCCCGCCACTGGTGGTGATGATCTTGTTCCCGTTGAAGGACAAGGTCGCCATCACCCCAAAGCTCCCCGCATTCCGCCCCCGGTAGGTCGCCCCCAGGGCCTCGGCGGCATCCTCGATGAGAGGGACCTCGTGCTCGGCGCACAGGGCTTCGATGCGGTCGTAATCGGCGCACTGCCCATAGATATCGACAGGTACGCACGCCGCAAACCGGCCTTGGCCATCGAGGGCCTCGCCGAGGAGATCGGGGTCCAGGTTCCACGTCTTGCGATCGCTGTCGACGAAGACGGGCTCGGCTCCGGTGTATCTGACCGCGTTGGCCGTCGCCGCAAACGTCAATGACGACACCAGCACTCGGTCACCGGGCCCCACCCCGAGTGCCAGCAGGCCCAGATGAAGTGCAGCCGTCCCGCTGGAGAGGGCAACACCGTGGCTGCGTTGCGTGATCGCCGCCAGTTCGACCTCGAAGGCGTCCACCTCAGGGCCGAGCGGCGCGATCCAGCCGGATTCAACAGCTCGCTGGATGGCTGCCTGGTCGTCGAGGCCGACGTCCGGCGGCGAGAGATAGATCCTTGGCATGCCCATTGAGGCTAACGAGCATCCGGTCGAGCGGAAGCCGCCGCCTCGGCGAGCAGCGATTCGACCTCACCTGCGATCCGGTTGAGATCGTGACGCTCCCGCACCCAGGCCCGAGCCGCAGCGTCCACCCGCCGCCCCCCTTCCAGAGGGCTGATTAGGGCGGAAGCCAGGGCGGCCACGTCACCAACCGGGACCAGCGTGCCGAAGCGGCCGTCGACTGTGGCCTCCCTGACCGGGGCGATGTCGAAAGCCACCACGGGCACCCCCAGCGCCATGGCCTCGAGGACCGCCGTCCCGAGACCCTCCATCAGCGAGGGAAAGGCGAAGACGTGGGCATTCCCCAGGTAGTCGACAACACGGGTCGTGTGCCCGACCAGAGTGACCGAGCCGCCCAGACCAAGGCGATCGATCGCCTTGGCGACATCGGCTGAGGATTCGCCGTCCCGGCCCACGATGGCCAGATGGGCATCAGGGACCTTCTGGAGGACGGTGGCAAAGGCCTCAAGCAACAACACCTGGCCTTTCTGAGGAGCGAGGCGACCGATATTCACTGCCAAAGGCCCTGGCGGGAGACCCAATCCGGCGCGTGATGCCGGCGTGATCTCGGGCGGTGGGGGCACGCCCCTCGGTATCACGGTCACTCGTGTCGGGTCGACTCCGAGCAAGTCCGAGTTGGTGGCTCTCACCTCCTCGGTCAGGGCCCGAAACCTGACTAGGTCGCTTCGGGCCGCCCATCCGGCGACCGCCCGCAGCAACTGGGCCCTGCGGGTGGAGGCGCCCGGCTGATAGCTGCGAAGAGAACCGAGATCACCAGAAAGAACCAGATTGGAGACAACCGGGACTCGCAGGCTTCTCCCTGCCAACTGCCCGACGATGTTGCCCAGGAAAAGACTGGTCTGGATCACATCGGGACGTGTCTTGCGGATGATCCGTCGCAACGCAGGCACGGCCTTGGGCCAGGTTCGAGAACCGGATCCCTCTTTCAAGCCGATGACCTCGACCGGGATTCCACGCTCCCGGAGCGGATCGGCAAGCTCCATCCGGTCATAGAGGGTCACGACGAATTGCTCGGTGCCTCCCGAGAACCGCGTCACTTCCCGCACCAGACCCTGCTCGGCGCCGCCCGAACCGGCAAGGCTGTCTATGACGTGCAAAACCTTCATCTGGTCCTTCGCAGGGGATCGACCGAGCACGAGAGCGTAGTGACCACCCTCTGAGCAGCATCCCTCCCCTTTCGCGGATTGGATCGGGTTAGAAGAACCGCAGCCTTACGATCCCCTCGATGTCAGACTCCCTCCCGACCGTCATCGACCTCCTGACGCGCACCGATTTCCTGATCGGAGGGTTCCTCGGGTTCGCCGGTCTGGTCGTCCTGTTCTTCGCTCCTCTGTCCGACAAGGGCTATGTGTTCGGATGGGGCCTGACCCTGACCTCGGCGGCCTTCTTGGCAGTCAGCCTCGCAATCGGGGCCAGGTTGTCCCTGTTGGCGGCTCTCGCTGCGTTGGCCCTCGGGGGTTGGATGGCCCGACCGCCGAGCGGAAGGGCCCGGGCTCCGTTCGGGTGGGCGGTGATCGTGATTGGAGCGGTGGCGATGATCTGGCGTGGCGGTTTTCCCGAGATCGGTTGGCTACTCCTGCTCGCCCCGGTGGTGATCGTGGCCATCGGCTCCACGCTTGCGGCGTGGGCAACCCGCCTCCCGCATGAGGCGGTTGGGATCATGTTTGCGATCACCGCCTTTGGCATCTGGGTCACGGTCCCCGAGACCGAAGGGGCCAGGGCCCTTCTTGGAGCATCGCTCCCGATGGCATTCGCAACTCTTCGCCCGGTTGGTGCACGACTCGGATATGCCGGGGCGTTTGCCCTCGCTGGCCTCATGGTCTGGGTCGTGGCTACCGGTGGCGAGGCACGACCAGCCTCGATCATCGGAGGGTGGGCGTGTATCGGCGCCCTGGCCGTCCTCCCTCACTACCGCCCCGCTCCGGCCTGGTTCGTTGGCAAGAGGGCGGTGCTCGCCGTATTGCTCCACGCCGTCCTGGTCCTCGTGGCATCACGCGTCATCGGTCTGTGGGAATCGGGAGGCTTAGCCCTGCTTGCGGTTGTCATCCTGGGAGCTGTTGCCTTCTTCGGCCTCGGGCGTCTGCCCTGGATCAGGGCCGAGCACCCGCTGACCAGCGAGTGATCGGCTCGGTCAGGGCCCTTGGTAGCCCTTGAGCTGTCGTCGCAGGGTCTCCTCCAAACGGAGCCCTCCCCGGAGCCGAGCACGAAAGAAGCGAAACCCGTCGGACAGCTGAACCGGGTAGCGACTCAAGAGATGCGGTTCCAGCTCTGAGTTCGCCCGACGTGATCCGGCCAATGCGGCAGACGAGTATCGATCGGTCACCGGCCGTTCCGCGCTCGGTGACCAGAATCCCCACGGGTAGGCGAAATGGGCCGGGCGAATCCCCAACCGCCTCTCGATCAGGTCGTCGCTGGTTCCCAGCTCGTCCTCCACCTCGTCAATCGACAACCGGCGCAAGTCGAGATGACGGTGGGTGTGGGCCCCTACGGTGAGTAACCCGGATCCGAGCATGGTCCCCACCTGGTCCCACGACAATGGCTCGGCCCCCACCGACGGGCCGAGGGAGACACCGGTCTCTATTGACTCGGTTGCCAGGTACAGCGTGAATGGGAAGCCGTGCTCGAGAATGAGGGGGAAAGCCGTCGTGAAGGTGTCCCGATAGCCATCGTCGAATGTGAGCACCACGAGACGCTCGGAGTCGGGCTCTGCCCATCTGACCAAAGCCTCGCCGAGCTCGACCACCTGTCGATTGGCCGAAAGCCAGACGAGCTGTCGTCGAAAGTCGTCGAGATGAACTTCCATCTCTCGCCCCAAACCTGCCTCGACCTGGTGATAGATGAGGACCCGGGGGCCTGGTGGAGCCGGCATGAAGGCATCGATGAGTGTGGAGGCAGCCTTGACCGCGGATCGCGTCAGCGACACGCCTAGCCGGTGGCGAGGAGTGAGTTCATCTCATCCTCAGTGAGGACCGGGAAGAGGAGAAGACCCAAACGCTGCAACGGTGCCAGGTTGGCGCGAAAACCGGCGGACCAATCGGGGTTCCATTCCCAGGCCCCGCCCTTGTTGCGCTTGCGGGAGACCTTGGTCTCCTCATCGACGGTGATCCCCAATAGCAGCCCCAGGGAGGTCTCCATCCGTCGCACCTCCCGGATCCGACCCTCGAGGAGCGCCGCCTGCTCGAGATCACCTTTGACGTGGGCCGACTTCGAGTTCCGCTCCAACTCGTCTATGACCCGGCTCGTCACCTGGGTCATCAGATTCTCGATCTTCTGGCGGTCGAAACGATGAGCCGGGACCAGGACCTGAACGGTGCCGTCCTCGCTGGTCAAGTGCCAGACCGAAGGGACGCCGTTGGTTCGCTTCAGGTGTCTCAGGAAGAACTCGCTGGCCAGCCAGTCGTCGACAGTGATCGACTCCCGACCGGCACCGACAGCCAGGATCTCCTCCATCTCGGCGACAATGGCGTCGGCGGTATGGGGAGCGACTTCGCTGTGCAACTCCTCCATCAGCCATCTTCCAACTGATGGGTGTTCGGTCAGGGACCGGAAGGGTAAGAAGCCGCTGAGTGACACCTCGTCGACCACGTCGTCGGAGAAGTCACCCTCTCCGTAGCTGGCGGTCATCATGTCCTCGACCCGAGAGACCAGATACTCCGCAACCGCCTCGAAAGCCACCGCCGGCGAAGCCCCGTCAAGGGCGGTGAGCAGCTCACGACCGAAGTCGTTGGCCTCAGCGGCTTCCTGCAACGAGCCGACCCGATCCACGAGGTTCTGCAGAGAATCCGCCGACGACCCCCCGGTCGAGCCTTTATGGGTGGGCGACGGGTAGTGACTCAGCCTCGACATTGGCGAAGTTGTCGGCACCGCTTGAGGGACGGGAGGTGCCACGTGCTCGACCGGGCGCCTTTCACCCATTCCCCAGACCGCTCGTTCCGAGCGCTGGAGGAACAAGGCACCGAGAATCGAGACCTGTCGTTGCACGACGTCGAACACCAGGCCATTGACTTGGGGCATGGTCGACCGTCCCGGTGTCAGCACCAGGACACTGCGACGCAACCTCTGCATCGCCACCTGCGCCGCTGGAGTCCCAATATCCCCGACGGCAACCACGACCACGTCGAAATGCTTGGCGGCTTCCTCGATGAAGGCTCGGAATTGGCGGCCGGCGATGGCGTCTCCAGGCGAGGCTGGAGGTGGGCCCGCGGGCACCACCGCTAGGTCGGGACGCACGAACAATGAGTTGGCTACCGCCGCTGCCACAGCACGCTCGAACCCAAGCGACTCTGGGTTGAGTGCCAGGACCCCGGATAGAGAAGAGCCACCAACCTTGTACTCGCCCATCGCCGAGTCGCTGGCGAAGTCGGCGTCAACCAGAAGCACGGACGAGCCGGCGCTGGCCATGGAAACCGCGAGATCGGTGGTCAGGGCATGCACACCCTGAGCCGGGACGTTGTGACCGGTGACAGCCAGAGTGGCGCCAGTCGAGGGAAGCTGCGCCTCAACAACCGAGCGCAGGGCCTGAATCGCCGGCTTGCGGCCTCCGCCCTCTGTGGCGTCGTACCAGGCCTCACCGACCCCGGTGCCCATACGCCGGGCCGGCACCTCTCCGAGAAATGCGATCTCGAGATCCTCGGGAAGCCATACCGGTTTTTTGGCCCTGGTGATAAAGACCAGCCCGAAGAGTGCAAGCGCAATACCACCGAGAAGCCCGATCAACCCGTTGATTATGGGATTGCCCGGGGCCCCGGTCAGGTTCTCGGTGACAACCGGGTCGATTGACCCGCTGTCGATGATGCCCAACGCCCGCAGGTTGAGTTGCTCGTACTCGGCGCCCAGGAGCGCCAGGCCATTCTGCAATGAGCTGAGCCGGAACTGGTCGGCGAGGGGGAGTGTGGTCGAAGGTGCCGTGCCCAGTGCTGCCTTTTCGGCCTCGAGATCCCGCAGGGCTGTCTCCAGATTCTGACGTCGTGCGGTCGCCTCGGGAAGCTCGATCGCTGAAGCAGCGGCCTCGTCGACACGGGCTTGGGTCAGAGCTTCGGCGTTGGCGAGGATCTGTTGGTCGAGAATAGCCAATGCGTTGACTACAGCCTGCTCTTCGGGGGTGAATGTCAGCTGCAACTCGGCAATCTGGGCCTCGATGATGGCTGCCTTGTCGAGAACGTCCTGGAGGCGCTCTTCAATCGGCCCGCCGGCCCCGGGATCCACGGCCAGATAGGCGTCGACCAACGCCCGCGCTTTGTCGTTGGCTTCCACGTTGCTCTCCCCAAAGGCCCTGAACGCGAGACGCCCGGTGATGGGGTCTATCTCGATTTTCGAGGTCGGGTCTTCGCCAAGAAGCTCACCGGCCGCAAGAGTTGCCCTTGCCAGGCTGGTTTCCCGCTCCGTTTCCAACGCCTCGGCGGTTTGACCCTCCTGGGCCTCGAAGCGGATGAAGATCGAGGATCGGATCTGCTGCTCCCGGTTCTCGTTGGTCAGATCGGTGAAGTACCAACCGGCAGCCAATCCGAGCAGACCCACGCCCAAAATGACATACCAACGGTCACGAAGGACCCGAAGCAGGCGCTTTAGCTCCATTGGGATTCGAGCTCAGCGCCGCTCACTGCGGTCCCGACGCCGATGGCGGCGCTGGCCAGGTGGGAGAGCAGACGTCTCACTTCTTCCTGGTTGCCGGCATGGGCGGCGTCTTCGAGATCGGCGACGCTGTCGAGTACAACATATGCAGTGGGGTGGCCAAGTCGTGCCTCAAAAATCTGTGGGTTGCGGGTCAA
>CAZSMJ010000040.1:6492-15442 GCA_964608055.1 uncultured Acidimicrobiaceae bacterium | reverse complement strand
CCGAGGAAATCGGCGACGCCGTAAAGCAGGGAGCTGATCCCCCCAAAGACGACTTCCACCTAGGAGGCCGCCTCCCCGACCACTCCTGTCGCACCCATCGAGCGAAGGACGTAGCGGATGGCCGAAGCGGACTCCTCCAGGGCTTCCGGCGTCACGCTCTTGGCTGCTCTGGAGAACTCGAGGTCTGCGGCACCGTTGATCGGAACCACATGGAGGTGGAGGTGGGGCACTTCGAGCCCGGCGATGACGAGACCGATCCGCTCCGGTCGAAACGCACTCATTTGGGCCTTGCCTATCTGGCGGGCCACTTCGATGAGGTGATCGCGGAGTGAAGGAGGGCAGTCGATCCAATGGTCAACCTCCTCACGGGGGACCACCAGGGTGTGCCCTGGCCGCAGCGGGTTGATCGACATGAAGGCAACCGACAACTCGTCCTTCCAGACAAATGTCGCCGGGATCTCGCCCCCGATGATCCGGGTGAACAGAGTGGCCATCGCCGCGAGCCTATTCAGCCGTCGTCAGCGCACCGCGACGATTGCAAAAAGGCCCTCGGTCGTCGTGACATAGACCTCGCCGGCCCCGTCGACGCCGAAGCCGGTCACTCTGCCGGGCACGCCGACCTGGCCCGTCCAATCGGTTTGATCGACTGCGGCCCCGTCGGCGTAACGGAACGACCGAAGCCATCCGCCGCAGTAGTCGGAGTAGAGGTATGCGCCCTGCAACTCGGGGATCGCCGTGCCCCGATACACCACGCCGCCGGTGATCGAACAGGTGCCGGCGTCACCGTGCTCGACTTCGATCAACGGAACCACCTGCCCGGTCAGGTCACAGTCAGACGAGGGCCGAAAGCAGTGCAGGCCCTCGGCGATGGGCCAGCCGAAGTTCAGACCAGGCGCCAGCTCCACAACCGAAACCTCCTCGTAGAGGTTCTGGCCGACGTCCGCCACGTAGATCAGGTTGTCGTCGATCCAGAAGCGCCAGGGATTGCGGAGGCCTTTGGCGTAGGAGGAAGCCGCCGACCCGCCCTCGACATCGATGGCGACCAGCCCTGCCAGCAGACTGTCGGGGTTCTGGCCGTTGTCGTATCGATCACCGGAGCCTCCCCCGTCACCAAGCGCGAGCAAGAGCGTGCCATCGGAGGCGAATTGGAGCATCCCGCCGTTGTGGTTTGGCGCAGGCTGCTCGGCCTGGAACAACACCCGCTCACTCCCGGGGTCGGCAGAGGTCGGCGAGAGAAACGTGAACTCGGAGACAACCGTGTCGCCGGCGGCGTCGGAGTAGTGGAGATACAACCGGCTCGGGTCGCTGGGGTGGAGCGCTATCGAGAGCAGCCCCCGTTCGCCCTCGCTCCGCACCCGGTCCGAGATGTCGAGCACCGGTTCCGATGCCACCGCGGCCGCGCTGAGAGCCCAGACCTCGCCTGACTTGGTGATCACGTAGGCGGTGCCTTCGCCGGGCCGGGCCACAACCTGGACCGGGAACTCCATCGTCGCCACCTCCCGATAGGCCAGTGACAGCAAGGGCGGCAGGGTGGTTGTGGTGATGGGCGGGATTGTCGTGGTTTGGGGCGCGGTGCTCGTGGTGACAGAGCCGATCGAGGAGGTGGACGCCTTCCCGGGAGCAGTGGTGGTGGCCTCTCCTTGAGTCCCGGAGCATGCGGTGACGACGAGCAAAATTGAGATCAGTACTCGGCGCATTTGGTGCCAGGTTATGTCTAGGTTGCGGCAACCGTGAGCAGTCGCCTCAAGAACGACCCAGTCGCCATCCGAGGCTGGATCACTTACGACTGGGCGAATTCTGCATACGCCACCACGATCCTCGCCGCGGTGCTACCTGCCTACTTCGTGTCCGAAGTGGTCAGAGATTCGGGAGTGGAGTTCCTGGGGAGATTGTGGACCGGTCAGGACCTGTGGGCGGTAGCCGTCGGCTTCGGCCCGCTGATCATGTTCCTCGCCTCACCGATCCTCGGAGCCATCGCCGACTACTCCGCCTCGAAGAAACGATTCCTCGTTGTCTTCGCGACCTGGGGGTCGGTGTTCACCTCGCTTCTGTTCTTCGCCACGTCGGGTGACGTCGTCCTCACGCTGAGCTTGTTTCTCCTCGCCCATCTCGGGTTCGTGGGGGCCAATGTGTTCTACGACGCATTCCTCCCCGATCTGACCACCGACGACACCATCGACATGGTCAGCTCGCGCGGCTTCGCCTGGGGATACATCGGTGGTGGTCTCCATCTGCTCCTCGCGCTGGCCCTGATCCAGGGCGCCGACGCCGGTCTGATCCCACTCGACCCGATTCTGGCCACCCGGATCACTCTCGGTTCGGTTGGTGTCTGGTGGCTGGCATTCTCGGTGAAGGCCCTGCGGCACATTCCCGAGACCGGGCAGTCATCGATCCTCCCCGGCCAACCCCGGCCTCGATGGGCCGAATACGCGCGGATCGGGTTCTCCCGGACGATCAAGACCACTGGCCGGGTCATACGCAACCGACCGTTGCTGATCTTCGTGGTTGCCTTCATCCTCTTCAACGACGGTGTCCAGACCACGATCGCCCTGGCCTCCATCTATGCCACTGAGACCCTCGAGCTCGGGATCACGATCGTCATCGTCGCCGTGCTGTTGGTCCAGTTCGTCGCCTTCTTCGGTGCCATGGCCTTCGGCCGCTACTCGATTCGGGTCGGCACCAAGAAAGCACTGCTTACCAGCATCATGGTCTGGGCCACGGTGTCGGTTGCTGCCTTCTTCCTCCCTGTGGGTGCAGCCGCCCCCTTCCTCGCGCTGGCGATCCTGATCGGTTTCGTCCTGGGAGGCACCCAGGCCCTCTCGCGCAGCCTCTACGGGTCGATGATCCCCGAAGAGCAGTCGGCCGAGTTCTACGGGTTCTTCTCGGTGTTCTCGAAATTCAGCGCCATCTGGGGCCCGTGGATCTTCGCCCTGGTACGCCAGACCACCGGATCGGCGAGGTGGGCGATCCTCTCAGTCGCCCTGTTCTTCATCTCCGGCGGTCTCCTCTTCCGGACCGTGGACATCGACCAGGGTCGAAGCAATCGTGATTCCCTTCGGGTGACGGTCCCGACCACGTAACCTTGGGCCTATGTCCGATGATTCTCTGAACTCTGAGGAGCCTCGCGAGGAAACCCTGGGCGGCGACGCCGAGGTCACACATTCTGGATCGGGAGTCGCTTGGGGGGCGGTGATCATCCTCCTTGGCCTGGCCCTGGTCGTCGTCTTCGCCGTCCAGAACACCGAACCGGTGCCCATCGAGTTCATGTGGCTCGATGGTGAGTTCCCACTCGCATTGGTGATCCTGATCACGGTGGCGGTGGTGGTCCTCCTGGCCGAGTTGCTGGGGATGGCCTATCGCCGACGGAGACGCCGGAGACACACCGACCGTCAAGAGCTGAAGAAGTTCCGCGAAACGTCCTGACCTCCGCCATCTCCGGCGTGGTCGTCAGCGCGGTGCTGGTCGCTTGTGCCGTAACGCCCTCCCCCGGACCCCCTGATGGCCCGGGAGCGACGTCGCCGGCGGGGCTGATACGAGGCCAAATCCTGAAGGTCGATGACGGAGACACCTTCATCTTCGAAACCGGAGCAGGCGAGGTCACGGTCAGGCTGCTCGGGGTCAACGCTCCCGAGCGCGACGAGTGCCTCTATGCCGAGGCGGCTGCCTGGCTACAAGCCAACCTCGAAGAGCAACCGGTCGTATTCGAGGACCACGGCCCCGACCAATTCGGGCGAAACCTCGGCTACGTCTGGGCGGGGGACAGCTTCGTGAACCTTGCCCTCGTCGAGAGCGGGCTCGCCATCGCCACCACCCCCGGGGAGAGGGAGACCCGAGGTGGCGACCTGCTCTCCGCCGAGGAAACGGCCTATCGGGAAGGGTTCGGCATATGGGGCCCGGCTGCCTGCGGCGCAACCAGAGAGATCGAGCTCACGGTCGACACCTCCGGTCACAATCCTCCGGGACCGGACGACGAGGTGCTCGACCTCGAGCACGTCACCATCGTCAACCACGGTGCCACCACCGGCGACCTCTCGGGATGGCTCCTCAGGGACGAATCCTCGTCACATCGATTTCGATTCCCTGAAGGGACGATCATCGAGCCCGGCACCGCGCTCATGGTGACCAGCGGCGATGCGGGTTGGGAGCCTGGTGACTCCCCGGTGTGGAACAACGACGGCGATATGGCGCTCCTGCTCACGCCAGATGGAGCGGTCGCCGCTCGGGAGCGGTATCGACCCTGATCGGCGCCGATAGGGCGTGAGGTTTGCTTCACTGGCGAGTTGGACGACAATACGAACGGCATTTCGTTGCCGCTGCTCTCGGGAGGAGCAAAGAAATGATCTTTGGATATTTGGACGCAGGCTCGGGAAGTCTGCTCCTGCAGGCATTGATCGGCGGTCTGGCCGGGATCGGCGTCGCCTACAAAGCCATGCGCATGAAGTTCGCGCGAGGCCGTATCGCGCGCGGTGCGGTCGAGGACGAGGTCGAAACGGCCGAGGACACCGCCCTGTCCGCCGAATCCTGACCGCGCAGTGATAGCGCCCGACCCCGGGTCGTTTCGCGACCCGGCCTCACGAGTCGTTCTCGATGGGGAGAAAGTGCTGCGTCTCCTCGACGAACGCGGACTCCAGGGATGGCGCGCCTTGGCCGGGACCGACTTCTTCAAGTCCGCAGTCTCCGAGGGACGACTCATCGACGCGGTGGAGGTCGATCCCCCCTCCGGCAGTGCGGGTGCCCTCGAACACCCCCGTCTGCCACTGGTGAGCTACCCCTATGAGTGGACCTTCTCGATGCTCAAGGATGCTGCGCTTCTCCAACTCGACTTGCTGGA
Source organism: uncultured Acidimicrobiaceae bacterium (assembly GCA_964608055.1). GTDB lineage: Bacteria > Actinomycetota > Acidimicrobiia > Spongiisociales > ZC4RG35 > JALYNX01. The sequence continues at coordinate 10,611 of CAZSMJ010000040.1, read as the reverse complement.
GGGCGCCCTTCACGCCGGGCTGACCATCAAGGACAGCACCCCCTACAACATCCAATTCGTCGATGGGCGCCCGCTCTTCATCGACATCGGCTCCTTCGAGGCCTACCGGCAGGGGGAGCCGTGGATCGGTTATCGCCAATTCACGAGGCAGTTCCTCTTCCCGCTCATGTTGCGGGCGTGGGTCGGGGTTCCCTTCCAACCGTGGCTCCGTGGCGACCTGGACGGGCTGACTCCAGCCCAGATGTCAAAGCTCCTCGGTGGCAAGAAGCGATTCAATTCGGGCGCTCTGCTCCACGTGCGACTGCAGGCGCGGATGGAGGCCCGGATGTCGGATCGGGCGGTGAGGGAGGACCTGAAGACTGCTGGGTTCACACCTGAGTTGATCCTGGCCAACGTGAAGAAGCTCCGCTCGTTGGTCACCTCGCTCGAATGGGAGCATTCCCTCGACGGCTGGTCGGACTACGGCTCGTGCAGCCACGTGTCCCGGGATCGGGACGCTAAGAGCGAATTCCTGCAATCGACGATCGAGCGAGTCTCCCCTCGCCGGGTCCTCGACCTGGGCGCCAACGACGGGCACTTCTCGCTCATCGCCGCCGGAGCCGGAGCGCGGGCCATCGCAGTCGACAGCGACGAGGCGGTGCTCGACGACCTCTATCGACGGAGCAAGGGGCAGAGTTTGTCAGTCGTGGTCACCGATCTGGGCAACCCGTCACCGGCTCAGGGCTGGGCGGGCGTGGAGAGATCGGGGATCATCGAGCGGGCCCGCCCCGATCTGGTGATCGCCTATGGGCTCATCCATCACCTGATCTATGGGGCGAGCATCCCACCGCGAGAAGTCCTCCGCTGGCTGCACAGTTTCGGGACACCGGTGGTTGTCGAGTTCGTGTCACCGGCCGACGAGATGGTCGCCAAACTGGTCGGCAACAAGCTGCCTCACGAGCTGCATGGGGGTCGCGAGGAAAGCGAATTCCGGGTCTTGATCGGAGAGATGTTCGAGGTCGCCCGTGAGCAGTCACTCGGCGCCGGCACCCGGGTCCTCTTCGACCTCGTTCCGCGCTAGGAGTCCCCTCCACGGGTGAGGGTGGCCGGGCTCTCGATTGCGTAGTCGCCGAACTCGGCGATCACAGTGAGGCGGTCGAGGTCGTCCGGCACCTGGTCGGCAGGGATCTCGAAGTTGAACCCGGAATGAAGCAGGTCTTCACTCTTGAACCAACGGACCACGTTCTCATTGTCGATGTTGGGCGGGCTCGAAACCAACAACTGGTCGCCGGCGAAGACGTAGATCCAATCGGCCGTCAGCTTTTCCTTGACGTCCGCCGCCCACCCTTTGATCAGCCAACCGGTCTCTGTTTCCGAGATGGCACTTATCTCCAGACGCCGGTCACCTTCGGAGCGAATGTCGAGTTGATGACCGTCTTCTGCGATGTAGTCGACGGTGATGTCGGCTGCCGCCCCGATGAGCCATCCCCCACCCTGCGGGTCGGGAACGAGAATCGCCACCTCGTTGGCACCGTCGACCACCAGCTCTTCTGCCAGTAGCCCGCGTATCTCACCGCTGGTGTCACTGTCCCTGATCACGAACCCAGTCCCGGCAACAGTGCCGTTGACGACCAAGAGCAGGTCGTCGCCTTCGACTCCGACGGGAAGCTCCAACCGGCCCGATACGAACGTCGGCACAAACCCCGAGGCTCGCGACACACCTGACAGCTCTTCGGACTGGGTGAGTGACCAGCGCAGGTCGTCGCTGGTCCGCGGAGCCAACTCGGCCACAGGACGGCCTACGAGGTCGGCATAGCGGCCCGCTGCGGCGACCCGCATCCAACTTCCCTGATCGGGCACCCACTCGTGGTTGCGCCGCACCTGATCGAAGAGCTCGTTGAGATCGGTGCTGGCAGGCTCCCCACTGCAGCAATAGAAGATTGGCTGATGTGGATAGTTGGTGCCCTCGATGTCCAGCAGTGAGTGGCCGTCGAACTCCCAATCGGTGGTGATGTCGAGCGCATCGACAATGGTGGGAAGGATGTCGATTGCGAACGCCGGCTCGTCGTAGACACGGCCTTCTTGCTGTCCCGGGAGCTTGATCATGAGCGGAATCCGGTAGAGGTCGCCCAGATTGCCCTCCATCGGCCAGCGTCGGTGCTCCCCGGGCACAAACGAGGCCCCATGGTCGGCCACGACCACGATCAGGGAATCGTCCCAGTTGCCGGTCGCCTCCAATCGGTCGAACAAGGCCCCCAGTCGTTGATCGACGAACCCCAGCTGATAGAGGTGACGCTGATACCCCAAACGAGGGAGGTCAGGCCGAATCACCCACTTGCCCCCGCCTTCGATGCCGTCTACCTCGTCGTACTGCTCGGGGCGCTGATAGTGGCTTCCGGAAGGGTTGATCCTCCACGGGATGTGGGGGGCCTGGAGATGGGCAAAATGCAGGGTCGGTGGGGCGCCTTCCTCGATCCCGTCGATGATGCGCTCGATCCAGTCGATCCACTTGCTCCGCATGCCCGCTTCGGGGACTGGGAGGTCGCCCACGTCGACCGGTGCCGCCTCCCGGCTCTCGGTCTGACCGAGAAAGCCCTTCCAGCTGCCGTCGATGCTGGGAAGGCGCTCACGAGCCGATTCGGGAAGGGACAGATGTCCGTAGACCACCCCTACGTCTTGTAACAGGGAGCCGAATCGGGCCGGCCCCCGGCCGGCGTAGTCCTTGCACAACTCCTCCGGGCACATGTCGGTGAGCCACTCGACGACATGCATCTCGTACCCCTCACCGAGAATGGTGAACAGGTTGTTGGGATGATCGATCAACGACGGGCTCTGGTCTTTGTCGCCGAGACGGCCGCTGAGGATGGCGGGGACGCTGGCTGTGGTGGCGATCGAGTTGGACAGGGCGTTTCGGTACCAGTTCCCGGAGTTGGCCAACCGGGCGAAATTCGGGAACAGAGCGGCGTTGATCGCCCCGTCCACATCCATCAGCGATGCGAGAGGGAGCTCGTCGAGTTGGATGAACACGATCGGCGCCGCCAGCCCGACTTGATCCGGGGAAACGGGAGGGGTGGCTGGCTCGGCCAGTAGCCGTGATGTGGGAGAGATCACCAGGAAGATCACCAGGACCGCCGGTCCGAGGAGAGAGAAGAAAAGCAAGCCTGATTCGATCCGGCGACACAGGAGCAGCACCACACCGGTGATACCCAGAGCCAGACCCACCGCGGCAATCGTGTTCTCGGGCAGGACCTGGCGACTTATCACCAGGCCGGTCGCCGCCGCTGAGATCCCAACCAGCACGTAGTAGGCGATATCGGCGGCCCGGGCGCTGATCTTCTCGACGACCGTCAGGATGATCAGGGCCAGCAGGGGCAGCGTGAAGGTGACCAGCAGCCCGAACATGACGATCTGCTCCGGGGTGCTTCGGTTGGCCACGAAGACACTGGGGTTTCTCCCGTACAGGTCGAGCACCGGGGCGGCGACCCCTGCAGTCATCAGACCGAGGATCACCAATGAGCGTCGCCAGACTCGACGACGATCGATATTGGGCAAGGTCACGACGCTCAAAATACTTGTCGCTCGATCCAAGGTGAATTGCTTGGACGGCTGGTGATAGCTTGTCGCGTGGCGAGAGGCCCCCCTCCCCGCCTTCGGCGGTGCTCCCCCCTACGGGGGGAGAGACAGCGCCACGTCGAATCGGTGGCAAGACGCCCTACGATTGACTTACGGGACTGAAAGGACCGCAAATGGGATTCATGGATACTCTCAAGGGATGGTTCGGCAAGGCGAAGGACCAGGGCTCAGACCTCGCCGAGAAGGCACAGCCCTACGTCGAAAAGACCAAGGATTTCGCCAGCGACGCCGGGGCCAAGGTCAAAGAGGCGTCACAGGAGCTCGCCGAGAAGGCACAGCCCTACGTCGAAAAGACCAAGGATTTCGCCAGCGAGGCCGGGGCCAAGGTCAAAGAGACGTCACAGGAGTTGTACGGGGCGGCCAGGGACAAGATCTCGGACAAAACCGACAAAGGCGAAGATGCGGTGGAGGCCGCAAAAGACACCGCATCCGATGCCGTGGATAGCGCAAAGGACACCGCATCCGATGCCGTGGATAGCGCAAAGGACACCGCATCCGATGCCGTGG
>CAZSMJ010000040.1:0-6392 GCA_964608055.1 uncultured Acidimicrobiaceae bacterium | reverse complement strand
CCTGAGAGGCGGCGAACACGACTTCAATCGCCGGCGAAGTGCTTAGTCTGCGGTCGCGATGACAAAGAGAGTCTCCGAGCGGCTCGGGCACTTGCCCCCGTCAGCAACCCTGGGTATCGCCGCCCGGGCCAGGGAGTTGCGCGCTGCCGGAGTCGATGTCATCTCGTTCGGGGCCGGGGAACCTGACTTCCCAACCCCCGAACATGTGGTCGCCGCTGCGGCGAGGGCATGTTTCGACCCCCAAAACCACAAGTACACGGCGGCCGCGGGTCTCCCCGAGCTGCGAAGGGCCATAGCCGAAGACGTCGCCCGTTATTCCAAAGTCGAGGTGGACTGGTCGGAGGTGATGGTCACCAACGGGGCCAAGCAGGCAGTCTTTCAGGCCTTTGCCGCCCTGCTCGACCCCGGCGACGAGGTGCTGCTGCCATCTCCACACTGGGTGACCTACCCGGCGGGTATCGACCTGGCCGGTGGAATCACCGTCTCGGTCCCATCCCGTCTCGAGGAAGGGTTCAAGGTAACCGTGGACAGCCTGGAGCAGGCCCGGACCGATCGCACCAAGCTGCTGGTGTTCGTCTCTCCGTCCAACCCGACCGGGGCGGTCTACACCGCGGACGAAGCCCGCGCCATTGGGGAGTGGGCAGCGGCGAACGACATCTGGGTGATGGCCGATGAGATCTATCAGCGTCTCGCCTATTTCACCGATGTGGCGCCCTCGATCGCCGCGGTGACGCCGCGATTCGAAAACTGGGTTCTGATCAATGGGGTGGCCAAGAGCTATTCGATGACCGGTTGGAGGGTGGGGTGGATGGTGGGGCCCGCAGACGTGATCGAAGCCGCCAACAGTCATCAGTCACACGCCACCGGCAACGTCGCAAATGTCGCGCAGCATGCGGCGCTGGCCGCCCTCACCGGGCCGCAGGAGATGGTCGAGGAGATGCGTCTCGCCTTCGACGCCAGGCGAAAGCTGATGTACTCGATGGTCAGTGCCCTCCCCGGTGTTGCCTGTATCGAGCCGGAGGGGGCGTTCTACGTGTTCCCCGATTTCTCCGCGCATTTGGGCGATCGATGGGCAACCACCGATGACCTGGCTGCCGTGATCCTCGAGGAAGCCGCCGTCGCCTTGGTTTCCGGCGAGTCGTTCGGGATGCCGGGGTTCCTTCGGCTTTCCTACGCCGTTGGCGAGGAGGAAATCGAGCGGGGAGTGGAGCGGATCGCCGCGTTGCTCGCCACGTGACGGGGGCGCCCGGAACCGGGTTTACACTCGCCAACGATGGAGCGAGGGATCAAAGCCCGGGCCATGATGCTCGTCGAGCCCAAGCACTTCACGTTGACCGAGTTGCCGACACAACCCGTTGACCGTGGTGGTTGGCTGGCAGTCGAGGCAACCGGGATCTCCGGCGCCGACATTCAAGTCTGGAAAGGCGAGGCCCGAGATGTGGTCTATCCGCTCGTGCCTGGTCACGAAGTCGTCGGTCGGATCGCCACAGAAGGCCCCACCATTCCCTTTCCCATCGGCACCCGGGTCGTCGTCGAGCCCCGGATTCGCTGTGGGGAGTGCCACCGCTGCAAACAGAGCCTTGCCACCTGCGTCCGGCGCCGACCGTCGAATTCCTACGGGTTCATCCCCTCGATCGAGCCGCCGGGGCTCTGGGGCGGTCTCGCCGAGTATCTCTTCATCGACCCCGATGCCCGGCTCCACCCGCTGACCGATGATGTGCCGGCGGAAGTTTCGACATTCGTCCATCCCCTGGCGGCCGGTCACACCTGGGCGGTCGAGCTTCCTGCCCTGCAAACCGGCGAAAGTGTGCTCATCCTCGGTCCTGGCCCCCGCGGGCTCGCCTGTTTGATTGCAGCCAAGGCCGCCGGCGCCGGCTGGGTGGGAGTCACCGGCCTGGCCCACGATCGCGACCGTCTCGAGCTCGCCAAGAGGCTTGGCGCCGACTTGACCATAAATGTCGAGAGCGAAGACGTCGGCGGGGCAATTGCCGAGGCCGTCGGACGCAGACCGGACATCGTCGTCGATGTGACCTCCGACGACCCCGAGGCCGTCTTCACCGCTCTCGACCTGGTGCGCAGCGGCGGGCGTGTGATCCTGGCGTCCACCAAGGGCAACCGCGCCTTCCACTTCCTAAGTGACGTTCTGGTCGCCAAGCAACTCACCATCCGCGGCGCGATGGGAGCCAGCAGTGTCGGTTATCAATGGGCGACACGTCAGATCGAGATCGACCCCCGGATCGACGATCTCGTCTCCCACCAGTTCCCGCTCTCCGAGGCTTCCCGCGCCCTCCAGGCAGCGGCCGGGCTCCTCGGTCGTGAAGAGCTGATCTCGGTCGCCGTCACCTTCTGAAATGACCGAGGCCCGCGGCGGTCCGGATCGGCTATCGGTCGGTTCCTGGGTCCTCTACGACCTCGCCAACACCATCTTCGCCCTCGGTGTCGTCGGCCGGTACTTCCCGCAGTGGCTGACTGCGATGGATCAACGCGACTCCGCTTTGGCTCTCGTGGAAGCCGCGGCCGGCGCCCTGGTCATCTTTCTCGCACCGTGGGCGGGCGCCCGAAGCGACGCCCGCGGAGCCCGGGTCCCCACCCTCCGGATAACCACCCTGATCGCGGTCGGCGCCATCGCCGGCCTCGCCGCAGGCCCGGTCACGATGACCCTGATCCTGCTCGGGATCGGCCTCGTCGGGTTCAACGTGGGATCAGTGGTCTACGACGCCCTTCTGGTCGACGTGAGCACCCCGGAGAACCGGGGACGGATCTCGGGGCTGGGCGTGGGGATCGGCTACATCGGCTCTTTCATCGGCCTCGGCATCGGCGTCGTGACCCTCGAAGTCCTTGGTTGGTCGTTCGCCGCCACCTTCAAGACGCTCGCGGTGGCCTTTCTCGTATTCGCCCTGCCTGCCTTCCTCTTCATCAGGGAGCATCGGGGAATCGAGGCCATGCCCGCACCCCGACTCCAGGATGTGGCGAGTCGGATCGTCTCGTCATGGCGCAGAGCCCGTCAATACGACGGTCTGGTCCGGTTCCTGGTCAGCCGGTTTCTCTACACCGATGCGATCAACACACTGATCGGGGGGTTCCTGACCATCTTCGTGCTCCAGGAGCTCGGGCTCGATGGACTATTCGTCACCCAGCTCCTGGGGGTGGCGATAGCCGCGGCCGTTATTGGAGCACTGGTGGCTGGTCGCTTCGTCGAGTCCGTCGGCCCGTTGCGGGTGCTGCGGGCCGCCCTGTTCTTGTGGATGATCGCCATCGCCTCGGGTGTGGCCGCCGCGGTGACCGGCCAAACCGCTATCGCCTGGGTGATCGGGCCACTGGGAGGTGTGGCCCTCGGCTCCACTTGGACCGCCGACCGGGTCTTGATGACCCGTCTCGCCCCTCCCCGACACCTCGGGGAGTTCTTCGGGCTCTATGCCACTGTCGGCCGGTTTGCCACCATCCTGGGCCCTCTCACCTGGGCGTTGGTTGTCGACGTCCTGGGCTGGGGGCGGAAGGTGGCGATGACAACCTTGATCCTGTTCATCGGCCTGGGATCGTGGGCATTGCGCCGGTTGGACGACTCCGAGCGTGACTGGCCGCCCGAAGACCGACTGATTGTCAGCGGAAACCCTGTTCCCCAGAGATGAGGTGCTGTTCCACCGCGTAAGGAATCGGAAGGTCGCTGACCTCGTTGGGCCCTCGGACCAGCCGTCTCCCGATCTCGGCGAACCAGGTGTCGTTGGCGAAGGCCCACGGCCAGGCACGAATCCCGACCCGGGCACCGATGATCCCTCCAACCACGGCGCCGAGCGTGCTTCCCCCGATCCGAGCGGCCTGTTCGACCGGGATGTGAGATCGGTCAGCCAGTGGCGCCGCCAGGAGCAGGCCGGCCCTTATCAGGTCCCAGGGCTCAGGCACCACACTGGCGTCGACGATCGACAGGGCTTCTGCTGCCTCCGTCACCCCGACGTGATCCATGAGTGGCCGCAAATCGGCGACCAGCTCGTCCCACGACTTCGATCCGGTGTATCTCAAGGTGGCTCCGGATTGAGCCGCGGTGAGCTCCACGGTCTCAACCACGCCTGCGATCAAGTCCCGTCCCGACTGCCCGAAACACGAGGCGGCGGCGGCACTGGCGCTGACAACACCAGCCACGATCGACGAGAGATCCGAATGAAACACACTCCCCAGCTCGACTACCGCCTTGCGGAGAGCATCCGGATCCCGCCGGAGTGCGACTCCCACCGGTAGGCCGCGGGGGGCTGCGTCGAGGGAGGGGTCCTCCTCCGGGACCGCCCCGCCAGCCGAGGCGCGGGCCAGCCAGGTCCGAAAGTGGGGGGTTTCGGCGCGGTATACCGGTTCCTCGTCGTCGGCGCCATCGAGCTCCCGTATCGCCCGCAACGTCTGGTCGATATCGAGCTCTGCGTTCTCTATCAGCTGGTAAGCGATCACCGTTGCCTGCTCGGTGATGGCCGAGTACCCCAATTCCCAGGCCCCACCGGCGCTGTCGCCGGCCGCCAAGCCGAGCATGGCGCCATCACCTTCTCCAACCACCAATGAGAATCGGGATTCGGAGTCAATCACGGTGCCCCAGGGTACCGGGGTAGGCTCGACCCTCAATGCACCGGATAGTGGTCGTAGCCAACCCGGCCGCCTCGCAGTTCACCGGTGGCTCCCACCGTGACGTCATGGCAACACTGGATCGGGTCGCGGATGTCGGCTCGATCTGGCCCGGCTCGCCCGCCGAAGCCACCGAGAAGGCGCGGGAGTCAGCCGAAGGAGGAGCCGCCATCGTCGTCGCCATGGGAGGCGACGGCATGGTCCATCACGTCAGCCAAGGAGTGGTGGGCACCGCGGCATCCCTCGGTGTGATCCCGGTGGGCACCACCAACGTCTTTGCGAGGCTCATGGGAATCCCCTCCAAGCCTGTGAAAGCCGCTCGTCTCCTGGTGACATCCCCCCAGATTCGACGGGTCGGCGTTGCCACCATGACCCTGCAGCGTGGCTCGACCGAGACCGTCCATCATTCGATCTTCGCCTGTGGCTTCGGCCTCGACGCGGCGGTGGTGCAACGGGCCGAGAAGGAGCCGTACCGCAAGTACCGGTTCGGCTCGATCCATTACGCACGCTCCGCTTTCGGCACTGCGCTTCAGGACTTCCCGGGTCGCAAACCCCACGTCACGGTCCATGGCGGCGATCGTGAGGCGTATGTCACAGCCGCGATGATCCAGTTCCGCGAGATCTACACCTACTTCGGAAAGATCCCTCTGAGGATCACCCCGTCCGCCCCCGACCCGATGACCGTCCTGATCGTGAAGCGCCTTCGACGGAGGCACATACCGCGTATCGCAGCTGCCGTTTTTGCCGGACGCGATCTGGAGTCGATCCCGGACATGGACGTCTGGCGCAGGGTGGATCTCTTCGAGATGAAGGCGGATCCGCCCGTGGAGGCTCAGGCCGATGGAGAGGCGTTGGGAATGGTCGACGGCGGGACCGTGCAATGGGCGCCCGACGCCCTGGCCGTCATCGTGCCGGCGCCCGTGTCGGACTGATCGTCACTTGGCTGCCGAGAACCGAATGCCCTCGGCGTCGAAGCGTTTCTTGATGCGAAGCAACGCCTGCCGTCGCACTGCCTCGCGCTGGTGACCGTCGGAGATGAGCCGCCCCCTGATCACGATCCCGGAGTCCCCGAAGTCCTGGATACCGAGCATCTCGGCCGGTCCTCGAAGCATCGGCTCCAATTCGGGATCATCACCGAGCCGGGTCAGCTCCTCGAGCATCACCTCCATGGCCCGGTCGACATCCTGGTCGTAGGCGATCGCGATATCGATCACCGGCTGAGCGAAGACTCTGGTGAAGTTGGAGGTGACCGTTATCTGCCCGTTCGGCACGTAGTGGACGTTGCCCTCGAAGTCCCGGAGCACCGTGACTCGGAACTGGATGTCTTCAACCGTGCCGCTGGCTCCCCCGATCGACACGGTGTCGCCGATCTGGTACTGGTCCTCGGCGAGTATGAAGAATCCGGCCAGAACATCTCTCACCACGTTCTGGGCACCGAAGCCGACTGCGGCCCCGATCACGGTCCCCAGGGCCAGGAACGGTGTCAGGCTGAACGCCCAGATCGTGAAGATCGTGAGCACCACGAACATGAAGATGATGACCACGATGACCCGGCGGACCATCAGCCAGAGGGTGCGGGAGCGCGACGCGGCCTGTGGCCCGCGGAGCCCGATCCTTGCGACGAAACGAGTCCCGACCTGCACCAGGACGAAATAAAGGATCAGAGCCAGGGCCACGACAATCGCGGTCTTGATCCATCGCTCGTTCATGGCCGGCGAGAGTACCTACCCTCCCGAGCGCCGGGTCAGATCGTTGACCGCGAGCACGAGTTCGGAGATCGAGGCTTGCGC
>CAZSMJ010000039.1:5784-15475 GCA_964608055.1 uncultured Acidimicrobiaceae bacterium | reverse complement strand
CCCGTGGGGCCCCGCATTCGCGACCAGTTGGCCCGGGTCTCGTCCATGGACGAGTTGGTGATGCTGACCGGGCTCCTCGACTCGGCCATCCCGTTCCCCGAGGAGGCAGGGCGCATGGTTCGTGGTCATTCCCATGGTCCACGACCGGTGCGGCTGCCCCACGGCTTTCTCGATCATCGTCACGGCGATTCGCTGGGTCGCGAGGCCGATCAGGTCATCAGCGGCGGCTAACCCCCCTCGGCCGGCCCCGTTGCCTCTTCCTCGTTGATCGTCTCGATGAACGTCACGGATCCCTCCTCACGGGCCTCGATCTCACAGACCTGTCTTACTCTCTGCGCTCGGCGTAGCCGGCCACCGCGGACAGCATCAGATGGGCCATGGCGTCGAGAGTCAGCCCGTCGCGGTCGGCGTCAGCATCGACCTCGACGAAGTCCATCGCCGTCACCTTCGGATGCCGGGCGCACCGACGCACCCCTTCGGCCAGGTCGCGCACGGTCATCCCGCCCGGCCGGGCGCCAGGGCAGGCCGGGGCAAACACCCGGTCGAGGACGTCGATGTCGACATCCACGTAGATCGAATCACAGCGGTCGGCAAGCGAGGAGAGGGCAAGTGAGGTGACTTCGGAGATGCCGGCGGCCTCGACGTCACTGATGGTGACCACCCCAATCCCGGCCTCCTCGCAGTAGGTGCGGTACTCAGCGGAGTTGGCGAAGCTGTGGATCCCGATCTGGATGACATTGGCGCCGGGCAGACCGTCCTCGTCGATCAGCCCCCGGATCGGGTTCCCGTTGGTCCTTCCCAGTTCCAGGGTTCGCACGTCGTGATGGGCGTCGAAGGTGAGAACTCCGACTCGGGAAAGGTCGGGTGCCAACGCTCCAACGAGAGGCCGGGTGATGGCGTTGTCTCCGCCGAGATACAGGGTCAAAGGGACATGGGGGAGATCAGCCGCCAGTTCCCCGACCAGCTGGGGCATCAAGTCCCGGTCCGACTCCGACACCGGCCAGTTGCCGTAGTCGTTCACCGCGACCTGGCCGAAGTCCACGCCCCATTCGCCGTGGAATGTCGAGAAGCGGGCGAGGCGGTCCCGCATCGCCATCGGGCTCAGATCCGCCCTCGACGGAGAGAGGGAAGCCTTGGATGAGGGGACGCCCACCACCACCACCTCAGGATCGGGATGCTCCTGATTCAGCCACACATCGGCCCGCGGCCAGTAGGGATCGGGAATGGTCATCGACTTCAAGGGTATCGGCCTCGTCTAATTGGGATGTACAGGGGTCATATACGGACCTGTGGATCCCAATTACGGGTGGCGGACCGGGTCGGTCAAGACAACATCGGGATGTCCACTCCCCGCTCCCTGGCTACCCGTTGGGCGATCTCATAGCCGGCGTCAGCGTGGCGCATCACACCGGTGCCGGGGTCGTTGGTGAGCACCCGCTCCACACGCAGCGCCCCTTGATCGGTCCCATCGGCAACCACCTGGGCCCCGGCGTGGATCGAGTTGCCGATCCCGACTCCGCCACCGTGATGGACCGCCACCCATGCTGCTCCCGACGAGACGTTGAGCATGGCATTGAGGATCGGCCAGTCGGCAACCGCATCGGACCCGTCGGCCATGGCCTCGGTCTCACGATATGGCGAGGCGACCGAGCCCGAGTCGAGATGATCCCTTCCGATCACGATCGGCGCCGTCACCTCCCCAGAAGACACCAACTCGTTGAATCGAAGCCCCGCCACATGCCTCTCGCCATAGGAGAGCCAGCAGATACGGGCGGGGAGCCCCTGGAACTGGACCTTCTCCTCGGCCAGACGGAGCCAGCGCTGCAGGGGCTCGTTGTCGGGGAACAACTCGCCCAGCGCCTGGTCGGTGGCGGCGATGTCTGCCGGGTCACCACTGAGGGCAACCCAGCGGAACGGCCCCGAGCCTTCACAGAACAACGGCCGGATGTAGGCGGGGACGAAACCGGGATAGGAGAAGGCATCGCCGTAGCCGGCGATCTCCGCCTCCCCGCGCAGATTGTTCCCGTAGTCGAAGGTCTCTGCACCGGCGGTCTGAAATCCGACCATCGCCTCACAATGGGTGGCCATCGACTCTCGCGCCGCCTTGATGTAGGTGTCAGGATCGTCATCGCGGAGCTGGGCCGCCTCCTCGAGGGTGAACCCCGAGGGAACGTAGCCAAAGAGCGGGTCGTGAGCCGAGGTCTGGTCGGTGACGATGTCGACATCGAGACCCATCTCGAGCAGGGCGGGGAACAGGTCGGCCGCATTGCCTTCCAACCCGATCGAAAGCGGGCGCCTTTCCCGTTTCGCCGAGAGGGCGAGCTCGATTGCCTCCTCGATGGAGTCGGCAGCGACGTCGAGGTACCCCGTTTCCAAACGTCGTTGGATGCGGTGGGGGTCGACATCGACGCAGAGGGCCACCCCTTCGTTCATGGTGATCGCCAGTGGTTGGGCGCCACCCATACCTCCGAGTCCCGCGGTCAGGGTCAGGGTCCCGGCGAGACTGCCCCCAAATCGCTGCTCGGCGATGGCGGCGAAGGTCTGGAAGGTCCCCTGGAGGATGCCCTGGGTGCCGATGTAGATCCAGGACCCCGCGGTCATCTGCCCGTACATCATCAGCCCTTCGGCCTCCAGCTTCCAGAAATGCTCGAGCGTCGCCCACCGCGGGACGAGGAGACTGTTGGCGATGAGGACCCGGGGCGCCATCTCGTGGGTGCGGAAGACTCCCACCGGCTTGCCCGACTGGACGAGGAGCGTCTCGTCATTCTCGAGACGTTCCAGGGTGCGCACGATGGCGTGGAGACTTTCGAGATTCCGCGCCGCCTTGCCCCGGCCCCCGTACACGATGAGGTTCTCCGGATCTTCGGCGACGTCCGGGTCGAGGTTGTTGAGCAAACACCTGAGGACCGCCTCTTGGAGCCATCCCTTGGTGTTGAGAGTCGACCCGTGTGGGGCGTGCAGCGGGAAGGAGAGGTCGATCATCAGCCCAATGGAGCCTAGAGCGGCCGGTTGGAGGAGGGATCAGACCAGGCTGGCGGTCAGTCGGAAGGCTGGAAATCGCTGACGAAGAAGCTCAACTCGTCGTCGACCGCTTGGCGAATGCTGTCGATCCGCACCTCGACCGGGTAGCCGAGCTCGGGGTCGAACGAGGCGAGCATGTCATCAGGGGATTGGCCGCCTCCCCAATCGGAGAGAAGGGCGAACAGCCCTTCGACGTTGTACTCCATGAATCGATCGGGCGATGTGAGGTCTACCGGGCCTGATTCCGACGTCGCCTCGGTTGCCACTCCGTCTTCCACCGTCACCTGGAATCGTCCCGAGATGGTGCAGAAGCAGATCACGTCGAGTTGGAACGTGTAGTCGTCGATCCCGGCCGCCTGCCAGGTGGCGATCCCGGCCGTAGCCGCGTCCATCGCCTGCTGGGTGCCCACCACCGCATCCACGACACGAGGCTGAAGCATTTCGACGTAGGCACCGGTCTCGACACTGCGATCGCTCGCGTAGAAGGACCGGATGTAGCCCAGTTCGGGGTCGAAGTCGATCGGATCCGTGATCGCTCCGGCATTGGCCAGGGCGAGATCGAACAAGTCATCGATCAGGAGCATCGTCGTGGGGTCATCGAGCTTGCAAAAGTGCATCACGTCGATGGCCGCGGTTGGGATCCCGTCCTCGACGGTCACCCGGATCGAGGAGTTGCCGCCACATGGCCCGGTTTCCGAGTCGCGGCTGTAGACACTGATCACTGCGGTGTAGTCGTCGATCCCCGCCGCGATCCATTTGGCTCGTTGCTCCTCGATCTGAGCTACCAGCGCCGGGTCAGGCTCGGCTTCGGGGACCCCGGATCCGGCCGGAACCGGTGGCCCGTAACGCTCATCCCATTCCTGTCGGAGGAGATCGGTGGTGGGTGTGGAAACACAGGGAAAGACCTCACCTGATTGCTGGCCGAGGCTGTAGTAGAGAGCGCCGCCAATCAGCCACTCCTCGCCAACCGCCCCCTCGAAGTTCGGGGCCCACATCGAGAAGGTGGTCCCGTAGTCCGCCGTGTACCACGCGGCGACTTCGAAGCTGACCACCTGCATGGTGTCCCCTTCGGCGCCGGTTGCCGCCGGCTCGATCGCGGTGACTGTTCCCTGGAATGCGGTTTCGACCATCGTCCACGGGTCGGCCTGCTTGCAGGCGGTGACCGAGACGATCTCCATTGCCGGTTCCTCGGGCTCGGCCAGCGGTGTGGTCGTCGAGGTTGTCGGCGAGTCGCCAGTTGGTGCCGGCACGCCGCAGGCGCTGAGGATCACGAGGATCGTCAGGGACAGCGACAGATGGGCGCCGGCCTTCATGTGGATTGGACGTCTCAGAATGGAACCTGGTTCCGGGGAATCCCGATGCCTTCCCTACTTGCGCAATAACCCGTCGAGACGGCGGGAGGCGATCCTCGCTCCGATCAGCCCGAGGACGATCAGGAACGCGATGTGGCCGGCCAGGGTCCAGTCGAAGATCCCCAACGAGAAGGCGCGCAGCATCTCCGTGCCGTGATAGAGCGGTGAGATCCGGGCGACCTGTTGGATGGCCGGCGGGTAGACATCGAGCGGGTAGAACGTCGCCGAGAACAGGAACAGGGGCATGGTGACCAGGGCGATCAGGTCGAGGTCCTGCCAGGACCGCATGTAGGTGGTGGCGGCCATGCCCAGCGACCCGAAGCAGAATCCGATCAGAACTGCCCCGGGCACTGTCATCAGTGCCCACCAAGACTCGGTCAGGCCCATCAGTGCCATCACTACCAGAAACACCGTCGAGTAAATCGCTCCCCGGAGCAATGCCCAGCCGATCTCGCCCACTGCGATGTCACGGGGGACGAGAGGCGTAGTGAGGATCCCCTCGTAGACATTGCCGAATTTCAATCGGAAGAAGATGTTGAAGGTCGTCTCCAGCACCGCCCCGTTCATCGCCGAGGCGGCCATCAGTGCAGGTGCGACAAATGCCGAGTAGTCGATTGGGATCCCATTGGGGCCGGGGACATCGCCAACCAGGGCTTCGATCCCGATTCCGATTGAGAACAGATAGAACACCGGCTCGAAGAAACCGGTGAAGATGATCTTCCACAGTCTCCGGTAGACGAGGGTGTTTCGCTCCCAGATCCGCTGTGCCCTGAACGGCGTCATCCGACGTGGTGGGGTGAGCCGGGACGGTGCGGAGATACTCACGGCCGGAGCCTCCTATCGAGCCATCTCGATGCCAACACCAGTCCTATGACCGTCATCAGGGTCAGATAGGAGACGTGGACCCAGATCGGGATCGAGGTCACCACCGACCGGTCAACTCCGGGGAGGGCGACCTTGCGGACCAACTCCACCCCGTGGAACAACGGCGTGGCGTAGGCGACTTTCTGGAGGTAATCAGGCAATTGGCTGATGGGAAAGAAGGTGCCCGAGAAGAGGAAAAGTGGGGTGATCGCGAAACGGAACAACGTCGAAAGACTCTGCTCGTCCTCCCGGGTCACCGTGAAGGCCGTCACCGCTGTAGTGAAGGCAACTCCGGTGAGGACCCCGGGAGGCACGGCCAGGAGGGCCGGTCCGATCTCGAGGGCACCGAACAGGACTGAGATCACGGCGAACACGACCAGGATGAACCCGAGCCGGATGATCGACCAAAGGAATCGCCCGTACACGATGTCGGCCGGGTCGAGCGGGGTGGTGATTGTGGCGTGGAACTCCTTGCGCCATTTGATTCCCGCCATGACCGGGAAGGCTCCCTCGCTGGCCCCGGCCTGCATCGCGGTGGCCGCCAAGAGACCGCTCGCCACAAAGGTCAGGTAGGAAACACCCAGATCGGCGCCACCGGTATCCACCAATGAGCCGAGGCTCAGGCCCATCGCCGAAAGGAACAGCACCGGGTTCACAAAGCTCGAGATCACGGTGCCCCGCCACGTGCGCCGATACACCACCAACTCTGCCTCGACCACACGCATCGAGCGGCTGAGGACGGTCATCAGTCGATCAGCCTGCGACCGGTGAGCCGGAGGAACACGTCCTCGAGTGTCGAACGTCGAACCAGGACCTGTTCGGGATGGACACCGCGTTCGCTCATCTCATGTTGGGTGGCCTCGGCGTCGTCGGTGTAGAGGAGGACGCGGTCGGCGAGGATTTCGGAACGGTGAGCCAGGCCGTCGAGCTTCAGCACCGCCTGATCCTGCTGTCCGTCCCCAAAGCGCAGCTCGACGACCTCACGCGGGGCGTATTCCTTGATCAGTTCCCGTGGCGACCCCTCGGCTGCGATGACACCTTTGTCCATGACAACGAGCCGGTCGCAGAGTTGCTCGGCCTCGTCCATGTAGTGGGTGGTGATGATCAGGGTGGCGCCCTGTTGTTTGAGCCGGTAGAGCCGGTCCCAGAGCGCATGACGGGCCTGGGGGTCGAGACCAGTGGTCGGCTCGTCGAGGATCACCAGCTCGGGGTCGTTGATCAGGGCGCGGGCGATGGTGAGGCGGCGTTTCATCCCTCCGGAGAGCGGCTCCACGGGTGACTTGGCCCGGTCGGTGAGTTGGGCGAACTCCAGCAATTCTGTGGTCCGCCGCCGGATATCCGCCCGGCTCATGTCGTGGTACCGGCCGTATACGTAGAGGTTCTCCGACACGGTCAGCTCCAGGTCGAGATTGTCCTCCTGGGGCACGACACCGATTCGCTGGCGGATCGACCGCCCCTGGGTGGTTGGATCGAAGCCGAGCACAGTCAGGCTGCCCTCGGTGATCGGGCTCACCGTGGTGATCATTTTCATCGTCGAGGTCTTCCCGGCTCCGTTGGGGCCGAGGAAGCCGAAGGCCTCACCCTTGGCGATGTCGAAGTCGATGGCGTCGACCGCGACGAAGTCACCGAATTTCTTGGTGAGACCGCGCGCCTGGACTATCGATTCGCGCATACGCGTCCCGACGGTAGTGGCATCTGATGACAGATCTTCAGGGATTTCTCGAGTCGGGGCAGGTCAGTAACGCTCGCGATGGACGACGGCGTCGGCGGGCTTTCTCCCACCGTATTGCCTCGGCTCGGCGCCCTCCGCCGGGTAACCGAGCGCCACCGCGTAACGGGTGACCCGATCCTCTGGGGCGCCAAGGAAGCGCCGAGCCTGGGCATCGCGATGGAGGGTGATCGGGCAGGAGGCCACTCCTTTTGCCTTGGCGGCCAGCATGATGTTCTGGGCGGCCCTTCCGATATCGAACATGTTCCCCCCCGCCTCCTGAACGAGCACGATCGTCGCCGCCGAGTCCCGCACTGGTTGGGTGAAGTCACCGTGCTCGGCGAGTTCCTGGAGACGTTCCCGATCGGTGATCACCACAAAGGACCAATCCTGGCGGTTCTTGGAGCTGCCGGTCCATCGACCGGCCTCGAGGATGGCTGCGAGATCCTCTTCGGCCAATGGATCCGGCTTGAAGTCACGTATCGCACGCAAGCCGAGTATGAAGTGGTAGATGTCGGGCATGGGAATCGAGCCTAGAGCCGCGGCTATTCCTGTGGATAGAGGATGAATTGGGTGCAGCGAAACAGGGCCAGGGTCTTACCGGTGTCCTCGGCAGTCACGGTCACATCCCAGACCTGTGTGGCTCGCCCGCTGTGCGACATTCGGCCCTTCGAGACCATTGCCCCGGTCAAGAGAGTTGCCAGATGATTCGTCTTCAGTTCGAGAGTGGTGAACCCCAGGGCGCCGTCGGGGAGATTGGCGATGCATCCATACCCGGCGGTGGTGTCGGCAAGCGCCACCACCGACGCGGCGTGCAAATACCCGTTGGAAGCGAGGTGCCTCTCCTCGATCACACAACGCATCGCCGAGGTGCCGTCACCAAGCTCGAGGAGCTCGATACCGAGGATGCCGGGCAACCGCTCGGCGCCTAGGGCCTCGAGCATTCGCCCCAGCTCGCCTCGGTCGCTGGGGAAGTCGGGCATGTCTGGCATGGGCGGGCGACCCTACCGGTAACGTCGGGGCGGTGAGCGGTGCGGTGACCCTGGTTGGTGATCGGTGGAGGGCGGGGCCGCGCGGTTTCGCCGATCCGGTGCGTGTTCTTGCCGCCGAGCAGCTCACTGAGGTGCTTCCAGTGATGCGTCAGGCCGAGCGGGAGGCAGAGGCCGGCTCCTGGGTGGCCGGGTTCGTCTCATATCAGGCGGCGCCGGCTTTCAGCCGCCCATTGAGAGTTGCCCTCAGACGCCAGGTGCCGGAGCTGCCGCTTGCTTGGTTCGGCGTCTATCAGGAGTCGGGCCCCCCATCGCCACCACCCGGCCATTTCCGACTTGGCCCTTGGACTTCAGGATTGAACGAGCCGGAGCATGCGGCCCGGGTGAGCGCGATCCGGGAGGCGATCGCCACTGGTGACACCTATCAGGTGAATCTCACTTTCCCGATGTGGACCGACTTCGACGGTGATCCCGGCGCCCTTTTCATGGCGATGCTGCGCGGCCAGCCGCAGAGCTATGGCGCGTTGATCGATCTCGGGGACCGCCAGGTGTTGTCGGTGTCACCCGAGTTGTTCTTCGCCCGCGATGCCGATGTGGTGATCGCCAAACCGATGAAGGGCACCCTCGCTCGGGGCCGGTCCACGATCGAGGACCTCGAACAACGCGACCGGCTCTTCAACTCCGAGAAGGAGCGGGCCGGCAACTTGATGATCGTCGACATGTTGCGCAACGATCTGGGCCGTGTCGCCGAGGTTGGCTCGGTCGATGTGCCCTCGCTGTTCGACGTCGAAAGGCACCCCACCGTGTGGCAAATGACGTCGACGATCACGGCCCGTCTGCCTGAGGGCATCGGCTTGGCCGAGTTGTTCAGCGGTGTCTTCCCGTCGGCGTCGGTCACCGGCGCCCCCAAGGTCTCGACGATGGGGATCATCGCCGATCTCGAGCCAGACGCCCGAGGTGTCTATTGCGGTGCGATCGGGTACCTCGAGCCAGGAGGCCGGCGAACGGAATTCTCGGTCGCGATTCGAACCGGGGTGGTCGAAGGGGGGAGGTTCACCTATCACGTTGGCGGTGGGATCACCTATGACTCACTGGCGGGGGCCGAGTACGACGAATGTCTCTGGAAGGCGCTGGTGGTCACCGAGCAACACGATGCTCCTGATCTGTTGGAGACGATGCGTTACTCGCCCGGTGAGGGAATCCCCTTGCTGGAGAGACACGTTGCCCGCCTCACTGCATCCGCCGCCTATTGGGGCATCCCTCTCGATCCAGTCGCCATCGGTGATGCGCTTTCGGCCGTGGGGGGAGTCAGGCCGCTCAAGGTGAGGCTCGTGCTCAGCGCTTCGGGGCGGACCGAGGTAGCCACCGAGCCCCTGCCTTCTTGGGAGGAGCCGGTGGGCCTCCAGATCTGGGAGGAACGGGTGGACCACAGCGACCCGCGGTGGTATCACAAACTGGCGGATCGCAGTGGTTATCCGACCGCGGAGGAAGGGATCGAGGTGCTGATGCTGAATCTCGACGGGGAGCTGACCGAAACCAACATCTCCAACCTCATGTTGCGCTTCGACCAGCAATGGCTCACACCCGCGGCGTCTTCGGGATGCTTGCCTGGTGTGCAACGGGAGCTTGCCCTGGCGGAGGGCCTGGTGACTGAGGCCGTTCTCACTCTGGAGGATCTGGCTCAGGCCGACGAGATCGCAGTGACCAACGCGGTGCGTGGTTGGAGGAAGGCGGTCTGGATCGAATAGGTTGTGGCC
>CAZSMJ010000039.1:0-5684 GCA_964608055.1 uncultured Acidimicrobiaceae bacterium | reverse complement strand
ATGGGAATCCCATCGGCCTCGATCTATGCCACCGAACTCGTCACCCAGTATGGGGTGGAGCGGCTGGTCAGGGTCGGTTCCTGCGGGGGGATCCTCCCCACGGTGAAGATCAGGGACGTGATCCTCGCCATCGGAGCTTGCACCGACTCGGGGGTGAACCGGGTGCGTTACGGGGGCTTGGACTTCGCGGCCACTGCGGACTTCGGCCTGTTGCGGGCAGCCGTTGACGCCGCGGACGCCCGAGGTGTCGAGGTGAAGGTGGGCAACGTCCACTCCGCCGACCTCTTCTACAACCCCGACCCCGCCGCCTTCGACCGAATGGAGGCAATGGGGGTGCTCGCGGTCGAGATGGAGGCCGCAGGTCTCTACGGCGTGGCGGCCGAGACAGGTGCTCGCGCCCTCACCATCGCCACCGTCTCGGACCACATCCGCACCGGCGAGTCCACTACGCCCGAAGAGCGACAACAGACCTTCAACGAGATGGTGGAGATAGCCCTCGACGCGATCGGGCGCGATATCGCCGGCTGATCGTTCGACACGGTTTATATCTTCTAAACGTCTGCTGAGCGAAATTCCTCCCCCGGTGGCTGTTGAATGAGCCAAAGAAGAGACCTGGATCCAAAACGGAGATGAAAGTGAAACGCCTTTTCCATGTGTTGGCAGTCGGGTTGCTGACCACGGCCACGTTGGCTTTGCCGGCGGTTGCCCAGGAGTCGCCACCCCCTACCAGTCTTTCGATCAGCTCTCCTTATGTCGGGGTAGCCGTCAAGCCCGGCGACAGCGCCACATTCGAGCTCACCGTGGCCTCTCTCCCCGGCGATCGAGTCGGCTTCACCGTGAACGGGCTGCCGGAGGGATGGGAGGGCGAGCTCCGAGGCGGCGGTTTCGTTGTCGACGAGGTGCAGGTGGGGGACACCGGGATCGTGACCCTCGAGCTGCAGGTCGACGTGCCGGCCGAAACCGAGGAGGGGAACTATGAAATGTCGGTGGACGCCACCGGCGGCGCCGGCGCCGACACCCTCGACCTTTCGATCAGGGTTGCCGCATCGGTGGGTGGCGACGTGTCGATGACCACGGACTTCCCGGCCCTCCGCGGCCCGGCAGATTCGACATATACCTTTGATCTGGCGATTGCCAACAACACCCCTCAGGAAATCCAGTTCGGGCTCTCCGCGAACGGGCCTGAGGGCTGGCTGACCGAGATCAAGCCTTCGGGTGAGGCCCAGGCGTCGACGGTGACCGTCGCAGCCGGCGAAACGGCTCAGGTCACGGTCGACGTCGATCCGCCCGACACTGTGGCCGCAGGGGAATATCTGATAACGGCGCGCGCCGAAGGCTCTGGGTTGTCGACAGAGGCCCAGCTCGGGGTGCAGATCACGGGCTCGTTCGCCATAGATGTCACCACCCTGAACGAGGCTCTGAATGTCACGGTGAAAGGTGAGCAGCCCACTGATCTCCCGTTGGTCGTGACCAACACCGGCACCGCTCCACTAGCCGGTGTGACCATGACGGCGACCCCACCGCAGGGATGGGATGTGACCTTTGATCGACCTACCCTCGAACAACTCGAGCCGGGCCAGTCGGTTCAGGTAGTGGCGACCATCACGCCCTCTGGAGACGCCATCAACGGCGACTATGTGATCACGTTCAGTTCCGCGGTGCCTGAAGCTTCTGACGGGATCGACGTCCGTGCCACCGTCGAAACATCGGCGGTCTGGGGCCTGGTGGGTATCGGCGTGATCGTCGTGGCCCTGGTCGGCCTCACCATGGTGTTCCGCCGCTACGGGCGGAGGTGAGCGATGATCGAGAAGGTCATCGAAGTTGAGGGCCTGGTCAAGCGTTACGACGACCGGGTGGCCGTTGCCGGCATCGACTTCAGCGTGTCTCCCGGCGAGATCTTCGGGGTCCTCGGGCCCAATGGCGCTGGCAAGACGACCACGATCCTGATGCTGCTCGGCTTGACCGAGCCCAGCGAGGGGTCGGTTCGGGTGTGCGGGCTGGACCCGGCTCGCGACGCCATCGGTGTCAAGCGACGTGTCGGGTATCTGCCTGACGCCGTCGGGTTCTACGAAGACCTGACCGGCCGCCAGAACATGAGGTATACCGCCCGTCTCAACGAGTTGGACCCCGCAGCAGCCGAGGACCGAATCGATGAGCTGTTGGAGGAGGTGGGGCTGACCGAGTCCGCTGATTTCCTGGTCGGCACCTACTCCCGCGGCATGCGGCAAAGACTCGGGGTCGCCGACATCCTGGTGAAGGATCCCGACGTCGTGATCCTCGACGAGCCGACCACCGCAATCGACCCCGAAGGAGTGGTCGAGATCCTCGCCTTGATCTCGCGCTTGGCCCACACCGAGGGACGGGCGGTGTTGATCTCCAGTCATCTTCTCAACCAGGTGCAACAGGTATGTGATCGGGTTGGGATATTCGTCGAAGGCGAGATCGTCGCCCAGGGAACGCCCGACGAGTTAGCGGCCTCGCTGTCGGAGGACAGCTCGGTCTACGAGTTCGTGGTCGACGCCACCGAGGAACAGGTGAGGACGGCCGTGGCCTCGGGGCTTCCCGGGCTCGGCGACAAGATCGTTGTCACTTCCACTGGCCCGGGCCGATGGCGCGTGGTCCTGCCCGAGCGGGACATCTCGGGAGTGGTCCGCGCTCTGGTGGAGGCGGGACTCAGCGTCCGGCAGATTCGAGATCTCGGGTCGAACCTCGACGAGATCTACCGGCGTTACTTTCGTGAGCATGAAGGAGTGAGCGCATGACGGCCGTAGCCGAAACGGCGGCGGTATGGCAGCGGAAGCGCCCGGGCTGGGTGGAAGTGGCCCGCAAGGAGATGACCGACCACCTGCTCTCGGGCCGGTTCATCGCCCTGCTCTTCATTCTCGGTCTGGTGGCAGTGGGAACCGTCTACGGTGCGGCGACCGGGCTCCGGGACGCTGCTCAGGAGGCCACCGAGGCTGGGGTCAGTGTCTTCCTGCGATTGTTCACGGTCAACGCCGACCCGATCCCGTTCTCATTCATGACCTTCCTCGGCTTCCTTTTGCCGGCGGTGGGGATCACCTACGGGTTCGACTCGATCAGTGGTGAGCGGTCACGGGGGACACTGCCACGTTTGGTCTCGCAGCCGATCCATCGCGACGATGTGATCAACGGCAAGTTCGTGGCGGGTCTGGCTGTGATCGGGGTGACGCTCACGGTCGTGGTCTTGATCGTCTCGGGTGTGGGGATACTCGTGCTCGGGGTGGTGCCCGAAGTCAGTGACGTCTTTCGATTGCTCACCTGGCTGCTGGCGTCGGTCGTCTATGTCGGAGTCTGGCTGGCGATGGCAATGCTGGCGTCGGTTGCATTCAGGAACGCGGCGACCTCGGCCATAGTGACGATTGGGATCTGGCTGGCTCTCACCATCTTCGGCGGGTTGCTCTTCGCCCTTGTCGCCAATGTCGTGTCACCGATCGACGCCGGAAATCCAGTCACCGAGCTCTCCAACGCCCGCGCGGAGCTTGCCGTTTCCCGGTTGTCGCCGGCGACTCTCTACAACGACTCGTCGACCGCCTTGCTTGTTCCCGAGGTGAGGACACTCGGCTTCGTGACCATGAACCAGATCGACCGGGCCGTTGTCTCCGAGCTTTCCTTCCCCCAGAGCGTGTTGCTGGTGTGGCCCCAACTCGTGGCGATGTTGGCCATCACCGTCTCATTGTTCGCGATTGCATACGTCAAGTTCATGAGACAAGAAGTCAGGGCCTGAGGGTCAGTCTCAACCGACCTCGTACTGGACCCGGGTCATCGACTCCAGGATCGGGGAGATCGAGTCCCTGACCAGCGCCTGATGGTCGGGGTGCTCCTGATATTTCTTCCAGTCTTCGGCGGAGTCGAAGTCGGCGACTATCGCCAGGTTGGGGTTTCCCTCGAGGATGCCGACGTCGAGCCCGAATTCGTAACGACGGATGAAGCCCATCTTCTGAGGCATCGTGGCCAGACCATCGAGCACGGACTGAATCTGATTCTCGGTTGCATCCGATCTGAAGCGGAGCAGCACCGTGTGTCGCAACAGGCTCATGAGGGAAGTCAACCAGATGCCGCGGATATGGTGGCTCGCTCATGTCTGTGGACCGTGCTGTGGCGCGTCGGGCCTTTGTCGACGCCGTGCCTCTCTTCATTCCGGCGATCCCCTTCGCACTGGTGCTCGGTCTGGCCATAACCGAGACCGGGATGAACCCGGTGGTGGGGTGGTCGAGCTCACCGATCATCTTCGGCGGCGCGGGGCAACTCACCCTGATCTCCCTGCTCGGCAGCGGGGCTTCGGTGGTGGCTGCGATCACCGCGGGCTTGGTGGTCAATGCCCGCCATCTCATGTATTCGGCGGCCCTGGCGCCGGTGTTTCAGACTCAGCCGAAGTGGTTTCGCTGGTTCGGCCCTTATCTGCTGATCGATCAGCTCTTTGCCTTATCCACGTTCCGGAGCGGCGACGACGACGAGAGCTTCCGCACTTACTACGTGATTGCCGGGATGACCTTCTGGGTCACCTGGGTGTCGACGACGGCGTTGGGACTGCTCCTCGGCCCCGTGCTCCCCGAGTCGTGGCATCTCGAGTTCGCGGTACCGATCCTCTTCATCGGGTTGCTGATCCTGGGAATCGATAGTCGTCCCAAGGTGGTGGCCGCGGTCGTCGGCGCCGTAGTCACCGGGCTCACCGCCGGTTTGCCCAATCGTGGCGGCTTGCTGATCGGATCTCTGGCCGGGATCCTGGCGGGGACCGTTGCCGCGAGGCTGGCCCGTGACTGACTTCGCCGCCATCGTGGTGGTGGGCATCGGCACCTATATCAGCAGGGCGTTGTTCATCGTCTCCCTGTCCGGCCGGAAGATCCCCGACGGGGTGCTCGTGGCGTTGCAGTTCGTGGCACCCGCGGTCCTGGCGGCGCTGGTGGTCGCCCTGCTCACCGACTCGTCGGGGCAGGTCGACGTCGGACTGCCCGAGTTGTCGGGTCTGGTGGTGGGGGCCGCCGCCGCCTACATGACCAGAAGCCATATCTGGACGCTTGTGGCCGGAATGTCGGTGTTCTGGTTGGTGGACGTATTCATCTGACACCGCGAAGGAACAATCCCTTTTCGGGAGGCACGGTGTAACCCCTCCTCGCTACTTTTGGTCTGAAATTGGTTGCCGATCCTCGGCAACCGACAATTGGGAGGAGAAATGACCGACACGGTCGATCGAACGCAGTCGAGCTCGGGCGGATCCGGTCTCGACAGCTACTTCAAGCTCTCCGAGCGGGGAACGTCAGTAGGCATTGAGATCCGCGCCGGGTTCACGACGTTCTTGGTGATGGCCTACATCATCTTCCTCAACCCGATCATTCTCGGGGAAGCCGGGTTCGATCCGGCCGCCGTCAGCGCCGGCACCGCCTTGGTCGCCGGTCTGCTCTGCATCCTGATGGGAGTGGTGGCCAACGTGCCGCTGGCGATGGCGGCAGGGCTGGGCATCAACGCCGCGGTGGCGTTCGGCCTGGTCCTAGGTCAAGGTTTGACACCGGCCGGGGCCATGGGTGTGATCGTCCTCGAAGGTCTGACTGTCACGGTTCTGGTGTTGGTCGGTCTGCGCGAGGCGATCATGAACGCCGTCCCTCTCAGTCTGAAGCGGGCCATTGGGGTTGGAATCGGGCTCTTCATCCTGTTCATCGGCTTCGTCG
>CAZSMJ010000038.1:0-15583 GCA_964608055.1 uncultured Acidimicrobiaceae bacterium | reverse complement strand
AGGGTGCCGGTCTGGACGATGGTGCCCTCCCGCATGATGGCTAGCCGGTCGGAGAGCAATGCTGCCTCCTCCCGATCGTGGGTGACCACCAACCCGGTGACCTTGCGCCCGGTGAGCAGGGCTCGAGTCTCCACGACCAAGCGTTCCCTGAGGTGACGGTCCAGCGATCCCAAAGGCTCGTCGAGCATCACCAACTTGGGCCGGGGAGCCATAGTGCGGGCGAGGGCCACCCTTTGCCGCTCCCCGCCGGAGAGGTCGTCGATGCCACGGTCTTCGAAGCCGCTGAGCCCCACCCAGTCGAGGGCGGCACTGACCTCTGCCCTCATCTGATCCGGGGCCATGCCGCTCATTCGAAGCCCGAAACCCACGTTCCCGGCCACGTCTAGATGCGGGAACAGGGCAAAGCCCTGGAACATCAACCCGAATCCGCGCTGATGCACCGGGACGTCGGCAACGCTGACTCCGTCCCACTTGATGTCGCCATTGGCGATAGGCACCAGACCGGCGACCGCCCGGAGCAGGGTCGTCTTCCCTGAGCCGGAAGGACCGAGCACGGCCACGATCTCCTCGTCCGTCACGGTGAGGGAGGCGTCGTGGAGGATCACCTTGTTGTCGAGGGCCACACCCAGGTGTTCGATCGAGAGCATCAGAAGCGGCCGATCTCGCCGGCCCGGGCCCGGTCGATCCACAGCACTACGCCGGCGGTGACCGCGGCGAGGACCACGGACAGGGCCATAGCCATCCCGAACGAAGCAGGGCCTGGTCGGGAGAGCAGCCTGAAGATCATCACCGGGACCGTCGCCGTGTTGGGTCGGGCGATGAACGAAGTCGCCCCGAACTCACCGAGCGAGACAACGAAAGCGAAACCAGCGCCGACCAGACCCGCCCGGGCGACGATAGGAAGATCGACCTCGCGCCACACCCGCCCCGGCGACGCTCCCAGGACCGCGGCCGCCTCCCGGATCTCGTGGGGTATCGACCGCAGCGTGGGCACCGTCGAGCGGACCACGAAAGGGATCGCCACCAGGGCGTGGGCGATGGGGATCAACCAGAAACTCGCACGGAGATCGACCGGCCAGCCAAGGGCGACGATGAAACCGAAGCCGATCGTCACCGCCGATGTGCCCAGGGGCAGCATCAAGGTCAGGTCGAACCAACGGGACAGCCGACCGTCCCGCCCGGTGATGACCGCCGACGCCATCAAGCCGATCACGGTGGCCAACACCATCGCGATCACTGCAAACAGCATGCTGTTGCCGACCGAGGCGATTGGAGTCCCCACCACCCGATCCGATTCGAAAAGGGCGCGATAGGAGCCCGTTCCCAATGATCGGCCGACCAGGACCCCAAGCGGGATGGCCAAGCCGACGAGGGTGACGGCCACCGATCCGATGGCCACCAAGCGGGTTACACCAATCGGGCGCACCCGATCTCGGTCCGACCGCAACGCCCAGGTCGCGGTGTGCCGCTCCTGGAATCGCGAGTAGGCGTAGAGCGCGGTGGTGACTCCCACTAGCTGCACCATGGCGAGAAGGGCGGCGAGGGGTAGGTCGAACAGGTCCACCGCCTGTCGATAGATCTCGACCTCGAGCGTGGCGTACTGGTAGCCACCGAGGATCAGCACCACCCCGAATGAGGTGAAGGTGAACAGGAACACGATCGAAGCCGCGGCGGCGATCGCCGGGCGGAGTAGGGGGAGGGTGACGCTACGGAACACGTTCCACGTACTGGCACCCAGCACGCGCGCCGCGTCGTGCAGATTGGGATCGAGGCGACTCCAGAGCGTTCCCACAGTTCGCACCACCACCGCGAGGTTGAAGAAGACGTGGGCAGCGAGGATGGAGACGATCGAGTCGCGCCACCCCAGGGCGACGAAGGCGGTTCCCACAACCACCGTGGGAAGGACGAATGGCACCGTGACTAGCGCCGTTGCCAGCCGACGACCCCGGAACTCGAAGTTGGAGACCGCCCAGGTCATAGGGGCAGCTATGAGCAGAGTCAGGAGGGTGGACACGCCGGCCTGCCAAAGAGTGAACCAGCCCACCTTGAACAGCCTGGCCTCGACTCCCGTGGACCTTATGTCGAGCTCGGAAAGACCGAGAGTCAGGATCCGGGCCAGCGGGTAGACGAAGAAGTAACCGATGAAGAGGGCCGGGATCGCGGCCACCAGCACCCATCCCCATCTGACCCGTCTCATCAGCCCTCCATCACCGAGACCCACTCGTCGATCCATCGATCCCGGTTCTCGGAGATGGTGTCAGGATCGAGTTGCGCCGGGGATTCGGGAAGCGTGGTGTGCTCGATGAACTCCGGTGGCAGGCCCGCGTCGACATTGGCTGGGAACACAAACCAGGTGAGTGGGATCGACTCTTGGAACTCCACGGAGAGCATGAAGTCGATCAACTCGCCGGCAGCCTCCGGATACGCAGTGCCCTCCAGGATCCCGGCGTACTCCACCTGCCGATAGCAACCGGCCTCGATCACCCCGGTCGGCGCCTCGTCCAGCGGCTCGGCGGCGAAGATGACCTCTGCCGGTGGCGAAGATGCGTAGGAGACCACCATGGCGCTCTGGCCACCGTAGGGGACGAACTCGCTGTAATAGGCGGTGTCCCAGTCGGGAACCACCTCCACCCCGCCCGCTTTCAGATCATCCCAGAAGTCGAGCCAGCCCTCCTCGCCGTACTCGACGATGGTGGCGAGCATGAAGGCGAGCCCGGGCGACGAGGTCGCCGGGTGCTCCACGGTGAGGGTGCCGGCATATATCGAGTCCCGAATCTGGTCCAGGGTTGTCGGGACCGGGGTGCCGGTGCTTTCGAACCACTCCTTGGCGTAGTTGATGCAGACGTCGCCGTAATCGATCGGGGTCACCACGCTCTTGGCTCCACGGAAAAGGTCTTCGGGGACCTGATCGCTCAGTTCGGATTCGTAGTCGAGGAAGATTCCCTCCTCGAGGGCGCGGGACAGGAACGTGTCGTCGACCCCGAAGATCACGTCGGCCAGCGGGTTGTCCTTGGAGAGGATGGCCTGATTGACCATCGATCCGGCGTCGCTGCCCGCGATCACCTCCACCTCGATACCGGTGGCCTCGGTGAAGGCGGCGAAGGTCTGATCGGTGACCTCGTTGGCGAACGAGTCGTGGCTGAGGAGGCGGAGTGACTCCGGGGTCTCGGGCTCGGCGTCATCGCAGGAAACGGCCACCAAGATCAAGGCCATGAAGAGCAGGGCCCTTCGCATCTCATCAACTCCTTCTCGTATGGGAGCGATGAGTGGGGTGTCTCCCTACGCCGGCATTATCCGGGTCAGGTTCTTCCGGTCGGGGTCTCCGCAGACCCCCTCTCAGCCCGGTTCCACCGAGCTCCCGTTTGTGACGCTGATGATAACGGCCGGTTGGATGCACCTCTAACCCGTGGTGGGTAGCCCCCTCCCCCCTTCGGGGTACTCCCCCCAACGTCGCTTCGCTCCTGGGGGGAGAAACTGCTCCTCCGTTCGCTGGCCGCAGGGCAACGCTCACTTCGTTCGGTGGGGGGAGAAATGGGGTCGTTACCCTCGCCGCGATGTCGATCTCGGAGCAATTGCAAGTCGCGATCCTGGCGCCGATCTCATGGCGGGTTCCTCCCCGCCACTACGGACCGTGGGAGCAGTTTGTATCGCTACTGACCGAGGGCTTGGTGCGCAGGGGCGTCGACGTCACCCTGTTTGCCACCGCAGACTCGGAGACCGAGGCCGAACTGGTAGGGACGGTGCCTGCCGGTTACTCCGAGGACCTGAGTCTCGATCCCAAGGTGTGTGAAGGCCTCCACATCTCGGCAGTCTTCGAGCGGGCTGCGGAGTTCGACCTGATCCACAACAGCTTCGATTTCATGCCGCTCACCTACAGCGGTCTGGTGGACACGCCGGTGGTAACCACCATCCACGGGTTCTCTTCGGAGCGAATCTTGCCGGTCTATCAGAAGTACAACGATCGTGGGTACTACGTGGCGATCAGCGAATCGGACCGCCATCCGAGCCTGGATTATGTGGCGACGATCCATCACGGGATCGAAATGGATGACTTTGCGCTGCATCCCGACCCTGGTGACTATCTCTTGTTCTTCGGCAGGATCCACCCCGAGAAGGGAACGGCGGATGCGATCGAGGTGGCCGCTTCCGCGGGTCTTCCCCTGGTCATCGCCGGAATCATTCAGGACCAGGATTACTTCGACCGCCTGGTGGGACCCCGGGTGGATGGGGAGCAGGTCACCTATCTGGGGCCGGTAGGGCCCGAGATCCGGGGAGGGCTGCTCGGCGGGGCCAGGGCCTTGCTCCATCTCATCAGCTTCGAGGAGCCGTTCGGATTCAGCGTGGTCGAGGCGATGGCGACCGGGACTCCGGTGATCGCCTACCCGCGTGGTTCCATGCCCGAGATCATCCGCCATGGCGAAGGTGGGTTCCTGGTGGAATCAGTGGAGGAGGCGGTGGCTGCGGTTGATGCTTCGGTTGGCATCGATCGGGCCGGGATCCGCGCTTCGGTCGAGACCCGGTTCGACGCCAGTCGGATGGTCGACGAGTACCTCGGTTTGTATCACCAAGTGGTGGAGGCCCACTTGCAGGGTCGTCCTTGATCTCAGCTGGTGGTCAACCTGGTTAGAAGCTCGTCGAGCGGCACCAACGCGATGCGGGACCCGTAATCCGAGTACCCGTAGGGAATGACGAGGTTCTCGCCGTGGATCATGCTTCCGCACGAGTAGACGACGTTGGGCACGTAGCCGTCGCGTTCCTCCTCGGAGGGGACCATTAGCGGGTCGAAGAGGTGACCGATCACCTGACGGGGATCGGTTGCATCGAGAAGGATGGCGCCCAGGGAGTACTGGCGGAGCGGCCCGACTCCATGGGTGATGACGAGCCATCCGGCTTCAGTCTCCAAAGGCGATCCGCAATTCCCGAGCTGCATCAACTCCCATGGTCTCTTCGGAACCTGGATCTTGTCCGCCTGCTCCCAGATCCGTACGTCGTCGGAGACCATCAAGTAGTTGTTCTCGTTGTCCTGGCGGGAAAGAGCGGCGTATCGGCCGTCGATCAGCTTCGGGAACAATGCAATGCCCTTGTTCCGCGCACCGATCCCCTGCAGGGTCGCGATGTTGAAGAAAATGAAGTCCGTCGTCTCGATCAGCTGGGGCAGGATCCGAAAACCGTCGAATGCGGTGTAGGTGGCGTAATAGGTGACCGAACCGTCATCGGCGACGAAGCGAACGAAGCGGGCATCCTCCATGCCCCTGCTCTCCGTAGGGCCGGCCGGAAAAATCACCCTTTCTGAGACGGGGTACCCCTCGTCGAAGGTGAGGGCGTAGTTGGAAGAGGCCAGCCAGTGGATGGACTTGGCGGTTTCGAATGCGATCGAGTAGTCGACGTCGTGGATGAGCTGGGCGAGCGCCGCGTTGATCTCGTCCAGCGAGAAGCGGTCGGGGAGAGGGTCGAGTATCAGGGCAGCGATCTCGTTGAGTACCCCCATCTCGGCGAGTTTGGCCCGGAAGAGGTGTTTCTCGTATTGAGCGGAGCGCCGGCTTCCGGTGGTCGTGAATCGGCTCAGCTCGTCGATAATTATGTTGGCCTTGGCGTCGATCACACCCGATCGGAATTCGATCGCGGACAGATGACCCTCCCCGATCGCTCTCAGGCTCATTATGAAACGTTGCTCCCCGTCGCCCAGACCGGTCTGATCGGGTGCCGGAACCATGGAGGGATTGCCCAGGGAGGCGCCTTCGATCGAATACTCATGTGTGAAATAGGCCCCGATTAGAAGCTGTCGGTCCGGTCCCAGAGCGTCGGGGTTGTCGATCCCGTTAGCCACGATTTCGTAGTGACGCTGGAGGATTGTCTTCAAGCCAAAATGGCGGTCCCCAAAAAAGGCGATCGTGGCCTCCAGGGTGGTTGTCACCTCCGAATCCGACATCGCCAGCACCCGCTTGATCAAGCGTTGGGATCGGGAGTGCCCGTCAGGGAAAATCTGCTCTCCGGGGAGGAAAGGCTTGGTTATCACTCGACGAGGGTCGGGGGTGAATCGGGCGTTCGTATGAGTGATTGGGATTGGGTTCATACGGTGGGTCGCCTGCTTCTGATCGCCGGGGTGCTGGGGCGACCGCTCGAGGTCGGTGCAGAGAGTAGGGCGTGGGAGAGCCCAGGCCAGGGACCATTCTTCCAGTGATTCGCTCAGGCGACCAATCTCGCCAATTGGAGCGTACTGAGGGCGGCGAGGGTGGACTCCGCGCCCTGGTTCTGATTGGTCCCCTCTGAGGTCAGGCCGTCACGGCCGCCTCCGGTTCGGTGGTCGTAGAGCGGAGCGCCGGTGTCGTTGACTCCCATGAACCACCTGGCCGCCAATTCGACCCGTTCCTTCCACGTGTCGTCACCGGTGATCAACCAGGCCCGGGCGCAGGCATCGGCCATCGCCGCCGCCTCCACTGGTTGTTGGTCGAAACCGGGACGGGGCTCGCCCGGACCCCACCCACCGACCGGGGCAAAGCTGAAATGTCCATCGCCTGTTTCGGTCGTTGCCAGCCACTCGAGAAGGTGAAGACCTTCGCCGAGGAGTCGATCGTCCGATAGACGGTCACCGGCTACGAGTAGGGCCTCGGCGATTCGGGCATTGTCGTAGGCAAGCCTGTCCTCGGGCCAGGGCCAGTCGGCATCGCCCCTGGGACGGATCCTCTCGGAGCCCTGCTTCAAAACGCGGAGGGCAAGCATGTGGTCGCCGAATGCCTCGAGGACCTCAGCGGCTCCCAACATCGCAAACGATGTCGCCCGGGGTGATTGGGAATCGAATCCGGCATTGCGGTCGAAGAGCTCGAGCCCCTCCCATCGGATCCATGACGCTGGTCCCCGGTTGGCGGCCGTCCCCACGGCCCAGACGGCCCGTCCCTGCGAATCGCCGGGGCCGAGAACGTCGGTCCACGACCCGTCCCGGTCCCGCCGGTTGTGGAATCCGCCGTCACGGGCTTGGGCATCTCTCAAGAAGGCGACATAGATCCCGGCGAGGTCGACGAGCTCATTGGAGCGATTCGGCTCCCGGCACACCACGATCAGTGCCCTTGCGTTGTCGTCGGTGCAGTATCCGTGCTCGGTCCGAGGGGTGGTGTATCGAGCGTGCTCCCACATCCCTCGGTCGTCGGTCATCCGTCGCAAGTGGTCGAAACAAGGCTCGGGCAAGCGGTCGCCTTTGAGCATGATCCTCGAGCTTTGTAGCGGGTCGTCTTTCACGCGGAAGACCGGGCCGTCATCCCACCCGGGCAAGACCGTCTTGAAGCACCTGTCGGTGCTTTGCGACCAGGGAATTCGTGATCTCCTGGTACTGACGGCCGATGACAGGCCAGTAAAGGGTCGATCCGATTTCCCGCGCCCGACCTGCCATCAGGGCAGCCGAGTGCGGGTCGACCAAGACACTGCGCAGGGCGGCTGTGAGGGCCTCAGGATCCGAGTGCGGGACGACGATTCCAGCCCCACCCCGGAGCAGTTCGACGGCGTGGGGGAAGGCAGACGCGATCACCGGCTTGCCGGCTCCGATCGCTTCGACCAGCACCCCGGATGTGACCTGTTCGGTCGACTCATAGGGAAGTACGACGATGTCAGCACTGCGCACTGCCAGCGTGAGTTCGTGCACGTCGAGGTATCTCCCGTCGAACTCGACGACATCCTGGAGCCCGAGTTCTTCCACCCGTGCCATGAGCCCGTTGAGATAGGCGTCTCCGGAGGCCGCTTGCACCTTGGGATGAGTCTTTCCCAAGATGATGTAGAGGGGAAGGGGCTCGATGTCCTTGAGAGCCGCGAAAGCATCGATGGCTGTCTCCAGGCCTTTACCGGGCCCGATGAGCCCCCAGGTGAGAAACACCGGCCGATGCCCGTCTGCCAACGAGGGCCCGCTGAGACTGATCCGGGCGCCATGGGGGACGGTCATGATCTTCGTCGGGTCGACGTCGTAGTTCTCGATGAGACGCTGGCTGGCAGTCTCGCTCATCACGATTGTCTGGTCTGCGAGAGCCACCACCTGCTCGAGGATGGAACGCTGACTATCGGTAGGCCGACTGAGGACTGTGTGCAGAGTCACCACCGAGGGAACATGAAGACCGTCGAGGATTTCGAGCACTTCAGAACCGTCGGGCCCGCCGAAGATCCCGTACTCATGCTGGATCACGGCAACGTCAAATCGGTTGAGGCTGTTGATCGCTTTGGTCACAGAACGGGGCTCACCATTGACATGTGCGTAGGTGACGTCGGGTCCGTAGTCGTCGACCACGGTATCGGACACACCCACCACACCTAATCCCTCGTCGAACCCGCGCTCGTCGGCGATGGCATTACGCAAAGCCTGGGTGAAGGTGGCCAACCCACACGAGGTTGGCGGATACGTGCTCAGGAACCCGATCGTGGGGAGCTTTGGTTCAAATGTCATGAAAATCCTCCGCTCAGGAACTCGTCCGGGATGCCGCCCGGTCATGCCTAGCGGTCACTCAATCAGCGGAGATGCGAGTTCATATGAACTCCGCGTTACAACCGTGTGTCGCGTTTTTGCGACACTTTCTGGGCACCATCCTATACCCTTTGGATGGATAGCCAATACCTGGGAAAGAGCGCGAAATTCGTTCCGGACCCGCTCCGAACCGGAGAAGGTGTCCTCAGTCGGAATATCGGGCGAAGGCGAGCACTGTGTTGTGACCGCCGAAACCGAAGGAGTTGGAGAGGACCGGGCCTGGCTCCCACTCCCTCGGCTCGCGCACGATGTCGGTGAGATGGATCTCCGGGTCCTGGTTGGTGAGCCCGATGTTGGGCGGGAGCTCGCGGCGCCGGATCGCCTCCACCACCGCCACCGCCTCGATCGAGCCCGATGCCCCCAGCCCATGGCCAGTGGTCCCCTTGATCGAAGATACGGCCGGTTGAACATCACCGAAGATCCGCTCGATGACCATTCCCTCGGTCCGGTCGTTGAGCTCGGTCCCGGTGCCGTGGGCGTTGATGTAACTCACCTCACCTGGCTCGATACCGGCGTCGGCGAGGGCGAGACGGATTGCCCGCTCCGCTCCCTCCCCCGTGGGATGGGGTGCAGTGATGTGGTGGGCGTCGGCGGTGGAAGCGCCACCGAGGACCTCGGCGAGGATCGCCGCTCCACGCTCCTTTGCGGCGTCCTCCGCCTCCAGTATCAGGATCGCGGCTCCCTCACCCATGACAAACCCGTCGCGATCGACATCGAAGGGCCGGGCGGTGCCGGAGAGGGATAAGGCACGGGCCGCTTTGAACCCTTCGGAGGCCGAATTGCGAGCCGCGGCCTCAGCCCCACCCACCACCGCGGCGTCGGCGTATCCCCACTGGATCTGACGAAGGCCGTCGAGGACCGATTGGGCCCCGGCGGCGCAGGCCACGACCGGGGTGCTGACCTGGCCGCCGAACCCGTACTTGATCGAGATCGCGGCGGCGGCGGCGTTGGCCATCATCATCGGGATCAGGAACGGCGAGACCCGGGGCTCGGCCTGGTCGGAGTTGTGGATGAGGATCTCCAACGATTCCAGGCCGCCGATCCCGGTGGCCAGGGAGACAGTGACCCGGTTGGGATCGACTCCGAGCGGGCCGGACTGCTCGAACGCCTCGTGGGTGGCCATCATCGCGAACTGGGTGAAACGATCGAGGCGCCGGTGTTCGCGCATTGGGATCCAAGGCTCGGGATCCCAGTTCTTCACCAGGTAAGGACCTGGCCCGTCGGGTGAACGTTGCAGGCCCTTCCAGAGATCATCGGTCCCGGTTCCAGGAGCAGCGACCGCTCCGGTGCCGGTCACCACCACACGCCGCTTGTTCATGTACTCAATTCTGCCCGATTGCTCAGCTTGGGAAGACAGATCGCTGCAGTTTCCGCATTCCCTCCAGCCAGCGGTCGTAGTCGTTCGCTTTGTTCTGGAAGAAATGCTCCACTTCGGGATGGGGCAGGATCAGGAACCGCTCATTGGCCAGCCCAGCCACCACCGCGTCCGCCACCGTTTCCGGATCGAGGGCGTCGGGCAAGAGCAGGTCCTGGAACTCTGTGGCCGAATCGAGAAAGGGCGTCTTCACCCCCATCGGGCAGAGACAACTCACCTTGACCCCGATATCTCCATATGTGATTGCCAGCCATTCGGCGAAGGCCAGGGCGGCATGCTTGGTCACCGAGTACTGCGCGGCTTTGAGATTGGTGAGAAGGCCGGCTGCAGACACCGTGGCCAAGAAATAGCCGCCGCCCCGGGCTTTCCACAAAGGTATGAGTCGGCGCGCCGCATGGACATGGGACATGACATTCACCTGCCACATCCGGTCCCAGTCTTCGGGAGGGGTCTGTTCGTCGCCCGCGAACCCAATTCCGGCGTTGGCACAGAACAGATCGATCGGGCCGAAAAGCTCCTCGACCTCGTCGACCAGGCGGTCGTTGTCCTCGGGGCGGGCAACGTCCACTTCGAGTGCAACGGCATCGGTCTCCTGAGCCACGTCGGTCGCTGCCAGGAGATTGAGATCGGCCAGCACCAGGGCTCTGGGCTGCTCCCGGGAGAACCGTCGAGCCAGGGCTGCTCCGATGCCGCTGGCGGCGCCGGTGATGACGACGACCTTGTCCCTCAGCTCCATCCCACCGAGGCTAGGTCAGCCTCAGAACACGGCGTTGTCCAGGATCTCGGACCCGCCCTTGACCGAGGAGACAATCCCATTGGCCAAAGGGAGGATCTGCTCGCCGTAGAAGCGAGCGGTGATCACCTTTTCGGCGAGGAATTCGGGCGCGACGTCGGGCGGTGCGGCCAAAGCGGCCAAGGCGGCCTTGCCCATCAACCACCCACCGAGGACAGTCCCAAACTGACGGAGATAGGGACTCGCACCGGCGAGTGCGGATGGGATGTCACCGGAGGCGAGGCGCTCTCCCAGCCAAGTCGATGATTCGGCCAGGCCGCGGATGGCCCTGGAGAGCTCGTCGCCGAACCCTGCCAGCTCTGGATGGTCGTTCATCCGGAGAACCACCTCGGTCATCTCTGTGATCAGTGCCGTTACCACCGCCCCGTTTTCGAGCGGGAGCTTGCGCAGTACCAGGTCGATTGCCTGAATCCCGTTGGTTCCTTCATAGATCGGGGCGATCCTCGCGTCGCGGAGGTATTGAGCAGCCCCCGTCTCTTCGATGTACCCGGCCCCGCCGTGGATCTGGACCCCGAGGGAGGCCATCTCCACTCCGAGGTCGGTGCACCACGCCTTGACGACGGGCGTGAGCAACGCGAGACGATTCCCTGCCTCATGTCGGCGCTCTCCGGTTTCGCCGTGGTAGTGGTGGTCGGCCTCGGCGGCGGTGACGTAGAGGAGCGACCGCATCGCCTCGACGTTGGCCTTGATGGTCAGGAGCATCCGTCTCACGTCAGGGTGCTCGATGATGGGAACACTGTCGGTGTTGCTCGATCCGATGGCACGCCCCTGGACCCGGTCTCTGGCGTAACGAAGAGCACGCTGATAAGCCCTCTCGGCGATTGCCACCCCTTCCATTCCGACCCCGATCCGGGCGGCGTTCATCATCGTGAACATGTTGCGCATGCCGGCGTTCGCCTCTCCCAGCACGTAGCCGACTGCTCCCTCACCGGACTCGCCGAAGGAGATCACACAGGTTGGTGAGGCATGAATCCCCAACTTGTGCTCGATGGAGAGGATTTTGTAGTCGTTTCGGCGACCCGGATTTCCACTGTCGTCGGGTATGAACTTGGGCACCAAGAACATCGAGACGCCACGAGTTCCGGGAGCCGCGTCGGGGAGGCGAGCCAGGACGAAATGGATGATGTTCTCGGTCAGGTCCTGGTCACCCCAGGTGATGAAGATCTTGGTCCCGAAGATTCGGTATGTTCCGTCGTCTTGAGGCACGGCCTTGGTGTGGAGGGCACCGAGGTCTGACCCCGCTTCGGGCTCGGTGAGGTTCATGGTGCCGCTCCACTCGCCGGAAACCAGCTTCTCCATGTAGGTGCCGAGTTGCTCCTCAGATCCGTGAAAGCGGAGGGCTTCGACTGCCCCGTGAGTCAGAGTGGGACAGAGAGCGAACGCCATGTTGGCGGTCTTGAACATCTCCTCGATGACGACGCCGACCGTGTAGGGGAGCCCGCCTCCACCCCATTCCTCCGGCAGATGGGCAGCGGCCCAACCCGACTCCACATATTTCTGATACGCCTCTTTGAACCCATCCGGAGTTCGCACTGACCCCTCGTCGGTCAACACGGATCCCTGGCGGTCGCCGATCTGATTGAGAGGGGCCATGACTTCGGAGAAGAAACGACCCGCTTCCTCGAGGAGGGACGCCACTGTCTCGGGATCGGCGTGCTGATAGCCGTTGAGCTTTGACACCTCCTCGAGCCCGGCCAGATGGCCCAGGATGAAGTTGATGTCGTCGAGACGCGGTGCGTAGTCGGACATGCCCTAGAGGCTAAACGCCCCTCGCCAAATTGAGATAGGGAGGGTTCGTATATGACCGCTCTACGTCCCAATTACGGGCGGGTGGGGACGCCACTTCACCGTCGACTAGGCGGACGGAGCGAGCACGGCTTCGACGAGGCCCGGCAACACTTCTCCGATCCCGGCGTCGAGCTTGACGGTGGCCAGGTGGTCGGCATCGGTCTCGCCACGGTTGACGATGACGATCGGTATCGAGCGATGAGCCGCCCGGAATACGACATCGGACGCCGGCCATACGGCCACCGTCGACCCCACGACGAGCAGGGCGTCCGCCACCGCCAGGAAGAACATGGCTTTCCTCAGCTCATCTTCGGGGAGCATCTCGCCGAACATCACGGTTCGCGTCTTGACCATTCCCCCACAACGGGGACAGGCCGGATCCGGGTCTCCTGCTTCGACCCAGGCCAGGACCTCCTCGGTGGGCCAGGTTCGGTCACAGTCGAGACAGTGACTCGCTCTCACATTGCCGTGAAGCTCAGCGACAAGATCCTCGCTCAGTCCGGTTTGATTGTGGAGGCCGTCTACGTTCTGGGTGACCACCCCGGCGAGCCGTCCGGCGTCTCCAAGGCGTTTGATGGCATGGTGACCCGGGTTGGGCAGCACATTCGAACGGGCTCCCCACAGCTCACCGTCGAGGTGCATCCGCCAGCCCCGCTCCCGAAGCTCGGAGCTGACTCGGAAACGGTCGATGTGGAAGTCCTCGGGGTCGACTTTGGTCCACAACCCGTCCGGTCCCCGGAAATCGGGAATCCCGGATTCGGTGGAGATACCGGCGCCGGTGAACACCAGGATCCGTTGTGCAGGTTTGAGAACTTCGACTGCGAGCCCTAGGTCGATCACGGGGTGATTATCGGCGGACCGGCTGGCTAGCACTTCGCTTTAGGCTCCCCCGATGACCGAGAAGCAGGACCAGAACGAGACCCAGCCGGAGACTGAGATGATGACTCGTGGTTGGGACCCGGCGCGGGGGATGGGATCGCTCAAGACCCCCCTGTTCCAGACTTCCACTTTCAGCTTCGAATCTGCGGAGGCGGCCAAGCGTGCGTTTGACGTCACCTACGGCGGGGCGATCCCAGAGGCCGACGAAGAGGTTGGCTACATCTACACCCGGCTCGAGCATCCCAATCTGGTGGTGGTCGAGAGCCGTCTTGCTTTGTGGGACCAAGCCGATCGGGCGCTGCTCTTCTCCAGTGGAATGGCGGCCATCTACACCGCTCTTCTCACCCTCCTCCGGCCCGGCGACCTGATCCTTCACAGTTCGCCGCTCTACGGCGGCACCAATTCGCTGTTCGAGAAGGTGTTGGCGCCAATGGGGATCGAGGCGGTCTCCTTCGGGCCGGATGCCATCGAGGCCGATCTTGAGGAGTTGGTGGCTGGACGCCGCCTCGGTGTCGTCTATGTCGAGTCCCCGGCCAACCCCACCAATGACATCTTCGACATCGCGATGGCCGCCAGGGTGGCGAAGGTTCATCAGGCGCCGACCGTCGTCGACAACACCTATCTCGGCCCGATCGGTCAACAACCCCATGCCCACGGCGCCGATCTGGTCGTGTACTCGGCGACGAAGTACTACGGGGGGCATAGCGACCTGGTGGCCGGGATCGTGACCGGGGCCGACAGCTTGATGAGTGCGATCAAGACGATGCGTTACCGGATCGGCACCCACGCCGACCCCCACTCGGCCTGGTTGCTCGGCCGGAGCCTGGAGACCTATGCCCTCCGGGCGCAGCGTCAGGTCGAGAACGCCTCGCAGTTGGCGGGGTTCCTGGCGACTCATCACAAGGTGAGCCGGGTCGGGTACCTGGGGCTGATCGGCGAGGACGACCCGAGACGGGCCATCTTTGAGCGCCAGTGCACCTCCACCGGGGCCATGATCACCTTCGAGGTGAAGGGTGGCCGTGAGGAGGCGTTCCGTTTCCTCGATTCGATGCGGTTGATCGGTTTGGCGACCTCGTTGGGTGGGACCGAGTCGATCGCCTCCCACCCTGCCACCACCAGTCATTCCAACGTCGACCCCGAAACCCGAAGTCGGATGGGAGTCACCGAGGGGATGATCCGGTTCTCGGTGGGGATCGAGAGTGTGGCGGACATCATCGCCGATCTGGACCAGGCCCTGGATTCAGTCTGAATTCATAGGTCGCTCAACCCATACTCCACCACTCTCCGCGCGTGGATAATGAACCACGGGATCTAGTGGTCGGAGGCTGTTGACGTGGGAGAGATGGAAAAGCGAAAAGCGCTGGTCTTCGTTATGGCAATCGTCCTGGTGGTTCTAGCGGCGGTTACCTTCACTTTGACGACCACTACTAGTGGTGAAGAGGCCGACCCCAACAACGCGGAGAGCATCGCTTCCGCCCAGGTTTCTTCACTGTCCTGGGTAACAGGTGCAACCACCTGGTTCTAGGGCAGGAAGAAAAGGCGCTCCTACCCAATGGAGCCACGGAGGCGGCCTTTCGGGGCCGCCTCCGTTTTTTCCAGGCTCAGGCTTTCAGGTCGGGCAGATCGGATCCACCGGACAGTCCGCGAACGGCCTCCAGCTCGTGGGCCATCCCTCGCAAGGCGGCGACCAGGTCAGTGGCCACGGCTGAAACCTCGAAACCGTGTGCCAGCAGGTAGAGCGCCGCCTCCCCACTCCCGCAATGCAATCCGGCAAGCTTGCCGTGCTTGCGCGCCGCTTCGACAACAGCAGTGAATGCCGTCTGCAGCGACGCCGAAAGAGGGTGCGACCCGTCGAATATCGAGATCACATCCGGCGCGGGCACCCCTCCGATCGAAAGGCCAAGATCGGCGGGCCCCACGTAGAGCCAGTCCACCCCTTCCACCGCCGCGATCGCATCGACGTTGTCCACCGCGGCGGCGGTCTCGATCTGGACGGCACATAGGGGCTGATAACCGTCGGCGAAGGGATCGACACGCGGGGTTTGCATCCCATAGGACCGAATCCCGTCTGGGGCATAGCGACAGGACAGGGCTGCCAGCCGGGCATCGTCGGCGTCGTTCACCATGGGGGCGATGATCCCGGCCGCACCGAGGTCGAGGGCTCTCCCAATCTCTGCCGGATCGGTGCTCGACACCCGGACGATGGCCGGCACTCCGTAGTAGGCGATCGCCCCAAAGGTCTCGGTGG
>CAZSMJ010000037.1:0-15841 GCA_964608055.1 uncultured Acidimicrobiaceae bacterium | reverse complement strand
TTACTTGGCCACGGATGCCCTGGTCGGTCAGCCCGAGATCCTGCTCGGGATCATCCCCGGGGCCGGAGGCACCCAGCGGTTGCCACGCCTCGTTGGCTATCAGCGCGCCAAGGAGATGATCTTGAGCGGTCGGCAGATTGGGGCGGAGGAGGCTCTGGCCATAGGTCTCGCCGACAAGGTGGTGCCTGCCGCGGAGGTCCTCGAGGTGGCGTTGGCCGACGCCGTCGAATGGGCCACCAAGGCCACCCGTGCCATCGCCGCCGCCAAGAGGGCGATGAATCGTGGGTTCGGCCAGCCGGTAGTAGAGGGCCTCCAGGTGGAGCGTGATGCGTTTCAGAGCGCTTTCGGGTCCGGAGATGCGCGAGAGGGCGTGGCCGCGTTCATCGAGAAGCGGCAGGCCGACTTCAAGGGTCGTTGAGGGCCACCCGCGCCGCTAGCCGGCTGAGGTTTTCCCGCCAGATCCGTTTCAGGAGTGGTCCGGCGATCCAAGCGCCGACCCCGCCGCCGAGCCACCATGGGAATCGAAGCTCCTCGGACCAGATGAGGCGGGTCCCGAATCCAGCAGGTTCGAGGTCGAATCGGCCGGAGCCGGAGACCGTTCCCTCATGGTCGACTGCCAGCGCCTTTCCCACCTTCCATTCGGTCACGGTCATCAAGTCGGTGGTGTGAAACGGCCCGATTCGGGTCGGAACCCGGAGTCGGGTTCCGACACCGCTCTCCTGTCGTCCGTCGAACTTGATCTCGATGGCGTCGGCCATCCAATGGTGATGTGAGCCGAGGTCGGCCAGTTCCGCCCAAACCCGATCGGGCGGTGCGGGGATCTCGAGGATGAGCTGATGTAACAAGGGTGGGTAGAGCGTATCCCTGAGTCGAACAGGCCCCGCATCCTGCGACAATCCATGCTGTGATCTATCTCGACCACGCCGCCACGACACCCATGCGACCTGGCGTATGGGACTCCATGAGGCCGTTTGCCGATCTTGAATTCGGCAACTCCTCGGGGATCCATCGCGTGTCCCGACGCGCCAAGAACGCCCTCGAGGAGGCCCGGGAGACGATCGCCGCCGCCATCGGCGCCCACACCCTGGAGATCGTCATCACCTCCGGTGGCACCGAATCGGACAATCTCGCCATCAAGGGAGCGGTGTACAACGACAGCCCGCGACGTGGGGTGGTAACCGTTGCCACCGAGCACGAGGCTGTACTCGAGACGAGTGACTTCTTGAAGCGCATCGGCATGCCGGTGACGTTGATCGGGGTCGACGACGAGGGACGGGTCGATATCGACAGGTTGGTAGCGGCGATGGACGCCGAAACCGCCATCGTGTCGGTGATGCTCCTCAACAACGAGACCGGTGTCATCCAGGACATCGCGGCCATCGCCGCGGCGGTGAAGGGCCGCGATCCTGAGGTGCTGGTGCACACCGACGCCGTCCAGGCGTTTTCCTCCGAGTCGGTCGATGTATCGACTCTCGGCGTGGATCTGATGTCGTTGGCCGCCCACAAGTTCGGGGGTCCCAAGGGGGCCGGCTTTCTCTACGTGCGCGAGGGAACGATCCTCGAGCCGGTGCAGCACGGTGGTGGTCAGGAACTGGGCCGGCGCTCTGGCACCCACGATGTGGGCCGGGTCGTCGGCATGGCCATGGCAATCAAATCGGCTCTGGGAGATCGTGAGGAATTCCGCCACCGGGTGAGCCAGATCCGTGACGACTTCGAGAAGAGGCTGACGGCTGGGATAGAAGGGCTGGTGCTCAACACCCCTGAGAATCGGCGATCACCCCAGCACCTCAACGTCAGGTTCCCTGGAGTCCTCAACGAGACCCTGCTGGTGCGCATGGACCTCTCCGGTGTCGCCGCCTCGGCAGGATCGGCGTGTCAGTCCGGGGCCTCGGAGGTATCCCACGTTCTGGAGGCGATGGGATTGACTCCAGGCCAGGCCCGGGAAAGCGTCCGTTTCAGCTTCGGTTGGCCGAGCACCACCGAGGAGGCCGAGGAAGCAGCCGAGATCGTGACCGATCTGGTGGGGCAGCTCCGATGAGGGCGTTGGTGGCGATGTCCGGGGGCGTCGACTCGTCGGTGGCGGCAGCCCTGATGCGAGATGCCGGCCACGAGGTGGTCGGAGTGACCCTCAAGTTGTGGTCGGGGCCCAACGGCGAGGCGCCAACCGCCGGCTGCTGCACGGTGTCCGATGCCGAAGACGCCCGAAGGGTGGCGGGCCAGCTCGATATCCCCTACTACGTGTTGGATTACACGACCGAGTTCCGGGACGGGGTGGTTGACCGGTTCATCAGCGACTATGTCTCGGGTCGGACTCCCAATCCCTGTATCGAGTGCAACCGGACGGTCAAATTCGACCGGCTTCTGCACCGCCTCGACGATTTCGAAAGCGATGTCCTGGTCACGGGACATCACGCCCGGAGTCGCTTCGACGGCCTGAATTGGACGCTGCACCGGGGGGCGGATCGACTCAAAGACCAGTCGTACGTCCTGTCGATGCTGACCCAGCGTGAGCTGTCCCGCGCCCGTTTCCCGGTCGGCGAACTGACCAAGCCCGAGGTGCGCTCGATGGCGTCTTCATTGGGCCTGCGAACCGCCGAGAAGCCGGAGTCGATGGACATCTGCTTCGTCGGCCGGCATGACTACCGGGCCTTTCTGTCCAAGACGGCGCCCGAGGCATTCGTGCCCGGCCCTGTCGTCGACACCGATGGTCATGAGTTGGGAGCCCATGAAGGGATTGCCGGGTTCACAGTCGGACAGCGCCGAGGTCTTGGCGTTGCCGTTGGTGAGCCGAGATTCGTGGTGAGGATCGAGCCGGCCACCTCGACCGTCGTCCTCGGCCGGCGAGAGGAGCTTGGAGTTGCCGGGGTCGAGCTCTCTCAGGTCGTCTGGACCTCTGCTGGTGGTTGGGGCGAGGTCACGGCCCAATACCGGGCTCACAGCGACCCGGTGCCGGCGGTCTTGGACGGTGATCGCTTGCTCTTCACCGACCTCCAGCAAGGGGTTGCCCCCGGCCAGACCGTGGCCTTCTACGAAGGTGATCGGGTCCTGGGCGGGGCGTTGATCGCTGGGACCTTCCTGTGACCGGCCGTCGGTAACGTCAGCATCGATGTCGGACGATCAATCTCGGATCGAAGAGCTCCGTTCCCAGGTCAACGAGCACCTTTATCGGTATCACGTTCTCGACGATCCGACGATCTCTGACGTCCAGTTCGATTCCCTGATTGCCGAGTTGAAGCGGCTCGAGGAGGAGCACCCGGAGCTGATCACGCCCGATAGCCCGACCCAGAGGGTTGGGGCGCCAATCGGTGACCTGTTTCAGCCGGTTCGTCATCTCCGGCCACTGTTCTCCTTGGA
Source organism: uncultured Acidimicrobiaceae bacterium (assembly GCA_964608055.1). GTDB lineage: Bacteria > Actinomycetota > Acidimicrobiia > Spongiisociales > ZC4RG35 > JALYNX01. Next base: position 12,487 of record CAZSMJ010000037.1, on the reverse strand, counting down.
CAATGCTGCTTCCCGGGACGACCTCGAGACCTGGGAACTGCGGCTCGAGCGTCAGCTCGGCCGGCCACCACAAGGCTATGTCGCCGAGCTGAAGATCGACGGGCTGGCCGTTGTCCTCACCTATCGAGACGGGGTGCTGGCCACCGGCGCCACCAGGGGCGACGGGGTGACCGGCGAGGACATCACGGCCAATCTCCGCACAATCAAGTCGGTCCCGCTCAAGCTCCTCGACAAGAGCCCGCCCTCCATCCTCGAGGTCCGCGGCGAGGTCTACATGCCAGAGGCAGCATTCGACGAGCTCAACCGGCGTCAGGCAGAAGCTGGCGACCGGATGTTCGCCAACCCGCGCAACGCAGCTGCCGGATCGGTACGTCAGAAAGACCCGGCCATGACCGCTGTTCGCAACCTCGCCATCTGGGTCTATCAGCTCGGATTGGTGGAAGGTGGCCCCGGGTTCGAGTCCCATGCCGACACGCTTCGCTATCTCCAGGATCTCGGGTTCCGAACCAACCCGGCGAGCCAAGAGTTGGAGAGCATCGAAGCGGTTCTCGATTATGTGGCCAAGGCGGAGAAGGGGCGCCACGAGACGGGCTATCAGACCGACGGGGTGGTGATCAAGGTCAACTCGCTCACCGAGCAGGAGACCCTCGGGTTCACGTCGCGGGCTCCGAGGTGGGCAATCGCATACAAGTTCCCGGCGGAAGAGCAGGTTACGACCCTCAAGGAGATTTGGGTCAACATCGGCCGGACCGGTGCGGCCACCCCGTTCGCAGTCCTCGAGCCGGTCTTCGTTGGAGGCGCCACGGTCAGCCTGGCCACGTTGCACAACGAGGACCAGGTGGCCCTCAAGGACGTGCGCATCGGTGACCAGGTCGTTGTCCGTCGGGCGGGCGACGTGATTCCCGAGGTGGTCGGTCCCGTTCTCGCAGCTCGCACCGGCAAGGAGAAGGTGTGGAAGATGCCTTCGAAATGCCCGTTCTGCGGGAACCCCATCGTCAGGGTCGAAGGCGAGGCCGTGGCCCGGTGCACCGGTGGGTACACCTGTCCCTCGCGGGTCCGGGAATGGTTGTTCCACTTCGCATCCCGGGGTGGGATGGACATCGAGCACATGGGCTACAAGACAATCGATCTCCTGCTCACCGAAGGCTTGATCTCCGACCCGGCCGACATCTTCATCTTCGACCCGGACCAACTGCTCGGCCGTGAAGGCTGGGGGGCAATCTCCGTGGCCAACCTGAAGCGAGCTATTGAGGCGGCCAAGGACCGACCGGTCGCACGGTTGCTGACCGCACTCGGGATCCGCCATGTCGGCGGGACGGTGGCTCGGCTCCTGGTCTTCCATTTCGGCGGATTGCCGGCACTGATGGCTGCTAGCGAGACGGAGATCTCAGAGGTCGAGGGGATTGGTCCTGTGATCGCCAAAGGGGTGGCGTCCTGGGCGGCTGACCCGGACAATCAGGCACTGGTGGCCAAGCTGGGGGAGGCGGGCGTACGTCTCGAGGACGAGGTTGATCACAGTGTTTCCTCGGATCTGTTGGCGGGGGGGACGTTCGTGGTCTCGGGGACGGTCCCCGGGTTCAGCCGCGAGGAGGCCCAGACCGCCATCGAACAGCGGGGCGGGAAAGCCGCAAGCTCGGTTTCGGGTAAGACGACGGCCCTGATCGTCGGCGATTCGCCGGGGGCTTCCAAATCGAAAAAGGCCGAGGAATTGGGGATCCCGATCCTCGACGAGCAGGGCTTCAAACGTCTGTTGGATGAGGGTCTCTCCTCCCTCGGTTGACGTTGCCCAGGTGGGGGCGCGGTCTCGATCCGTGAATCCCGATATCAGGTCGATGAAGATCGCCAGACCTGGTCGCATCGATCTCCCATGAGTTGCGGACCCCACTCACCGTGATAGTCGGCATGCTCGAGTTGATGCGGATTGGCGACAATCGCCTATCGAAAGCCGAACAGAAGGAGTTCCTCGACACGGTCACCGGCCAAGCCCGCTACATGGGGCGGATCGTGTCCGATCTGATGCTTGTGGCGAGAGACCTCGATGGCTCTCTTCAAGTTGTCCCCTCGTCCTTCGACCTCGATCGATTGGTTCGGAGCGCTGTTTTCCACGTCGAGGGAAGTCAAGCTGTCGAAATCCGCCTGCCTGCTCTGACCGTGGAGGTGGATGGGGAGAGGATTCAGCAGGCCATCGCAAACCTGGTCTCAAATGCCATCAAGTATGGGAACGGACAGGTCCTGGTCACTGCGGAACGAGGCATGAACCTCGTGATCGAGGTACATGATGACGGTCCTGGTGTGCCCACAAAATACGAGCTGGTCATATGGAACCGGTTCGAGCGCGGGCCCCGCAACCTGGACAGCCGGGTCCCAGGATCGGGTATCGGGCTGGCGATCGTCGCCAAGGTGGCCAGGGCCCACGGTGGGCATGCCGGCTACAGGCGCTCAGAGATCTTGGGTGGCTCCTGTTTCTTCGTGTCGATCCCGGTGAACGCCGTCGCCCGATCAGAGAGCCATCGGGACGAGCCCGACGCCACGGAGCTCATCGCCGTCTGAGTCTGCGACACTGAACAGACGCGCGGAGGTTTGATGAAGCCCGAGGAAGAGGTCTTTGACAGTCCCCAGGGCTGGGTTTCTCGCCACATCCGCCAATACCTGAAGACCGACGGCCGAAAGGGCCACCGTTGGCATGGTGTTCCCACGTTGTTGTTGACCACCAGGGGCCGCAAAACAGGCAAGCTGCGGCGCACCGCCCTCATCTACGGTGTCGATGGTGACCGCTACCTGCTGGTGGCATCGACCGGCGGCGCGGCCAGGAATCCGGCCTGGTACCTGAACCTCGTCGCCGACCCGGAGGTCTTGGTGCAGGTAGGGGCAGAGAAATTCAAGGCGCGAGCCCGTACCGCGGAACGCGACGAGAAGCCTCCGCTGTGGCAGCTTATGGCCTCGATCTGGCCCGATTACGACAACTACCAGACGAAGACCGATCGTGAGATCCCGGTGGTGATCCTGAAAAGGATCTGACCCGGCGCCTCAGACGTCGTACAGATCACCCGCGAGATACTTGAGACCGGTGTCCACCGCGACAGTGGCCACGATGTGATCCGGCCCCAGTTCTCGCGCCAGGCCGATCGCACCCACCACGTTGAGCCCGCTCGAGGTCCCGGTGAGCAGCCCCTCTTCTGCCGCGAGCCTTCTGGCCATGGCTCTTGCCTCGTTCTCGTCGATGGCTCTTACTTCGTCGTAGAGGCTCTCGTCCAGCAGGGGCGGCACGAACCCGACCCCAATTCCTTCGACGTGATGTGTCCCTGGCGCTTTTCCGGAGATCACGGCGGTCGACGACGGCTCGAAAAGGACGACCCGGGTCGAGGCGCTCGCCTCCCGCAACGCGCCGGAAACACCCATCGAGAAGCCGGCGGTGCCGACCGCGGTGCAGAAAACATCGATCGGGCGGTCGATCTGGCTCAAGAGCTCCTCACCAAACCGTCGATGTCCGACCAGGGCGTCACGATTATGGAACTGATTGGTGAAGTAGGTGCCTGGCTCGGCGGCATACTCCTTCGCTTTCTCGATCATCCTGGGGATCAGATCGGGGGTGATCATCCCGCCCTCGCTGGGGACGATCGTTACCTCGGCTCCGAACGCCTGCATCGTCTTCAGCTTTTCCTGGGCAAAGGCGTCCGAAGAGACGACCTTGAAGCGGTAACCCTTGGCCGCGCAGACGAAGGCCAGCGAAGATCCGGTGCTCCCTCCGGTGTATTCGACCACGGTCATCCCGGGGCGAAGGTCTCCGCGTCGCTCCGCCTCCTCGATGATCGCCAGCGCCATTCGGTCCTTGTAGGAGCCGGTCGGGTTGAACCACTCCAACTTAACAAAGATCTCGGCGGCCCCTTCGGGGACCACCTTGGACAGCTTCACCACCGGTGTGTTGCCCACAAGTTCGGTCATAGATGCACCCAGTCGTGCGATGGTTGGCTCCTCGGTCTGTTGGGCGGCGATTATGGCGGACTCAGCGAAAGCTCAGCCCACCCGAAATGTCCAGGAGAAGTCGCCGGGGTCGGGGAGGCCGTTGACGGTGTCGTATACCACCCGGATGGTGTGCTCTCCGGATGTCCATTCGTTGATCGTCGGATTGGTGGGGCTCGGCGTCCAGCGATAGACACCCGTGCCCTCGACATATGTCGCGTCGGAAACCAGCCAGTTGTCGACATAGATCTCAGCCACGTACCCGACTTCGAGATCGATCTCGATCGATGTCTGCGGTGGGACCAGGTGGCCGGGCTCGGGGGCAACCGACTCGACCGGTCCCGGAAGCTGGATCTCATCTCCCTCGGTGGCAAAGGCGATGCCGAACGCGATGGCGGCGACCGCCACCAGGCCCAGCCCCAGGTAGATGTGACGGTAGGACATGCCACGGGCACCGTAGCTGTGCCCAGTTACTCTGCCGCCGGGACAAGATCATGAGGTGATCGAGGTTTGTCAGACAGAGAACTGATCAGGTCGGCCTTCGCCGGCGACGTCGAGATCGAGACCGCGCGTGAAGCGGTGGAGCGGGCCATCGACTCGCTCGACCGCGGGGAAGCCCGGGTTGCGGAGAAGACTGCTGACGGATGGGTGGTCAACGAGTGGCTGAAGGAGGCGATCCTCCTCTACTTCCGGCTTCGGGAGATGGAGACGGTCGAGGTGGGCGGCTACGAGTACCACGACAAGATCCCGCTGAAGAAGGGATTGGCGGCACAAGGGGTGAGGCTGGTTCCCCCGGGGACCATCCGCTACGGCGCACACTGCGAGCCGGGTGTGATCGTGATGCCCGGCTACGTCAACATAGGCGCCTATGTCGGGGCCGGCACCATGGTCGACACTTGGGCCACGGTGGGGTCCTGTGCTCAGATCGGGAAGGGAGTGCACCTCTCGGGCGGCGTGGGGATCGGTGGCGTGCTCGAACCGCCGAGCGCACGCCCGGTCATCATCGAGGACGGGGCCTTTATCGGCAGCCGATCGATTGTCGTCGAGGGAGTCATGGTCGAAGCGGGTGCGGTTCTGGGCGCCAATACGGTCCTGACTGGCTCGACGCCGATCATCGATGTCACTGGGCCCGAGCCTGTGGAGTATCGGGGGCGGGTCCCTGCTGGCTCGGTGGTGGTCCCCGGCACCCGTCCCAAGGAGTTTCCCAGCGGAGCCTATGAACTGGTGTGCGCTCTGATCATCGGGCAGAGAACCGAGGCCACCGACAAGAAGACCGCACTCAACGACTATCTCCGGGACCTCGGCGTTCAACTGTGACCGATCTCGTCGAGACGCTCTGTTGGCTCGTCGACATCCCATCCGTCACCGGTGACGAGTCGAGGCTGCGCGACGCAATTGCGAAACGCCTGCAGTCGATGCGGTCTCAGTCGGTCGGCGATTCATTGGTTGTCGGTCAGCCCCGGGAGAAGGCGGTTCTCCTGGTGGGCCACCTCGACACGGTCCCGCTTCAGGGTCACGTCGGGGCCACCGTGGAGGACGGCCGGGTCCACGGTCTCGGTGCCACCGACATGAAGAGCGGGTTGGCGGTGATGATCCATCTCGTCGAATCCCTAGGACCCGATCGGATCGCGTGTGTCTTCTACGCAGGTGAGGAGGGCCCGCTCTCGGGCAATCAACTCGGGATGATTCTCGAAGCCGCGCCCTGGTTGCGAACGGCTGAGGCCGCGATCGTCATGGAGCCGACCGACAAAGGCCTGGAGGCCGGCTGTCAGGGTGTCGTCAACGCCGAGGTGACATTCGAGGGGGAGGCGGCCCACTCGGCCAGACCCTGGCTTGGCGACAACGCGATCACCAAGGCAGGGGAGTTCCTCATCCGGATGCGCGCTCTCGAGCCGGAGCTGCATGTGGTCGACGGTCTCGAATTCAGGGAAGTGATGTCGGTGACTACCGCCCACGGGGGAGTGGCCAAGAACATAATTCCCGCCGCCTTCTCATTGAATGTGAACTATCGATTCTCCCCGGACCGGTCGATGGAAGAGGCGATCAACCGCATCCACGAGGCGTGTTCGGCCGGTGATCAGGTTGTGGTCGTCGACTCCGCCCCGGCGGGAGCGGTGAACATCGATCATCCGTTGTTCCAGGCGCTCGCCGAGGTGTCGGCAGCACCCATCTCCGGCAAACAGGGCTGGACCGATGTCGCCCAACTCTCGGCGGCGGGGATCCCCGCCGTCAACTTTGGGCCGGGCGAGCCGGCGCTCGCCCACAAGCCCGGGGAGTCGGTTCGGGTCGAAGACCTCAGCTGGGCCTACGACTCGTTGTCGGCGGTGCTTCGGGGGGAGATATAGAGGGTCGGCCGGTTCCTACACTTCCTGGGCCATGCCCGTCGAAATCGACATCGCCCACGTCGCACGTCTGGCACGGCTCGATCTGAGCGACGAGGAACTCGAGGGGTACAAGAGCCAACTCGGCCTGATCTTGGAGCATGCGGCGCGGGTCCAAACGCTCGAGGCCGGGCCCAACCCCGAAAGCGCCCATCCGCTGGGTCTGCTCAACAATTTTCGTGACGACGTGATCCTTCCCTCTCTCGATCGGGACGAGGTGATGGAGAGCGCTCCGGAGACGGCCGACGGCTACTTCGTGGTCCCTCCGGCGATGGAGGGCGAGTGAGCCCGACTCCCGGTGTGGCCGAAGCGGGCCGCCAGCTTCGTGCCGGAGAGACCACCGCTGTCCGGCTCCTCGAACGCGCTTTGGAACGCGCCGGCAGTTCGGAGGCCCAGGTCCACGCCTTCCTCACGATTGATCGGGATCGAGCCCTGGAGACAGCGGCGCGGGCCGACGCCGATCTGGCAGACGGGATCGACCGGGGACCTTTGCAGGGCATTCCGATCGCGCTCAAGGACAACATGTGCACCCGGGGAGTCGAAACCACGGCCGCCTCCCAGATTCTCGCCGGGTATCGGCCGCCATACGACGCAACCGTCGTCACCAGAGTCCGGGAAGCCGGTGCGGTGATCGTAGGCAAGACCAATCTGGACGAGTTCGCCATGGGCTCGTCCACCGAGAACTCGGCCTATGGGCCCACTTACAACCCATGGGACACGACCCGGGTTGCGGGTGGCTCGTCGGGCGGCTCGGCAGCCGCAGTCGCCATCGGCTCGGCAATCGTTGCCCTTGGCTCGGACACCGGCGGCTCGATACGCCAGCCTGCCGCCCTGTGCGGTGTGGTGGGGATGAAACCGACCTACGGGACGGTCAGCCGATACGGGTTGATCGCCTTCGCCTCCTCGCTCGACCAGATCGGTCCCCTGACACGCACCGTGGAAGACTCGGCGGTGACCCTCGAAGCCATCTGGGGGCATGATCCCTTCGACGGCACCTCGTACTCCGGCGCCTACCCGGACCCCAAGGCCGGGCTGGGCCGAGGGGTAGATGGTCTCCGGGTCGGTGTGGTCAAGGAGCTCTCCGGGGATGGTTACGAGCCGGCAGTCGAGTCGGCCACGTCTGCAATGGTCGCCCAACTCGAGAGCGCCGGGGTCGAAGTCGCTGAGGTGTCGTTGCCGTCGTTTGAGGTCGCCCTCTCCGCCTACTACCTCATCGCTCCTGCCGAATGCTCGGCGAACCTGGCTCGTTTTGACGGGATCCGTTACGGGCATCGGGGCCAGGGAGCCACGACCGCGACCCTGATGGCGCGGAGCAGGGCGGAGGGTTTCGGGCCTGAGGTGACCCGACGCATCCTTCTCGGCACCTACGCGCTCTCAGCGGGGTACTACGACGCCTTCTACGGGCAGGCGCAGCGGGTTCGGGCTGCCATTCAGGAGGACTTTGGCCGGGCCTATCAGAAGGTCGACGTGCTGGTCTCCCCAACGAGCCCAACTGTGGCCTTTGAAGCCGGGGCCCGCACCGCTGACCCCCTTGCCATGTACCTGTCCGATATCTGCACGATCCCCTCCAACCTGGCCGGGCACCCTGCGATCTCGCTCCCGGTGGGGCTCGACGACCAGGGACTCCCGATCGGGTTCCAGGTGATGGCGCCCCCACTTGGCGAAGAGGTCATGTACCAGGTGGCGGCCGAGGTGGAGCGTCTGGCCGGGTTTGTGCTGGAACCCGGGCTGCAAGAGGTTGCCTCGTGAGTTGGGAGCCCGTGATCGGGATCGAGGTCCACGTCGAGCTGCTCACCGACTCCAAGATGTTTTGTGGTTGCGCCGTGGGGTTTGGCGCTGAGCCCAACACCAACGTCTGCCCGACGTGTCTCGGGCTTCCTGGTGCGCTCCCGGTGACCAATCGGACCGCGATCGAGTCGATCATGGCCATCGGGCTCGCATTGAATTCCGAGGTGGCGGAGCGGTCGGTGTTCCACCGAAAGAATTACTTCTACGCCGACCTCCCCAAGAACTATCAAATCTCCCAGTTCGACCTCCCGGTCTGCGTCGGAGGACATCTCGATGTGGAGGTCGAGGGGGTTGCCCACCGCGTAGGGATCGAACGCGCCCATATGGAGGAGGACACCGGGAAATCGACTCATGTCGGCAGTGGAGGCCGCATTCATTCTGCCGAGTCGACGTTGCTGGACTTCAACCGCTCCGGGGTGCCTTTGGTCGAAATCGTGTCCCGTCCCGAGATCGGGAGCGCCGTGGAGGCCAGGGCCTACGCCCAGGAGCTTCGGTCGGTGATTGTCGAGCTCGGTGTCTCCGATGCCCGGCTCGAGGAGGGCTCGATGCGCTTCGATGCCAACGTGTCGATTCGCCCCGAGGGCAACCCGGGGCTGGGTACCAAGGTCGAGGTCAAGAACATGAACTCGTTTCGCTCTCTGGAGCGGGCCGTGGAACACGAGATCGCCCGCCAGATCGAGCTGGTCGACGCTGGTGGTGCGGTGGTCCAAGAGACCCGTCATTGGGATGAGGAGGCCGGGGTCACCCATTCGATGAGGACCAAGGAGGGATCGTCCGATTATCGCTATTTCGTGGAGCCGGATCTGGTGCCGATGGTGTTGGATCGAAAATGGGTGGATCAGATCCGGGCATCTCTGCCTGAGTTGCCCGCCCAACGACGGGAGCGTTACCGCGGCGACGGGCTCGACGAGGCTCTGGCCGGTGTGGTCTCCGCCGCAGATCCGGCCCTGCGCCGCATCTACGAGGCCGGGGTGGCGGTCGGGGCCGACCCCAAGGCGGCGGCGAATTGGGTGACGGGTGAGGTCATCGGATGGCTACGCCGCCGCGAGATTGATCCATCGGAGCTCCAACTCGACGGCGCCGCCCTCGCGGAATTGGTTGGGATGGTTGGTGACGGCAAGATCTCGTCGTCTGCCGCCAAGGAGGTGCTCGACGGGGTCCTCAACGGAGAAGGCTCGCCCGGCCAGGTCGCCGAGGCCCGCGACCTCCTCCAGATCAGCGACCGGGCTTCCTTGGGCTCAGTGATCGCAGAAGTGTTGACCGCCAACCCGAAGGCGGTCGAGGGGTATCACCGGGGGGACGAGAAGGTGGTCGGGTTCCTGGTGGGACAGGTGATGAAGGCAACGCAGGGGAAGGCCGATCCCCGGCTGGTCGACGAGTTGCTCAGGGAGCAGATTTCGGCCTGACGCGTTGCACGACATCGCATCGGTTAGTTTCCGTGCCGAATGCTGCGCCACACCAAGATCATTGCGACGATGGGCCCGGCCGTCGCCGACGAGGCGAGTATCCGTGGTCTCGTCGAAGCCGGGATGGATGTAGCCCGGCTCAACTTCTCCCACGGCGATCACGAGTTCCACCGGGCTCTCGCCGGCTGGGTGAGGGAGGCTGCCCGGGAGGCCGGCCGGACCGTTGCCATCCTTCAGGATGTCCAGGGCCCGAAGTTGAGGGTCGGGGAGTTCCCCGCAGGCTCGATCCGTCTCAAGAAGGGTGACCAGGTTCATCTCGTTCCTCACAGCGGTATCGGCGAACGTGACGTCATTCCTGTCGGCTACGACCAGCTTCTCACCGACGTGTTGCCCGGTCATCGCGTGCTGTTGGCGGACGGGCTGATCCGCCTCGACGTCATCGGGCTCTCCGACAACGGGTTGGTCGCCGAGGTGCAAGTGGGTGGTGACCTCTCCGATCACAAGGGAGTCGCTTTCCCAGACAGCCTCCTCTCCACCGAGAGTGTCACTCCCAAGGACGAGATGGACCTCAGTTTCGGCCGCGAGCTCGGTGTGGACTTTGTCGCTGCCTCCTTCGTCCGCACCGGCGACGATGTGAGAAAGGTCCGGGAGTTGTCCGGAGACATCCCGGTCATAGCCAAGATCGAGCTGGCCCAGGCGTATGAGAACCTCGACGACATCATCGAGCCCTCGTTCGGTGTGATGGTGGCGAGAGGGGACCTCGGGGTGCAGCTGCCATTGGAGCGGATCCCGTTGATCCAGGCCGACATCCTGAGAAGGACCAATGCCGCGGGGCGGATCTCGATAACTGCCACCGAGATGCTGGAGTCGATGACCAAGAATCCCCGCCCTACACGTGCCGAGGTCACCGATGTCGCCACCGCAGTCATCGCCGGGACCGATGCCGTGATGCTCTCAGGGGAGACCGCGGTTGGCGATTACCCGGCTCAAACCGTCGCCGCCATGGCGGAGATCTGCCGTGTGGTCGAGGAGGACACCCTCTCCAACCGAGGCGATCACCCGGTTCCGTTCGTCGGGGACGGGAACACCGTGGCCTCGGCGGTGGCCCAGGCGGCCACCGAGGTTGCGATCAATTTGGGGGCGACGGCCATCGTCGCCTTCACCGAGTCGGGGAACACGGCGCGGCTCATCTCCAAATACCGCCCTGAGGGCCGGATTGTCGCCTTCAGCCCCAACGACGCCACTTTGCGCAGGATGGCCCTCTTGTGGGGGGTCCTCCCGCACGAGTTCGAGCGTCGCGATCACAGCGATGACGAGATGGGGGCAGGATCCGCGATTCTGGTACGCGAGGGATTGGCGAACGTCGGAGACACCGTGGTGATGGTCGCCGGGGTCCCGCCCAACATTCAGGCGTCGACCAACCTGCTCAAAGTCCATGTGATCGGCGCTGACTCCGATGGCCCCGTCTCCTGATTACGATCCCGATCCACATGGGCCAGACCGTCGTCATCAGAGACAGCGTGACGATTGGCGATGTCCTTTTGATCAGCACCGATCGGAGTTTCACCGGTCAGGACGGCCAATCGATCACCTCTGATTCCAAGGGCGACGCGGTTCCCGGGTTGTTGGCCGACCAGTTGTTCGGCCTCGATCTCGGGATCGATCACATCTATGTGCAGCAGAACACGATCTCGCTGCGTCGCCATGGCGGGTGGGACCCTGAGTTGGTGGAACAGGCCCTCGAAGTCACCTCGTCCTTCCTGCAGCACTACCCGGACGCCGACGAGGAGTAGGGACCCCAGCCCGATCAGGGCGGGGTCGTGGTGACCGGCGGCGGCGGTGGCGTGGTGGTCGCCGTGGTGGTCGCCGTGGTGGTCGCGGTCGTGGTGCTGGGGCAGACTTCTGCGGTCCCCGGGAGTTTGCAGGGGTGGACCTCGAATACGGCGAACCTGGGGGCGTAGCGGACTATCCACTCCTGGGAGTCCAACAACGCTTCGCTGCGGAGGATCTCGCGGGTGACGGTCACGCTCCACCCGCCCGCCTCGGTCTGGGTCTGTCGTTGCGCGTCCGCGTCGAGCTCGGGATTGGCGACGTATCTGGGCGGCGGCGGGTCGGTGAGGGCGTAGCGATCAGACACCTCCCCGCGAACAAGGAGGGCGTCGGGCCCACCTTCGCCTTCGGTCCAGATCGAGGTGTCCCCCCCGCTCTGCTCACCCTTGAGGACCCGGCCGTCGTTGCTCCCAAAGATGCGGACCGTGATCGAGGTATCGGTGTACCTGGTGTCGATCAGCACTGCCCCACCACGGTCGTTGCGAAATTTGAGATCGGGGCTTCTCCAGCTCAGGGTTGCTTCGATGCCCTCTGGATAGCGGGAGAAGTAATAGGAGTGAGGTCTGTGCTCGATGTCCTCGTATCCCCCCCAAAAGACTGCGTTGTAGAGGGTGGTGGTGAACTGGCTCACGCCGCCACCGATGGACTCCTCCAAGACCCCGCCCAGGATCCCAGGTGCCAGGAGATACCCGCCCTCGAGCGTCCTCTCGCCGACTGTGTCGTTGAGGCTGAAGGTCTGCCCCGAAGACACGATCGTCCCGTCGACCGTGTCGGCCATGGTGTGGATATTTGTCACTCGCGGTTGGCAACAGTCGTGATAGGTGGTGAATTGCGACACCAGGTGCTCGATGCCGAGGCCCTCGAGATACTCGGTCGTGACTTCGGGGTCGGCTCCCTCCACCAAGGGCAGCTCGCCGATTCGCTGGCTGCTCAGGCCAGCCACGAACAGGCTGCGAGCCGTCTCGGCAGCGTCGATTTGGGTCCCCTTCGCTCCGGGAATGATGCTGATCGAATCACCTGATATCTCGAACTCTGCGTTCACCGGCTCGTCTTCGAAGTCCGCTCGAATCGGTTCGAGGAGGCTGTCGACTGCCTCGGAGTCGAACGAGTTGATGATCTGTG
>CAZSMJ010000036.1:15219-16119 GCA_964608055.1 uncultured Acidimicrobiaceae bacterium | reverse complement strand
AAGGTCACCGGATGCCCGTTGACCCCCACCTGGTAAGCGCCGATGTGCTGGGTGATCCCGCCCAATTCGCCTTCCACGACGCTCGTCTTGCGGATCCTGTCGAGAAGGGTCGTCTTGCCGTGGTCGACATGGCCCATCACCGTCACTACCGGCGGCCTCGGCTTGAGATCCTCGTCGCTGTCTGCGTGGTCGGGACGATCCGATACCACCGGAGCCGCTGGAACATCCTCGACGTCGACCATGAACCCGTAAGACTCCGCGATCTCTTCCATGAGGTTGGCCGGCATGGGCTGGCCCGCGCCGACCGGCATGCCGCGGAGAAGGAGGATTTTGATGACTTCGCTCGAGGGCACACCGAGGGACTCGGCAAACTCTGAAACCGACGCCCCTTCCTTGAGGGAGGCCAGCCCCACCTGGGTTTCGGCTGCGGACGTTTCCACATCTGGTTCGTCTCGCGGCTCCACTACCTGGAGCTCAGTCGCCTGTGGCGGCTCATCACCGACCACGGCGAGCCTGAGAAGCTCAGTCGCTTCCTCGTCTAGGCCAGATGAGGCCGTCTTCACATCGAGTCCGAGAGCCTGGGCTTGCTCGAGAACCACTTTCGAGTCGACACCCAGCTCCCGGGCCAATTCATAAATCCTCATGGTTCAGCTCTTCATTCGCTCTCGTCGTCAACTGTCTCGCTGACGGCGTCTTCGTCGTCGTCAGTTTCGGCATCGAGTGCCTGCGCCGTCTCGGTGGCACCTTCTTCCGGAGTCTCCGATGCCTCTTCGACAAGGGTGTCCTCGACGACCTCTTCGATGACGGCCTCTTCAGTGGCGGGCTCGTCGGTGGTGGGCTCCTCGATCGTCTCCTCGACGAGCGCGTCCTCGACGACCTCTTCGATGGCAGGCTCTTCAG
>CAZSMJ010000036.1:0-15119 GCA_964608055.1 uncultured Acidimicrobiaceae bacterium | reverse complement strand
TGGTCGGCTCTTCAGTGGTCGGCTCTTCAGTGGTCGGCTCTTCAGTGGTCGGCTCTTCAGTGGTCGGCTCGTCGGTGACGGCCTCCTCGACTACAGGCTCGGGTTCGACACCCTCCATGTCCGACCGAATATCGACCTTATATCCGGACAACCGGGCAGCGAGGCGGGCGTTCTGGCCCTCCTTGCCAATGGCGAGTGAAAGCTGGTGCTCGGAGACGACCACATCGGCCGTCTTGTCGGCCTCGTTGATGTGGACCTCTTTGACCTTGGCCGGGCCGAGCGCCTCGGCGATGAATTGGCCGATGTCGTCACGCCATTGGACTACATCCACCTTTTCGCCTCTGAGCTCGTTGACCACCTGACGCACCCGTGAGCCCCGGGCCCCCACACAGGCGCCTTTGGGGTCCACGTTGGCGTCATGCGAGACGACAGCAATCTTGGTGCGATGACCGGGCTCCCGGGCGATGTTCACGATTTCCACCGTGCCATCGGTCAGTTCCGGTACCTCGAGCTCGAGGAGACGGCGCACGAGGTCGGGATGGCTCCGCGAGACCACGATTTGAGCTCCTTTGGCTTCGTTGCGCACCTCGAGGATCAAGGCCTTCACCCGGTTGCCTCGCTCCAGACGTTCGAACGGGATCCGCTCCGATCCGGGGAGGATGGCCTCGGCATCACCGAGGTCGAGGATGACGGACCGGTAGTCGACCTGCTGCACGAGCCCGGTGACCAGGTCGCCTTCACGTCCTTCGTACATTTCATAGACGTGCTCTCGCTTGGCCTCACGCAGCTTGTGCTGCATGACCTGCTTGAACGATTGGGCTGCGATCCGCCCGAATGCCTCCCCCTCCGGGGTGTCCTCCCATTCGGCGGTGACGTTGCCCTCTTCGTCCAACTCTTGGGCATAGACCGTCACCTCGCCCGAGTCGGGGTCGATGGTGACCCGCGCCTCCTCGGCCGCCCCCGGGCTCCGCTTGTAGGCGGCCACCAGCGCGTTGGCGAAGGCGTCGAGGATGGTGTCGATCGCCACGCCCCTCTCCCGGGCGAGGACTTCGATCGCCTCCATCATCGTGTCGAGCTTCATATTTCTCCTTCAGTGACCCGGCTTGGGGGCCTTCTCCCACCTGAACACGGTGTTCGCGGTGAGGACGTCTTCGTAATTGACAACTTGGCTTTCCCCTTCGGCCTCCACGGTGAAAGAGGTCTCGCCGGCGTCGGCGATCACCCCTCTGACCGTGGTCTTGCCTCCCTCGGAGGCGACCTTGGCGACGACCTCCCGGCCGAGCGACTTCACGTAGTGACTGGGGCGGCGGAGCTTTCTCTCCAGACCCGGTGAGGTGACCTCGAGTTGATAGGGGTCGTTGAGTTCCGTCTCATGGTCGAGGAGACGGGAAACACCACGAGAGACTTGGGCCAGCCGCTCGATATCGACATCCTTGCCATCGACCACAATCCGGAGCACACGCCCCGGCCCGCGGCCGAACAACTCGACATCGTCGAGCTCCAGATGTTCGGCGCTGAGATAATTCTCGACCACCGGCCAGATGTCAGCCACTGTTGTCACCTACGTCACTCCACAACAATTCAGGTGGGTACCAAAGGCGCCCACCTGATCCAAAAAGCGTCCTGTTGTCGGATCTGATTATAAGGGTGTCGGCTGGGTCCCGAAGCGCTCGGACTCCACGGTGCTCCTGACCGTGCTCACCAGGTCGGTGAGCGGAACGTCTGATTTCACCATCCCCCGGCGGGCAGTCAGCTCGACTATGCCTTCGGCCACCCCACGGGGACCGACCGTGACCCGATAAGGAATGCCGATCAGCTCCGAATCGGCGAATTTGACCCCGGGACGCTCGTCGCGATCGTCGAGAAGCACTTCTATCCCGGCGTCGACCAACTCCTCGTAGATCCCATTGGCGGCGGCCATAGTGGGCCCATCATCGGGGCGCACCACGGTGATGACGACTTCGTAAGGGGCCACCGATACCGGCCAAATGATCCCGCCGTCGTCATATGAGGATTCGACAACGGCTGCCATGGTTCGTTCCACACCAATGCCGTACGAGCCCATGATGATCGGCCAACTCTCCCCAGATTCGTCCTGGACAGTGGCCCCAAACGCTTCGGAGAACTTGGTTCCCAGCTTGAAGATGTGACCGACCTCGATCCCCTTCCATCTCTCCAACGGGCTGCCACAAACCAAACACGGCTCTCCAGCGCCGACCGCACGCAAGTCGGCCCACACCCCGACCCCGATGTCACGGCCTACGTCAACCCCCGAGTAGTGCCAGTCGTCCTCGTTCGCCCCCGTGACCAGGTTCTTTCGACTTTCGAGGGCCAGATCGGCGATCACCGTCGGCCCCTTCACTCCGACCGCACCCAGACTCCCGGGGTCGGCACCGAGCACGTCGCGGATCTCCTCCGGCAAGGCGGGCCGGATCTCGGCCGCACCGGTGACATCGATCAGTTTCTGCTCTTGAACCTCGTGATCCCCGCGGAGCAAGACGAGAACGGGCTCCCCGTCGAGGACATAGACCAGGGTCTTGATCTGGCGATCGGGCTGGGCTATCTCAGGATGAGCCTCGGCCAGGGTCTTGATTGTCCTGAGCCCAGGCGTGGGGAACCGCTCCAGGTCCGCCCCGGCTCCGTCATCGGAGGGGGCCACCGCAGACGAGGCACGTTCCACATTGGCTCGATACCCACAGTTGCCGCAAGTCACGATCCAATCCTCACCGGCAGCGCTGCGCACCATGAACTCGACGGACTCCGACCCGCCCATGGCCCCTGACGAAGCCTCGACGTCGATCGGATCGAGTCCGCAGCGGCGGAAGATGACGAAATAGGCGACGCGATGCTTGTCGAACCCGGTATCGAGGCCTGACTGGTCGATGTCAAGTGTGTACGAGTCCTTCATGGTGAACTCACGGACCCGGAGGAGGCCGGACTTGGGACGGGGCTCGTCACGGAACTTGGTCTGGATCTGGTACCAGATCTGGGGAAGCTCCCGGTAGGAGAAGAGCTCGGTAGCAAGGCTGGCGAACACCTCCTCGTGGGTCATCCCGAGGACGTGATCCGCCTGCTTGCGATCCTGGAACTTGAACAGGTTGTCGCCCATCAACGTCCAGCGCCCGCTGGTCTTCCAGATCTCTGCGGGGTGGAGGGCGGGAAGCAGGAACTCCTGGCCCCCGATCCGGTTCATCTCCTCTCTGATGATCCCGGCCACCTTGGTCCGAACCCTGATCCCGAGTGGCAGGATCGAGTAGGAACCGGCCGCCAGCTGACGGATGAACCCGCCCCTGACCAGGAGCTTGTGACTGATCGCCTCGGCGTCAGCCGGGGCGTCTCGAAGGGTTGGGATGAAAGCCTGGGTCCAGCGCATGGTGTGGTGTGTCGTCCCGAGGGGGGAAGGCGACGGTAGTCAGTCCGAGGAGGCGACCTCGGCCACACGGGCCCGACGATCCTTGGAATGGTTGACATCCCCCTGGATCTGGATCAGCTCGTCGCGGGCTGCGGCCGCGATCTCTGCGGCGTTCGCCTGGGCATGTGCCAACCGGCTCTCGACCCCCTCCGCAACCAGCTTGCGCGCCTCGTCGAGGAGTGCTTCGACCATGTCCGCTTCAGGCACCACCCTCACCACCTGGCCCTTGATGAAAAGGTGGCCTTTGCCCCGGCCGGCGGCGATCCCGATGTCTGCCTCCCGTGCCTCGCCGGGGCCGTTGACGACACACCCCATCACCGCCACCTGGATCGGCAGGTTCTCCGCTTCGAGGGCGGCCTGGGCCCTGGTGGCCACGTCGATGACGTCGACCTCGGCCCGGCCACACGATGGGCAGGCGATGAGATCCAGTCCCTTGCGCTCGCGGAGTCCCAGGACCTCGAGGAGCTGGCGACCGGCCTTGGCCTCCTCCACGGGATCAGCTGTGAGCGAGAATCGGATGGTGTCGCCGATGCCCTCATCGAGGAGAGTGGCAATGCCGGCGACACCCTTGATCAAGCCGGAGGGAGGCGGCCCGGCCTCGGTCACACCGAGGTGGAGCGGATAGTCCACCGTCTGCGACAAGAGACGGTAGGACTCGATCATCGAAGGAACATTGGAGTGCTTCACCGAGATCTTGATGTCGGTGAAGTCGACCTCCTCGAGATAGCGAATCTCTTTGAGTGCCGAGTCGACCAGGGCCTGAGGAACCGCGCTCCCGTATTGCTCGAGGATGTCCTTGTCCAGCGACCCCGCATTGACCCCGACCCGTATCGGAACCCCGCGATCCTTGGCCTCCCGGGCGACAGTCTTGATTTGATCCTCTTTTCGGATGTTGCCCGGGTTGAGACGCAGCCCCTGAACCCCTGCCTCCAGCGCGGCCAGTGCCAGGCGGTACTGGTAGTGAATGTCGGCGATGATCGGAACCGGAGACCGGGGCACTATCTCGGACAGCCCTTGGGCCGCCTCTACCTCGTTGCAGGTGATGCGAACGATGTCGGCGCCGGCGCCGGCCAGCGCATAGACCTGGGCGAGAGTCCCGTCGACATCGGCAGTCTTGGTGGTGGTCATCGACTGCACCGAGATCTGTGCATCGCCGCCCACCGCGACCTTGCCCACGTGTAGTTGTCGGGTCGGGCGTCTCGGAGTCAAAGCTGGCCTAAGTCAACGATATCGGATTCACGATGTCGAGGATGATGGCAACGAAGCCGAGGAAAGCGAAGATCGCGATCACCGCCGCCGCCACTGGGGCCAGCCGGCGGACATTGGCCTCCCGACCCGTCAGCTTCTCATACAGGGCCACGGCGAAATGGCCGCCATCGAGGGGGAAGAGCGGGAGCAGGTTGATCGTCGCCAGGATCACATTGACGAAGGCGAGAATTCCAAGGAAGGCTCCGGTGGACGGGGCCTGAGTGCCGATGTTGACGATTCCGATCGGGCTCACCGGTCTGATCTCCGGGTCGATATCGGTGTCGCCGCCGAAAACACCCAGGTATTGGGCGAGACTCGATGGCTTGAGCATGTCGCCCAGCGCCTTGAAGGTGAAGCCGATGCCCTCCCATATCTGCTCTCCCGCAACACCGATCGACTCCACCGGGCCCTGTGGGAAATTCTCGACCACCGGGGAGACACCAAGGAACCCGGTCGTATCCGAACCGTCCGCATTCGGCTGTTCGACCAGGTCGACTTCGAAGACACGGGTGTCACCACCGCGTTCGACCGTGACCGTGGTCGGGCCACCACCGACGGAGTCGAGGGCAACGGGGATGTCCTCCCACGAATCGATCTGATGAGGGCCGATCGCCCGGATGACATCACCGCTTTGCAGGCCGGCCTCAAAGGCCGGTGTCGGAACCTCTTCGTCCCCGACCTCCACCGTCGCGATGACCTCGTCCACCGCCGGCTGGATCACATCGACCCCGTTGGCCAGCACGAGCCCGTAGAAGATGACGAAACCGATCAGGAAGTTCATCCCCACCCCGGCGAGGACCACCACACTCTTCTCCCAGAACTTCTTCTCGCGATAGGTCCGCCCGACGTCAACGGGGTCGACTTCCTCGAGGGGGTTCATGCCAATGATGCGCACGTAGCCGCCGAGAGGTATCCACTTCACGCCGTACTCGGTCTCGCCGCGCTGGGTGGACCAGATCTTGGGCCCGAAGCCGAAGAAGAACTGGGTGGTCTTCATCCCCACCGCCTTGGCCGCGAAGAAATGTCCCGCCTCATGGGCGGTGACGAAGACAATGATTGCGACCGCTGCCGCCAACCCTCCGAGCACGGTGAAAGGCTACCGTCGTTGGCGGTCTAGTCAGTAGGCTCCTGCGATCAACGCCGCCGCGGTGGCCCGTGCTTCGGCATCGGCGGCGAGCGCCGATTCCACGTCGGTCACCGCCCGCCAGGGGACCGAGTCGATGGTCCGGGCCACGACTTCGGTTATCCCGAGAAAGCCGAGACGACGCTGGAGAAAGGCCTCGACAGCGACTTCGTCGGCCGCGTTGAGCACGGCGGGGCTCGAACCACCCTGGGCACCGGCAGCAAAGGCAAGGTCGATCGCAGGAAAGGTGACCCTGTCCGGCTCCTCGAAGGTGAGTGAGAGATTGCCGAAAGAGAAGGGCTCGAACGAAGCTGGGGCTCGGTCCGGGGCGGTCAGGGCGTACTGGATCGGGATTCTCATGTCGGCTCGGCCGAAATGGCCCTTCCACGAACCGTCGACAAACTCCACCGCCGAATGGAGGATGGATTGGGGGTGAACCACGACATCGATCTGCTCGAATGGGATGTCGAACAGGAAATGGGCCTCGATCACTTCGAGGCCCTTGTTGAACAAGGTGGCGGAGTCGATCGATATGCGACGCCCCATCTCCCATGTCGGATGACGTAGCGCCTCCTCGGGGGTGACATCGGCCAGCGAGTCCCGGTCCCGGCCCCGGAAGGGCCCACCGGACGCGGTGAGCAGCAAGCGGGCCACGGACTGCGTGCTCTCACCGGCCAGACACTGCATCAACGCAGAGTGCTCGCTGTCCACCGGGATCAATTCGCCGCCGTGCTCGGAAAGCGCGGCCTTCACCACCGGGCCCGCCGCCACCAGGCTCTCCTTGTTGGCGAGGGCGACCCGATTGCCGGCCTCGAGGGCAGCGACAGTCGCCCGCAGACCGGCCGCACCCACGATTGCATTGACCACAATCGAACCCGGGATGCGGGCGAGCTCGGTCACGGCTTCGCTGTCGAACATGACCGGGCGCCCCAACCTGGTCGCGAAGTCCTTCCGGTCCTCTCCCGAACCGCCCGCCACCGCAATCATGGCCTCTGGGTAACGGGCAGCCAGTTTCAGAAGATCGGGTGAGGGATCACCCGCCGCAAGAGCCACCACTTCGAGACCGAGGCTGTCTATGACCTCCAGCGTCTGCGACCCGATGGAGCCGGTCGCCCCAAGGACGACCACCGGCCGGGTCACAGAAGCCCGAAACCCCGGAAGAGGAAATACATCGCCGGGATTGCGAACAGGAAAGAGTCGATGCGATCGAGGATCCCGCCATGTCCGGGCAGGACCGAGCCCATGTCCTTGACGCCAAGGGCACGCTTGACCATCGACTCCGCCGCGTCCCCGATGGGGCCGATCACCCCGACGAGGAGAGCCGCCACCAGTCCCTTGGCAAGGCCGATATCGGCCCACCCGGGAAAGGTGACGAGGATCGAAGCGATCACCATGCCGGCGAGCAGGCCCCCGAACAGTCCTTCAATCGTCTTCTGTGGCGAGAGAACAGGGGCAAGCTTGCGTCGCCCGAAAGAACGCCCGATGAAATAGGCGCCCATGTCGGCGAAGGCAATCAGCAGCACGACGAAGAGGATGTGCTCGAGGGGCCGGGCGCCGGCTGCGATGAGAATTGCAAAGGACAGCAGGCCGACCCAAGCCATGGCCCCCACGGTGACCCCGGCGTCCTCCAGAGGCTGGCGGCGAGGTGACAGCGAGAAGAAGAGAATCGATCCTGCTGCCACCAGAGCGGCCCAGCCGCCGATGGCGACCACGCCGGAGGTGTGGGCCCCGACCCCCATGAAGACGACGCCCAGCAAGCCGAACAAAGAGAGCGGTCGATATCCGGAATGGCGAACCGTGGCATAGAACTCACCGGTCGCGACAACCATCACGAGGATCACGAAAGTGGTGAACCACCAGCCTCCCAGGAAGAGACTTCCCAGGAACATCCCGAAGATGACCAGTGCGGACCCGACCCGCATCGCAAGATCCGAGCTCGCGGCCTGCTCCCGGGCCTCGTAGTCCTCCTCGCTGTCCGAACTGGCGCCGGTTACGTCCTCGAAACCGACCAAACCGCTATCGACACCGGGCATGGTGGCGGCGACCGCCTGTTGCTCCCACTCTTCCTCGGCGGCTCGGCTCACCTCTTCTGCAAGGCCGCGGTACTCCTCGGTGGTCGCGGCGGCATAGTCCTCGGCGGTGTAATCCTCGAGTGCTCCGGTGTCGGCACTCATCGCCTCCCAATCGGTGAGGTCCACGTCGCTGGGTGCTGTGGGCTCGGTGTCGGGAAGCGTGAAGATATCGGCGTCGCCTTCGGAGTCCTCTGATTCCCAGGGCCGCCGGAAACCCTTGTCCCGTTCATTGTCGGTGCGGTCGCTCATACCTCGAGCAACTCTTCTTCCTTGTGGGCGAGCAATTGATCGATTCTCACCACGAAGCGATCGGTGAGCTTTTGCAGCTCGTCCTCGCCCCGGCGGATGTCGTCGTCCGAGATCTCTCCATGAAGCGCCTCCATGTCGGTTTTCAAGTGGCGCCGAATGTTACGGATGGCGACCCGCCCTTCCTCGGCCATGTGCTTCACGACCTTGATGAGATCCCGACGGCGCTCCTCGGTGAGGGGTGGGAAGGCGATCCTGATCACCGATCCATCATTGGTCGGGTTGAGACCTAGATCCGACTGCTGGATGGCCCTCTCGATGTCCGCGACGGTTGACCGGTCGAACGGATTCACGACCAACAGACGCGGCTCGGGAACTGCGATTGAGGCCAACTGTTGGAGAGGGGTCGGAGATCCGTAGTAGTCGACGTGAATCCGCTGCAGAAGTTGAGGGTTGGCCCGTCCGGTCCTCACCGTGGAGAACTCGGTTGCGACGTGATCGGTTGCCATCTCCATCTTGTGCTCGGCCTCGGTCAAGAGATCGCCGATCATCCGCCCTCACCTCCTCAGTGGATCACCGTGCCAATTCGCTCGCCGCTGACCGCTTTCAGAATGTTGCCTGGGGCGAACATATCGAAGACGACGATCGGCACTCCGTGCTCCTTGCACATCGTAACGGCGGTGGTGTCCATGACTCTCAGTTCGCGGGAGATGAAATCCATGTAGGACAGATCAGGCATGAGGTTGGCGTCGGCGTGGGTAGCCGGGTCGGCGTCGTAGATGCCGTCGACCTTGCTCGCCTTCAGCAGCACTTCGGCCCCGATCTCAACCGCTCTCAAAGCGGCGGTGGTGTCAGTTGTGAAGAACGGGTTGCCGGTGCCAGCGGCAAAGATCACGGCGCGACCCTTCTCCAGGTGACGGATGGCGCGCAATCGGATGTAGGGCTCAGCCAGCTCCTGCATGGTGATGGCGCTCTGGACCCGGGTTGGCACCCCCTGCTTCTCCAGGGCGTCTCGCAGCGCCAGGGCGTTGATGACCGTCGCCAGCATTCCCATGTAGTCGGCGGACGCGGGATCCATCCCTTTCGCGGCCTGGGATACGCCACGAAAAATGTTTCCTCCCCCCACGACAACAGCGATCTGGACGCCGGTGGCATGGGCTAAGGCAACCTCTCCGGCCACCCGGACCACTGTCGCCGGGTCGATGCCATAGCCGACACCGGGATCGGCGAAGGCCTCGCCGGAAAGTTTGAGCACTACCCGTCGCGGCCTGTCTGTCACTTCGCTCTCCTACTCACCGACGGCCACCCGTGCGAACTTGCGCACAGATATGTTCTCGCCCATCTTGGTCGCCAGCTGGGAGACGAGGTCGCCGACGGTGCCTTCGAATTTCTCGGCGTTGACGAATTTCTGGTCGTAGAGGACCTTGTCGGTGTACCAGGCATCGAGCCTCCCCTCGACGATTCGATCGACTACTTCCGCGGGCTTGCCCTCAGCTGCTGCCTGGCGCGTGAGCAGATCCCTCTCTTGAGCAACTTCGGCGGGATCGGCTTGCTCACGGGTGACCCACAACGGATTTCCCCAGCTCACATGCATTGCGATGTCGTCTGCGGTTTCCCGGAACTCGTCGCTCTTGGCGACGAAGTCGGTCTCACACGCCAGTTCGACCATGACCCCCATCACAGGGCGCCCGTTCTGGATGTGGATGTAAGTCCCGATGGTGCCCTCGTTGGCCTCCCGGTCGGCGCGTTTCGCCGTGCTGGCCTGGCCGCGCTCTCTGAGAAGCTCGAACGCCTTGTCGAAGTCGCCGGCGGCGTCGTTCAGGGCCTGTTTGGCGTCCATCATCCCGACACCGGCGTCGACCCGGAGTTTCTGGATGTCCTTGGCAGTGAAGTCGGCCATCGGTCTCAGGACTCTTCGACGTCGTCCGCCTTGGCCGTCTTGGCCGTGGCCAGCTCCCGCCCCTCGAGGGCGGCATCGGCGAGGGCCCCGGCGATGAGGTTGGCGGCACGGATCGCGTCGTCGTTGCCCGGGATCACATACTCGACCTGGTCGGGGTCACAGTTGCTGTCGACCAGCGCGATCACCGGCAACCCGAGTCTGGAGGCTTCAGTGACCGCGGTGGTTTCGACGTTGACGTCGATCACGAACACGGCGTCGGGGACCCGCTGCAGGTCAGCCACGCCGCCCAGGTTCTGCTCGAGCTTTCCCAGCTCGCGACGCAGCTTGAGCCGCTCCTTCTTGGGCAGCGAGTTGATCTCACCGCTCTCTTCGAGACGTCGCAACTCGCGCATGTAGAAGATCCGCTTCTGGATCGTGGCGAAGTTGGTGAGCATCCCTCCCAGCCATCTGAAATTGACATAGGGCATCCCGGAGCGGCTGGCGTGCTCGGCCACCGCGGTCTGGGCCTGCTTCTTGGTGCCGACGAAGAGCACGGTTCCCCCGCCAGCCACCAGGTCCTTGACGTACGCCGTGGCGTCGTTGATCTGCTCCAGCGTCTGGCGCAGGTCGATGATGTGTATCCCGTTGCGCTCCCCGTATATGTAGGGGCGCATTTTTGGATTCCAGCGTCGGGTTTGATGCCCGAAATGGACGCCGGCCTCCAAGAGTTGCTTCATGGTGACAGCCACCAGTGATTCCTTTCTGGTTGTACCTCCGCCCGCCGGTGGAAGACCACCCGACTCTCTCGAGTCACTCTCTTTCGGGACGCGCCCGACCAGTGAGAGTCAGCGAGCGTGCGTGATCGGGCAATTGTAAGGGCCGGAGGCGTGGTCCGGTAATCGAGACCGAAACTCAGTCGAAGAGCACCGCACCCAGTGAGGCGAACAGCCGCTCCGAGGCGGTATTGCCCTCGGTGATGAAGGCATGGACCTTGCGGTCGGAGGTTCGGGCGAGACAGTCCAGCGCCGACATGAGAACCAGCCGTGCCAGACCCTGGCCCTTGCGCAACGATCGCGTCATGACATAGGCGATCAGAGGAGCCCCCTCCCAGAAACTGACCAGGGTCGCCGCCGCCACCTCACCGCCGATCTCCACGACGCGGGAACATTCCAGAATCGGCTCCGACTCGAAGTACTCGTCGATCTCGGTCCTGGCATCGGCGACGTTCTCTCCGTCGTAGTCGATGGTCCCCATGTAGGCGTCGAACATCAGTTGGGCCAGACCATCGCCGTCCTCGAGTGACGGCGACCGTATCTCTCCCCGCGCCGGATCGGTGCCGGAGATGATCCATCCGTCGAGGTCGATCAAATATCGATGTCGAAGCCGATCGGTCACCGGATCATTCAACCCCACGACGGCTCTCCGAGCCGGTTCCGGAGCGACATCATCGTCTTGGCGTGAATCTGACAGACCCGGGACTCGGTTACTCCGAGAACGTCGCCGATCTCGGCCAGGGTCATGCCCTCGTAGTAGTAGAGAGTGATGACCAAACGCTCCCGGTTGGGCAGGCGGTTTATGGCATCCACCAGCCCGCGACGGGTCTCCTCGGACTGGAAGGCGATCTCGGGTGAGATCCCGGTCGGATCGGCGAGCATCTCCCCTACCGAGGTCGACGACTCATTGCCCACGAACTCGTCGAGAGCGGCGATTCCCGAGCGACCGATTTCGGCGAGGGCGCTCTGCAGGTCGTCAACGGCCATCTCGAGAAAGTCGGCCAACTCCTGGTCGGTAGGCGCTCTTTGCAGGCTGTGCTCCATCTCGGCGATACCGGCCTCGATCTGGCGGGCCCGGGATCGAACCGAGCGGGGAACCCAGTCCAGGGCGCGCAACTCGTCGAGGATCGCACCCTTGATTCGGTTGATCGCGTATGTCTCGAACTTGAACCCGCGTTCGAGCTCGAACTTGTCGATGGCGTCGATGAGGCCGAACAACCCGTAGCTGGCCAGGTCGTTTTGATCGACCGACCGGGGAAGACCGGCGCCAACTCGACCGGCCACGTACTTCACTAGGGGGGAGTAGTGGAGGATCAACCGCTCACGGGCGTCGGCGTCGGCCGAGGCCTTGAAACGACCCCATAGGGCTTCGAGCTGGTTTGTCTCAGGCCCGCGGGTGGCTTCGGTCATACGTCCCTCTTAGATGCTGACGGGTCACGGCAGTGTAGATCTGGGTTGTCGCCAGGTCCGTATGTCCCAGGAGATCCTGCACCACCCTGAGATCTGCGCCTCCCTCGAGCAGATGAGTGGCAAAGCTATGGCGAAGGGCATGGGGGAAGGTCGCCATCCGATCTTTGACCACTCTACGTAGCCCCCGGGTGTCGAGGCGGCCCCCACGCGACCCGACCCAAAGCCATCTCCCCGCCTCCGAAGACGCCAGCAGGGAGCGTCCCTCCTCCAGATAACGGCGAAGGGATTCTTGGGCAGGACGACCGACCGGGACTCGTCTGGTCTTTCTGCCCTTGCCGACGACCGTGAGCATGTCCCCTCCGACGTCGCCCACGGTGAGAGAGGCCAACTCGGAGATGCGGAGACCGGTCGAATAGAGGGTGTCGAGGATCGCCCGATCGCGCAGGCCTTCGGGGGACGAGGTGTCGATGGTCTCGATGGCGTGGATCACCGTCCGGGTGGGAAGGGCGTGGGGAAGCGGTCGATCGAGCCGGGGCCGGGCCACACCCTCGAACGGGTTGACGTTGGCCACGCCACGGCGGCCGGCATCGCTGTAGAAGGACCGCACCGCCGAGGCTTTGCGGGTTGCGGAGCGCCGCGAATAACCGCGGGTGTCGAGAAAGGCCAGATAGCGACGGGCGTTGAGTCGCTGCACATCGTCGATCCGGCTGACACCGTTGCGGTCGCAATAGTCGAAGAACTGGGCGAGGTCGCCTCGATAGGCGTCAACCGTGTTTGGCGACAGGTCCCGTTGCTCACGGAGACGGATCAGGTATTCGTCGACCGGGCCCATGGCCCACGCCGGCATGTCGGGGAGATGCACTTCTCTGATCCTAAAGCGAGATTTCGCGAGAACCAGTTCAGATTGGGATGACGACGTCCCCGGAGCGGCGGATCTCGCCCGCGATTTCCATCCTCGCCAGCCGGGCAAGGGCCTGGGCCGGGGTGCAGTCCCAGATCGCGGGAAGGTCGTCGATAGCGGCCCCGGTAACGGGGATCTCGCTCCTAGCCCTCCGCTGGCTGCGGGGTGGCCTACCCAACACCAGCTCCAGCTCGGCGATCAGGTCTTCCACGCCGAGGATAGGAATCGCCCCATCTCGAATCAGCAGGTTGCATCCCTTCGACGCGGGTCGGTCGACGTCACCGGGAACGGCGAAGACCGGTCGCCCCAACTCGGCGGCCAGACGAGCAGTGATCAAGGCTCCGCCCTTTTGCCCCGCCTCGACCACTACGACCGCCGAGGCAATGGCCGCGATCAACCGATTTCGCGCGGGAAATCGCCAGCGATCGGGTGGGGTGCCGGGCGGATACTCGGACATGACGGCACCGTTGCCATCGAGGATCCGGTGATACAGCTCGCTGTGCTCCGCCGGGTAGATCACGTCGATGCCGGACCCGAGGATCGCCACCGCCTCGCCGTGGGCGTCGAGGGTGCCGCGATGGGCGGCGGCATCGATGCCGCGGGCAAGTCCACTGACCGTGGTCCAGCCCGCACCGGCCAGCGCCCGGCCGAAGGCCTCGGCCAGCGTCATCCCGTATCGGGTGCTCTTTCGGGTGCCGACTACGGCAACAGCCGGCGCCGTGGTGGTCTCCCCCAGCACATGAAGGATCGGCGGGCTCTCGAGATCGAAGAGCCCGGCCGGATAGCTCTGGTCACCGGGGCCCAGCAGCCGGTGCTCAGTCATCCCGCCATTCGCCGCGGAGCCCGACGGCCTCCGCCATGTGCTCCTCGTCCACTCGTTCGACAGCCGCCAGGTCGGCAATGGTCCTAGCGACCCGCCGAACCCGGTCCGCTCCCCGAGCCGTGAGCACAGCGTTTCCAACAGCAGCCGAAACCAGATCCTGAGCCGCTGAGGACTCGAGCAGGGCAGCCGAGGGAGCCAGCTGACGGTTGACCTGGCCCCGGGCGATCTGTGCGGCTCGGGCGTTCTCCACTCGGGCGGCGACTTCGCTGCTCGGTTCTCCGGCCCGACCCGCATACTCAACGGCCTCCACCCGACCGACTCGGACGATCAGGTCGAATCTGTCGAGCAGCGGCCCGGAGATCCGCGACCGATATCTCGAACGGATCGCCGGCCGACAGTCACATGGTCGCCGGCTGTCTCCGTGGAACCCGCACGGGCAGGGGTTGGTAGCAGCAATGAGTTGGAACGATGCGGGGAAGTCCACCGACATGCCACGTCGGGCAACGGCCACGACACCTTCCTCCAGAGGTTGGCGCAAGGTGTCGAGGTGGCCCCGAGGAAACTCAGCCAATTCGTCGAGGAAGAGAACGCCCCGATGCGCCAACGAGGCCTCGCCCGGGACCGGGTTGCCACTGCCACCACCCACCAGCGCCGCCTTGGAGGCCGTGTGATGCGGGGAGCGGAAAGGGGGTGTGGTGTCGAGCCCACGGCGCCGCCCGGCCGCCGCCCACAGCATTGCGGTCTCGATGGCTTCGCTCACTTCGAGCTGGGGGAGGATGCCGATGAGGCGGCGGGCCAACATGGTCTTGCCTGAACCGGGTGGGCCATGCAACAGGAGGTGGTGGCCACCCGCTGCAGCCACCTCCAGCGCCCTTCTCGCCATGGTCTGACCCTTGATGTCGGCAAGGTCGGGCGAAGGTTCCCTCGACACGGTCTCACTGGGGCGGGCCGGCTCCCTCCCCTCAAGACCGCCTCGAAGCAGCTCAACCGCCTCGGCAAGACTGCTCACCCCATACGCCCTGGCCCCTGGTATCGAAGCTGCCTCTCCTGCCACCGCCGAAGCGACGAGACAGGGGATTTTGTGGCGGGCGCTGAGCACACCCGCGCCGAGGGCGTTGGTACCCGCCCGCACCCCACCATCGAGGGACAACTCGCCCACGACCACGGCTGGTCGCAGGTTGGGGATCTCCCGGCTGGCGGCCAGGATGCCGAGAGCTATGGGCAAGTCGTAG
>CAZSMJ010000035.1:11242-17439 GCA_964608055.1 uncultured Acidimicrobiaceae bacterium | reverse complement strand
GCGGTGGGTAGCAACTGGTTCGGCGTCGGTATCCAGACCAGTGCGGACTTCCACAAGTGGGAACAGACAGACAGCCCGCCGGGCTGGCCTGAGGGCGGCGGCCGGAAGATGGACCAGGTCTGGGCGATTCACACCGAAGGCAACCGTCTCTGGGCGGGTGTGTCCGAGGCAGGGCTCTTCACCTCCGACGATCAGGGGCGCAGCTGGGCTCCCGTCGACGGTCTCAACGAGCACGAGACCCGATCCGAGTGGATGCCCGGGTTCGGTGGCCTCTGCGCCCATCGGATCCTCACCGCAGGCAACCAAAGCTGGGTCGCGATCTCCGCGGTAGGGGTCTTCCGCTCCGACGACGGCGCCCTCACCTGGCTTCCGAAGAACGACGGAGTCTCGCCGGTCGGCGTGCCCGAGGATGCGCCAAGGGCCGAGGTCGGTTACTGCGTGCACGGGCTTGCCCAAGACCCGAGGAATCCTCAGCGAATCTGGCGTCAGGACCATGCCGGCATGTTCCGGAGCCGCGATGGCGGCGACAACTGGGAGCGAATCGAGAACGGCCTTCCTTCTGGTTTCGGATTTGTGATGTGGAGAGACGATGGCAGCGGCAGGCTCTTCACCATCCCCCTGACTTCGGACGAGAACCGGGTGCCGGTCAACGGTGAACTGCGCGCCTATGTCTCCGATGACGACGGCGACAGCTGGCAGGTGGCAGGTTCGGGATGGTCCGGAGCTCCCCAATTCACCGGGGTGTTGCGGGGGGCATTCGACGGCGACAACAAGGGAGTGTTCTGCTTCGGCACCACCGGCGGGAAGCTGTGGCTCACCGACGACAACGGGAGCAGCTGGCAGGAGTTGGCTCCCAGCTTTCCTCGGGTGGACGCGGTCCGGCTGCTCTCATGACCGTCAAGGTGCGGCTGCCCCGGATCCTCAGTCAGGCAGTCAGGGAGGGACTGCGCCACGAGGTGACCGGAGCCGATGTGGGACAGGTGCTTCATGGGCTCTTCGATGTGGAGCCCGGTCTCCGCAATCACCTGATCGACGAGGGCGGTGAGATTCGGACTCACGTCCTGGTCTTCGTCGACGGCGAACGCGCAGACCTCTCGACTCCGGTCCCCGATGGCGCCGAGGTCCAGGTGCTACAGGCCGTCAGCGGCGGGTGAGGAGCCGCCCGGCTCGGCCCTCGTCGGTCGGCTAAAGACGAACCAGAGGGCGAACACCCCAACCGCCCCCAGGATGACCCTCAACACCGGATTGGTGATCAGCACCACGATGGAAAAGGTCAGTGAGACCGTGATGGCGACAGCCGCGAACCATTTCATGCGAACGGTGAGGCCACCGGCGCGGTAGCCCTTGATCATCTTCCCGTAGACCGGGTGGTTGAGCAGCCATTGGTGGAGCTTGTCGGAAGACATCGAGAAGAAGAAGGCGGCCAGGATCACGAAGTCAAAGGTCGGGATCCCGGGGATGAAGCTGATGGCGACGAACCCCAAACAGATGAATCCGAGGATCAGATAAACCCCGCGCAGGAAACGGCTGCGGGGCTTTCGGGACGCGACCGGATGATCGACGCTTGGCGTCACCCCTCCAACCTATTGCCATGGGTTTCTGACGGCGAGTCGGTAAAGCGTTCACCGTTCGGCGTCAGTCTGAGGCCCTGGGGCGCTTCGCTACCCTCTGAAGCAGAACGCAGAACGCAGAGCGCAGGACGGGAAAATGCCGATAGTCACCCCAGAGAAGTATCAGAAGATGTTGCAGGCTGCCCGGGAAGGTGGCTACGCGTTTCCGGCGATCAACGTCGCGGCATCAACGACTTTGTTGGCCGCCCTCGAGGGATTCTCAGAGGCCAAGTCCGACGGGATCGTCCAGGTCTCGTACGGAGCCGCGGAGTTCGCCTCCGGTCAATCCAACAAGGACATGCCCACTGGGGCCCGCGCCCTGGCCGAGTTCGCCCATGTGGTAGCCGAGCAGTATCCGGTGAACATCGCCCTTCACACCGACCACTGCCCACCCGATCGTGTGGACGGATTCATCCGGCCCCTCCTCGAAGTGAGTCGGCAGCGCAAGGCTGCCGGTCTGGGCCCGCTCTACCAATCCCACATGCTCGACGCCTCGGAACTCCCAATGGAAGAGAACCTGGCATTGGCCGCCGAGTTGCTCGCCCTGTGCGCCGAGGTTGACGTGGTTCTCGAATTGGAGATCGGCATCGTCGGAGGGGTGGAGGACGCCAGTGACAACGAGAACATCGACCGGGGGAAAATGTACACCTCACCCGAGGACATGGTCCTGGTCACCGACGTTCTCGGAGCCTCCGAGAGCGGCCGGTATCTCCTGGCAGCCGTCTTCGGCAATGTGCACGGCGTATACAAGCCGGGGGCGGTCAAGTTGACCCCCGAAATCCTGAAGAACGGCCAGGACGCTGTGGAAGCCAGATTCGGCGAACCGGCCCGCCACTACCTGGTCTTCCATGGCGGCAGCGGCTCGACGCTCGACGAGATCCGGGAGACTCTCGGCTACGGGGTCGTGAAGATGAACGTCGACACCGATTGCCAGTATGCCTACACCCGTCCGATAGTTGACCACATGATGACCAGCTATGCCGGAGTCCTGAAGGTCGACGGCAACGTCGGGGACAAGAAGACCTATGACCCCCGGTCCTATATGAAAAAGGGCGAGACCGGCATGGCAGCCAGGGTGGTCGAGGCCTGCGAGCAGCTCATGTCGGCGGGGAAGACGATCGGCTGATTTGAGGACCCCGCCAGCGTCGATCACATGCGTCGAATGTGGCGCGACTGCCCACCTGATCTCCTTCCTGCCACCAGATGAGGACATAGAGCGGGGCACAGCTCTCGCCTACCGCTGTGCCGAATGCCTGGACCGGTTCGACGTGGTTTGGGAGGAGCTCGATGACGATTCGGCGACCGAGTGACCAGGCGCTGGCCGGGCATCGCACCATCGAGATCACAACTGTGGGGCGGATCGGTCCCCCGCTTCGCAGGGCGACAACGGCACTTACTGCCAGCGATGCACCCGGATCGCATCATGGTCCAGACCTAGCTTCTGACAGAAGCTCTCGAAGACCTCCTGGGGAACTCCTCTCCACTCCAGCTCGTCGAGGGTCTCCGCAATGGGGACATCGAGCCGGAGCGTGGTCAATTCCCGATACAGGTACACCTCCTGGACGTACTCGCGGAGCGTCGCCGCCAGCTTGTCCGCACTACGCACCGTCACCTCCCAGTCTGCGGCGTCGGCCGGGATCAGCTCCAAGCGTGGATATCGAAAGAGCACGGCGGCAGCCGACTTTGCCCCCCAACCCGGAAGCCCGGGGACACCATCGGCCGTATCCCCAACCAGAGCCAGATAGTCGGGGATCGACTCGGGATGGACTCCGAACTTCTCGACGACCGCGGCCTCATCGAGAATCTTCTGCTCCCGACGGTTGTAGGTGACGATCCGATCCCCAATCACCAGCTGGCACAAGTCCTTGTCGGGAGTTGCGATGACGACCTGCTCCACATCCTCGACCCATCGGATCGCTGCGGTGGCGATGGCATCGTCGGCTTCATGCTCGATGTTGCCCCACACCACGACTCCGATCGCCCTCAGAGCCTCCTCAGCGAGGGGGAATTGCACCAGCAACTCGGGCTCCATGCCCGCCGAGGTCTTGTAGCCGGCGAACATCTCGTTGCGGAAGGACTCGATGACCGTGTCGAAGCTGGCGGCGAGGTGGGTGACACCGGGCTCGCGCAACAGGGAGAGGGTCGATTCGATTATCCCGAGTGTCGCCCTGATGTCTGAGCCGTCACTGGCCAGGACCGACTCCTTGCGACCGAAGTGAGCCCGGAACAACTCATAGGTACCATCGAGAAGGTGGAGACGCACGACCCAGATCCTAAGCCTGATGAGAATGTCGATCCCTGGGACACGGTCAGCTCTGAGTTCGGGTCGTTGGGGGATCGGCTCAAGGACACTTATCGCCGGGTCGCCGCCGACCGAGGCCCGTCAGAGGACGAGATCAAAGGAGCATTCGCGACTTTGATCGGCGCCTGGGACCAGGTCGCCGAGTCGGTGACGAGCGCGTTGCGCGACCCGGAGGCAAGGGAGCATCTCAAGAAGGCGGCGAGCTCATTCGCCACCGCCCTCGGGTCGACGATCAGCGACCTCGGCGACGAGTTCAAGGGTCATTCCGCCGAGGAGGAGTAGCCGAATGGGAACGTGGCCGACCCACTGATCTCGGTGGGTGAGTTGAGCGAGCGACTCGACGTGATCGTCCTCTTCGATCTGCGGTGGTCCCTCACCGAACCGCACCAGGGGCGAGAGGCCTATGCCGCGGGACACCTGCCTGGCGCCGTTTTTGTCGATCTCGTAGCAGACCTGACCGCGCCGGCCGGAGACGGCCGCCACCCCCTCCCATCAGTCGACGAATTCACTCGCACCCTCGGAGACCTCGGAGCCGGCCCCAATGACGAGATCGTGGTTTACGACGACATGGGAGGGTCGGTCGCGGCCCGGATGTGGTGGATGCTGCGCTCCATCGGTCATGAAAGGTCACGAGTCCTCGACGGGGGCCTCGACGCCTGGATAGATGCAGGTCTTCCGGTCACCGACGAAGAGACCCGGCGCCCTTCCACGGACTACCCCAAAGTCGCCGGCTTCACCGGGGTGGTGACCGCAGACTGGTTGACGGGTCGCCATCTGATCGACGCCAGGTCCCCGGAGCGGTACCGGGGAGACGTGGAGCCAGTCGATCCCAAGGCGGGCCACATCCCGGGTGCGGTCAACATGCCTGTGAGCGGCAATCTCGGCCCTAAAGGCCGTTTTCTCGACCGCGAGGAACTCGTCGAGCGGTACCGGGAAACCCCAGAGGACACCATCGTTTCCTGTGGGAGCGGGGTCACCGCTTGCCATGTCGCGCTTGCGCTGGTCGTTGCCGGCCATCCGATGCCGGACGTCTACATCGGGTCGTTCTCGGACTGGTCCCGCCGTGACCGACCGGTGGCCACCGGCGACGTACCTTGATCAGCCTAAGGGCTGTCGAGGCCATCGAATCGTCTGACACCGACGACCTGCTTCGGGTCATCGATGGCCTGTGCTCGGCCCAAGCTTGGGACGATCTGGTCGAGCTGCGAGTCCGGTGTCGGGAGGCGGTGGAGCGGGGCAAACAGGTTTGGGGCGTCGAGGAGCACATTCGTTATCGACTGACCCTGGAAGCGCCGCCGGCTTTCGCCGGACCTGCGGTCTCCGAGGGCCAGTCACGCTTTGCCCTCGGCCCCCTCGCCGAGGTCGCGGCCAGCACCAAGACCTGGCGAGAGATGGAGCCATACCTCGAGAACGGGCCTGAGCGCCGGACACTGGCCGCTGAGCGTGTCGTACGGGGTGAGCGGGTCGACGAGCCGAATCTCGATCTCCCCGGACGGCTGGAGGAGTGGGAGCCTCGATATCCGTTGGCCACCTACAAGAGGGACAAGGTCGAAGCACCTTCCCCTCCATCACCCGATCTCACCGAGTCCGAATTGCCCGCAAGTTTCGAGATGCTCGAGGATCCTCAATCCGAGGCGGCGCTCGCCGATCTGGTCGAGCCATGGACAGACGAGTCAAACGGGCGGTGTCAGACGACGGTCGTCTCCGGAAACCATCTGGCCGCCATCCGGGCGCTCGGGGCAACCGTCTGTCGCGACGCCGCCATCGAGGCCGCTGCGGGACTGGCGTGGATGGGGTGGGCCGCAGCCTCGGGCGGGGCCCACGGCAAGAGACGGGGAGCCGCCGCCGGCAGGCATCTGGGGTGGTGGGCCACGTCGGTCATGGCCGACCTTCCCTGGCCCTGCCCGGCCGCGGCCCTGGGGGCGGCCGCGTCACGGTTTGCCTGGTTCTGGTTCGACGACGGGAGCCCGGGCACCGGGTGGGCCCTGCGTCTGGCCATCGAAGACCCGGACAGCGGGTTGTCCTGGGCCATCTCCGCGGTGGACCTCGCGTGAACCCCTCGTAATTGGGTGGCACAGGTCCGTATATGACCCCTGTACGTCCCAATTAGGGGAGGAGGAGGTGGGTCAGGCCACCACCGTCTCGATGGTGTGCCATCCGGTGGCGCCGTTGGGGGCGGGGGGGACGATCTCGTCTGTTTGTAAATTCCCCTCCCCGTCGGTGGCCCGCACCCGGATCACATGAGAGCCAACCGGGGCGTCCCATTCGATCGACCATTGCCTCCA
>CAZSMJ010000035.1:0-11142 GCA_964608055.1 uncultured Acidimicrobiaceae bacterium | reverse complement strand
TCCCACCGGGTGAGCTCGATCTCCGAGATCCACTTTGTCGCCGAGACGTACCCGTAGAGACCGGCCACCACCAGTCGGGCCGGAAACCCGTGCTCGAAGGGAAGTGGCTCGTCGTTCATCCCCACTGCGAGGAGGCTGTCACGACCGTCGTAGGCGGCCTCGACCGGGAACCCAACCGTGAAGTCATCCACCGACCTGCCGACTATCTGCTCTGCCTCGGGTTGCACCCCGGCACGATCCAAGATCTCGGTCAGAGGGACCCCGAGCCACTTGGCGTTCCCCACCAGGTTCCCTCCGACCGGGTTGGAGACACAGGACAATGTGACGTAGCGCTCCACCATCCGCATGTCGAGGAGGTCGGCATAGGTGATGGAGTACGGACGATCGACCATGCCCTTGACACTGAGGGACCACGCCGGCAGGTCAACTCGGGGCACTGAGAACGCCGCATCGATCCGGTAGAACGAATCGTTGGGCGTGATCACCGGGCTTAAGCCCGACACCCCGAGCTCGGCACCAGGAGGCACCGGATCGACGGCCTGGGCTGGGCCGGGAAGCACGACTTCTGCCCGTCCGGCGACGGCTTGCTTGGCCCGTTCCAGAAGCAACCGGCCCATCCCGGCCGACGCCACGGCCAACCCGAGAATTGCGCTCACTCCGATGATGAAGGACCGGCGTGAGTCATCGCGCGCCGGGGCAGCTGTCTCGCCTTCCGCCACCGGCGGGGAGAGCCCGAGCAGCCAATGCAGGGAAACCAGTCCGGTGACCGCCGCGAGACCTCCCGAGATCATCGCCATGCCCACGCTCACCGCAGGTTCACGGCTCGCAGCCAGGGCGCCGAGCAACCCGAACCCGATGAACACGACCATGGCGATCCCGAACCGGCTCCTGGCGACCACGCCCAACAAGCCTCCCAGAAGGATCGCCACGACCGTCATCCCGACCAGAAGGGCGAGCTTGTCGTTGGTGCTGAAAACAGATATCGCCCAATGCTTGATCGGCTCCGGGACGATGTCGATCACCCAGTTGCCCACACCTTCGATCAGGGAGGGGAGCCCGGAAAAGAATCCGGCCGCGAGCTCGGAGACACCGAGGGCGAGGGCCGCGGCGGCGGCCCCGGACAGACCGTCCCGGGCTCGGGTGGATCTCATCTGGTGGTCAGGGTAGGAAGCCCACGGCTAAACGAGGCTAAAAGGCAATCGATTACTGGTAGAAACCACGGGGCATGGAGCTCATCACCGACGACAGCGGCCTCACCCGGTGTTGGTGGGCGGCAGAACCCGACATCTACCGGATCTATCACGACACCGAGTGGGGCCATCCGGTCACCGATGACCGGAGATTGTTCGAGAAGATCTGTCTCGAAGGTTTCCAATCCGGCTTGTCCTGGCTCACCATCCTCCGGAAACGCCCCAACTTCCGCGCCGCCTTCGCCGACTTCGAGATCGAGAAGGTGGCCGAGTTCGGAGAGTCCGATGTCTCCCGCCTGCTCGGCGACGCCGGCATCGTGCGCCACCAAGGCAAGATCCGCTCGACCATCAACAACGCCCAACGCGCCTTGGATCTCGTCGAGGACCGAGGGACACTCGCCCGCTACTTCTGGGATTGGGCCGACCCAACCGACGAGCCGCCGACGGACATGACGCCCACGACCGTCACCTCGACCGCGATCTCCAAAGAACTCAAGCAACGTGGCTGGTCCTTCGTCGGCCCCACAACCGTCTACGCCTTCATGCAAGCCATGGGGTTGGTCAACGACCATCTCGAAGGCTGTCACATTCGCCAGACCTGTTCAGAGGAACGGCGCCAGCTCCTGAGCGACGGCCTCTAGATTCGCCGTCATGATCGAACGACCGGCGTTCACCATCGGCATCGAAGAGGAGTACCTGGTCGTCGATCGGGAGTCACGTGATCTCATCAAGAGCCCCCCACCCGAGATGTGGGACTCATTGCGCGAGGTGCTGGGCCCCCAGGTGACCCCTGAATTCCTCAAGGCGCAGATCGAGGTTGGGACCAAGGTGTGCACCAGGGTCCAGGATGCCCGTGTGGATCTCGCCAACATGAGACGGGACCTTTCGAGCGTGGTCAGCGAGTACGGGGCGGCAATCATCGCCGCCTCGACCCACCCTTTTGCCAACTGGGCGGACCAGGAAACCACCGAGCAGCCCCGATACACCAACTTGGCCACCGACTACCAGCAGGTGGCCCGACAACTGGTGATCTGCGGCATGCACATCCACGTCGGGATCGAAGATCCCCACCTCCGGATCGACCTGATGAACCAGGTCAAGTACATGCTCCCCCATCTCCTGGCCTTGACCACCTCGTCGCCGTTCTGGGACGGGAGCCCGACCGGCCTCCTCGCCTATCGGTTGATCATCTTCCGCAACCTCCCGCGGACCGGGATTCCCCAGGATTTCGTCTCTTGGGGCGAGTACGAGCGGACAGTCGACCTTTTGATCGACGCCGGGATCATCGACACCCCGAGCAGCCTGTGGTGGGACATTCGGCCATCCGCCCGCTATCCGACCCTCGAGATGAGGGTGAGTGATGTCTGTACCCGCCTCGACGACGCGATCACAGTGGCCGCGATCTATGTCTGCCTGTTGTCGATGCTGTTCCGCCTGAGAAGGCAGAACCAGAGATGGCGCACCTACCCGCCATTCTTGATCGCGGAGAACATGTGGCGCGCTCAGCGCTATGGGACCGAGGGCTCGCTCGTCGACTTCGGGAAAGGTGAGTTGGTCCAGTTCTCTGACCTGGTGGAAGAGCTCATCGAAATCTTGGCTCCGGATGCGGTGGAGCTGGGGGTGCCGGACGAGGTCCGTAACGCCCGGAACATCGTCCAGGGGGGAACCAGCGCCCACCGCCAGCTGGCCACCTACGAGGCTGCGCTCGCGGCGGGCGCGAGCAATGACGAAGCGCTGCGGGCGGTGGTCGATGCTCTGATCGAGGACACCCTTTTCGGCATCTGACGGGCGGCGGTACCGTTGCGACGCCCATCCGGAGGAAGAGAGCTCTTGGCCCGCCCGATCCGCATCGCCGTTCAACTGCAACCCCAACACGCCGACTACTCACAGATCAAGGCTGCGGCAGTGAAAGCCGAAGAGCTGGGAACGGATATCGTCTTCAACTGGGATCATTTCTTCCCGCTGAGCGGTGACCCCGCCGGCAAGCATTTCGAGTGCTGGACCATGCTCGCTTCCTTCGCCGAAATCACCGAGCGCGTGGAAATCGGTGCTCTGGTCACCTGCAACAGCTATCGAAACCCGGAGCTGTTGGCCGACATGGCCCGCACGGTCGATCACATCTCAGGTGGACGACTGATCCTCGGGATCGGCGCAGGGTGGTTCGAGAAGGACTATGACGACTACGGGTACGAGTTCGGTACCGCAGGCTCGAGACTGGCCGATCTGAGGGCAGCCCTCCCCAGGATCGAAGCCCGCTGGCGCAGCCTGAACCCAGCCCCCATCCGGAAGATCCCGGTGCTGATCGGCGGAGGTGGCGAGAGAAAGACCCTCCGCTACACCGCTGAGCATGCCGACATGTGGCACGGCTTCGGGCAGGCAGAAACCATCCGCCACAAGAACCAGGTCCTCGACGACTGGTGCCGCCAGCTGGGCCGGGACCCATCGGAGATCGAGCGATCTTGCGGCGCAAACTTGCGCCGGCCCGAGTCTGGAGACGCCTTCGTGGACGCCGGCGCCAATCTGATCACCCTCGGTGTGGACGGACGATCGGGCTACGACTTGGAGCCGGTGGTCGATTGGCTGGCCTGGCGCGATGAGAAGAACCGCACCTGACGAAAGCTAGGCATTGATCAGGGCTTCGTCGGCTTCGGCCGAGACGAATTCCTGGGTCCGGTCCAGCCACCAGATCATCAATACGCCACCAATGCCGGCGGCGAAACCACTCAGTTGGTTCCAGGTGAAGTCTCCAACGACCGCGTCCCCCATGCCGAAGCGGAGTCCGTCGAGGACGAAGCGCTGGAAGCCGTACCAGGCAACCCAGATGAACAGGAGTTGGCCGTAATGAAGTCGAAATCGTCGGTAGACGAAATAGAGGACACCCATCAAGATGGCCGCTCCGATCATGTCATAGACGGCCACATGGTGATAGATCCCACAGAAGCCGTCGGCGCCGACTGTCGCTTCGGTGCACTCCAAGCCATCGTGCTGGGGAGCAACGTCGTAACCGGGACGGATCCCGTAGCCCCACCAGGCGGAGGTGGCCCGGCCCAGATGCTCGACGATGGCGAGGTCGCCGATTCTCCCCACGATCGTGCCGAGCGCCAGCCCGAAAGATGACATGTCGAGTGTGGCCAGAATCGGCATCCCCAGCTGACGCATCCGCCATCCGCCGGCGAGGATGCCGCCCAGGAAGCCACCCATGATCGAAAAGTTCCCGGCGATCGGGTTCAAGGCATCGAGGAGCGGTGTGTCGGCCATGAGTTGGGCGGGGACGGTGAAATAGCGGGCACCGAGCAAGGCGCCGATGAGGCCCCAGGTCAGACACGACTGGTATTTCACGGTGTCGAAGCCGCGCTTGTTCAACTCTCTCGTCGCGAGCCAGGCGCCTGCCACGAACCCGAGAGCGGCGAAGACCCCGTGCAGGGAGAAGCTGATCGGGCCCACATCCCAGATCGGGATCGGCGGATAGCTGATGACGGCGAGCATCGGGTGGAGAGTACCTAGGCCCGGGCATCGGTTATCTGTGCCAGCCGCACGCGTGGCGGGAAGCCCCCCTCCCCGCCTCCGGCGGTACTCCCCCAACGCTCACTCCGTTCGCTGGGGGGAGAGACAGGCCAAGTCG
This sequence comes from uncultured Acidimicrobiaceae bacterium, assembly GCA_964608055.1. GTDB lineage: Bacteria > Actinomycetota > Acidimicrobiia > Spongiisociales > ZC4RG35 > JALYNX01. The sequence goes on along the minus strand of CAZSMJ010000035.1, from coordinate 6,330 downwards.
GCCGGCAATCAAAGTAATGTCCCGCACCGTGAGCGACCTGCTGCCGACCGTGGCTGCCGCCATGAACACACCCGAGAGCCTCATCCGACGATCGGCTGCTGCACGCGCCGCGGCCAATGGCACAACGATCGAGGATGTCTTGGCCGCATGGGCCGGTGGCGCTCCCGTTGCGACGTCGACTCCGCCGCCTTCCCCGGAGCCTGGTCCGGAGCCCGAACCCGAGCCCGCCGCTTCCGAGTCCACCCCTTCGCCTGAGCCCGCCGCCGCTCCTGTCATCGCGCCACCTCCAGCGGTCGTGGCCTTGGCCCCTGAGCCTGAGCCGGTGACGCCTCTCGAGCCGGTCCCTCTGAGCATCAGGATTCGCAACGCCACCAGGGTCGGGGCCTGGGCCGGATCGGTCCTCGGTCTCACCGGTTTCCTGGTGGCAACCACGTGGTGGGCACAGAACGCAACAGTCATCGGCGAGGGGCCATACACCCCGGTGATCCAGGCGACCTCGAACTCCGTCATCATCGGGATTGCCCTTGTCAGCCTCCTTTTCGGCGCGATCACAGCCGGCCTTTCTCGAGCCTCGGCAGCGTGGGCCAATCCCGGGATGCAGCTCAACAACTCGGCGGCGTCAACCGGGTGGCTGGGCGCTGTGATCGGCCTGTTACTCGGGATCGGGGCTGCATCTCTGCTGACGAGTGGTTTCGGGACACCGGTCGAGGGTGCGGAGGGAATGGTCCAGCTCCCGGTCCTCGCGACGCTGGCGGTGATGCTCCTCGGCGGGGCGGTGCTCGGCGGGATCACTTCCGCGGCCACTCAGGCAGTAGCGGTCCCGGTGGCGGTTGCCGGTGACGGCGACGAGATCGCCCAGGTGAGGAGTCGGCTGGGCGGAGCCCTCACTATCCCCGCCCTGGGTTTGCTCATCCTGGTGCTACTCGTCCTGCCCTTTGCCTGGGCTCTGATCGAGTCGAGTCATCTCACTTCCGGCGGGGCGGCAGTGGTGGCCATTCTCACCTCGCTCGGGATCCTCGGGTTCGCCTCGCTCGCCGGAACCCGTCCCAACATCAAGATCAGCTTCGGCGAGGCGATGGTCGCCCTGATCGGGATCGCCACCGTCCTCCTCATCGTCTTTGCGGTGTTGTTCGCTCGCAGTCCGGGCGAGAGCAACGAGGAAGAGGCGGGCGAAGAGGCTGCGGTGATCCTGATTCTCGGCTAGCGGCGGAGACTCCTAGGCAGGGTTTACGGAGCCGGAAAGGTCGCCCAAAGCAAGAGCATCGCGTACCGACTCGGCAATCTCACGAGCAACCAACTCCTGGGCTTCCACGGTCGATGCCCCGAGGTGAGGAGTGAGTACCACGTTGGGCAGACTGAGCAGCGGGCTTTGGGGCGAAAGCGGCTCAGATTCGAAGACATCCAGGGCGGCGCCGGCCAAATGGCCGTCGGCCAACGCATGGGCCAATGCATCCTCATCGATCACCCCTCCCCTCGAGACGTTCACCACGAAGGCGCCGGGCTTCATCCGTGCCAGGGCAGCTGCGTCGATGAGATGCAAGGTCTCCTCGGTGAGTGGAACGTGGAGGGAGATGATGTCGCCATGGGTCAGGACCTCGTCGAGCCCGGTGAGGGCCAGTCCGAGGTCGACGGCCCGCTCGGTGGTCAGGTAGGGGTCGTAGGCCAGGACCTTCATCCCGAACGCACGGCACCGGATGGCGACCTCGCTCCCGATGCGACCGGCGCCGACCAAGCCCAGGGTCCGATCCTTGAGCTGCACTCCCCGAAGCCGTGAGCGCTCCCACTTCTGCGCCCTCATGGAACGGTCCGCTTCGGCGACCCGGCGAACGACCGACAGGATCAGAGCCATCGTGAGCTCAGCCGCGGCCACTGTGTTTCCGGCCGGGGAGTTGAGGACCGTGATCCCCCGCTCCGTGGCCGCCGGTAGGTCGATGTTGTCGATACCGACGCCGGCTCGCCCGACGACCCGGAGCCGCGGGCCCTGGTCCAGCATCTCACGGGTCACCCTCGTAGCGCTTCTGACGATCAGGCCGTCGGCGTCGGCCAACGCCGCCTGGAACACATCGGTCGCAGAATCGTCGATGCGCGTGACCACGAACCTCGAGTCCTCGAGCAGCGGGGCGAGACCTGATTCAGACACGTGATCGGTCACGACGACCCTGAACTCGCCACTCATCGGACGACTTCCGCCAGGTCGTCGAGGAGCAGGTTCAACTCGTCGACGGTGCGGTCACCCATGTGCCCGATGCGGATGGTGGTCTCCTTGAGCTTGCCGTAACCCGAGCCAATGACCCAGTTCCGCTGCTTCATGCCGGCCACGACTTCGGGGCCGGCGACACGCCCAGGGAGGCTGATGCAGGTCACAGTCGGCGAGCGATATCCCTCGGGAGCGAAGGGGGCAACCCCCAACGAGGACATCTCGTCGACCCATTCGAGGGTGCGCTCTCGCATTGCGGTATGCCGCTTCCAGCGTGCCTCGATACCTTCGGCCAGGATTCTCTCCAATTGCAGCCGCAATGCATACAGCAACGAAATCGCCGGTGTCGCCGGAGTCTGCATGGCCTCCAGACTGCGGGTCAGGGCAACCAAGTCGAAGTAAACGCCCTTTCCGGGCAGGGTTGTGGAACGCTCCAACAGCGCCTCCGAGGCGACGCCAAAGGCGAGCCCCGGCGGCAGCGCCATCGCCTTCTGCGAGCCCGTGAGCACCCAGTCGAGAAGCCAGTCGTCGGTGCGGACCTCGGTCCCGCAGACACCAGTCACCGAATCCACCAAGAACAGGGCACGCTCGCTGCCGGCCGCTGCCGTCGCCAGCCCTTCGAGGTTCTGAAGGACGCCCGTCGAGGTCTCGGAGTGGGTGACAGTGACCGCGTCGTAGATGTTCGACCGCAGCCGATCCGAGAGCTCCGCAGGGTTGTGGTGCTCGCCCCACGGCACTTCCCAGACATCGACTGCGCGGCCGCAGGCGATGGCGATGTCGGCGAATCTCTTCGAGAACGCCCCGTTGACCAGGCAGAGGACCTTGCCCTCTCCGACTCCGTTCCTGATCCCGGCCTCCATCAATCCGGTTGCCGATGATGTCGAGATGATCACTGGCCGTTCGGTGAGGAAGACCTGTTTCAAGCCGACCTCGATCTCGGCGATCAGCTCCTGGATCGCCGACCCACGATGACCGATCATCGGGTGGGTCTGGGCGGCCAGCACCTCGGGATCCACCTCGGTAGGGCCAGGGAGGAAGAATCGACCGATCGACGTATCTGCCTGCTGCCTCAAGATATGTGCTCCGTTGGTTCCGAGCCCCGCTACCTGTCGGCCAGGCTCAATGCGTACCGAACGTTATCCACCATCTCCCAACCGACCAATATCGGTTCACCGCTGAGCTGGTGCTCGCGAAGGTGGGGAAGGCGAAATTCATAATCACCGTTCTCGGTGGGGAGGAGGAGCCACTCCTCGCCCTCCACGAGCACCGAGAAAGCGGTCACGTCCTCCAGAGTTCCCTCGACCGAGATGACCACTCCCCGAGCGGTGCCCGAGTTTTGGGCACAAGCCACGATTGCGACGAAGGCCAGGACGACAATCGATCGGATCGCGAGATGCAGAAGACGTCGATCGGCGACCCGGGTCGGGGTCAACCCGCCCTCAGCGACGATTCCAGCCTCTCCCAGTCCCGCTCCTGTTTGGTCCATCGGAACCAGATCACCGCAATGGTGCCCCACAGCAAGAAGCCACCCCCCAGTTTCATGATCACGCCGGCGATCGTCTGGTCCGTTACCGCGGTGAGGCCGTAGGCGAGGGCGGCGTTTCCATACACCGGGTAGATCGGGACCGAGGAGAAGGTGAGGAATGAGGCCGGGACCGTCGGGAGCAGCGACTGGAGGAACAGGTAGAGCATCTGAGCGGGCGGGTTGAGACGGGGGATCGCGGCCGTCGGCGAGAAAATCGGGAGCCACATCAGGATCGCCGCCCCGAACAGCCAGGCGTGGACCACGAAGTGAATCGACCTGCTGGTCAACATCCAGCCGACCAGTTCCGGCCAGTGGATCAGGATGAACGTGACATTGAAGATGACAAAGGCCGGCACCGGCCTGGCCAGGGGCCGGAGCAAACGCGCTATTTTCGAGCTTCCAAGCGTCACGTCACCGAGCCAACGCGGACAGCCGCGGAGCAGCAACGGCGGCACCACCAGCGCAATCACCATGTGCTCGATCATGTGCAAGGTGAACAGCGATGTCTCCCCGATGTCGTGGATCGGCCACCCCGATACCAACGACAGCAAGACAAGGGCCCCATACCACTGCCAACGCTGGCTGGTCGTTGCCCGGGGACTCTCAGGGCTGATGAGAGGGCGGAGACGGGCGTCGGCGTACCAGTAGCCGAAGCCGAGCACGAAGACCAACAAGAAGAGGTCGAAGTGGGGGTGCCAGGGGGGCAAAGGCATCAAGATCCCCTGATGACCAGGGCTCCCAATGCGGCGAGCAGCACGGTGTAGAGCGAGGCCGCGAGCACGAACCCCCCGGCGAAGAACTTGCTCAGGGTGGCCTTCTCGTAGCGGAGGTGCATGTAATAGGCCACAACGATGACGAACTTCAGCGTGGCCAGGAGGATGAGCAGGATCGCGTTGAACGACCCCAGGTCGTAGGAGAGGTTCACGTAGTAGAGCGCTACCTCGATCGCGGTCAGCACTCCGAGGACCACGGCGATCTTCCAGTATTGAGCCGGAGTCGGGTGGTGGTGCTCGCTGGTCATGCCGGAGGCACCGACAGGAGATAGACGACGGTGAAAATCACGATCCAGATGATGTCGACGAAGTGCCAATAGAGACCGACCAGTTCGAGGTTCATCCCGTGCTTTTCGCTGAGGCCACCCGGGCGTCGTGAGATTCCCCACAGGGAGAGGAGCATGATCACCCCGATCGCCACATGGGTGCCGTGGAATCCGGTGAGAACGTAGAACGCCGACGCCGCCGGATTAGTGGTGAGCTTCATTCCGGAGTTGACGATGAACTCGGTGAACTCGAAGACCTGGCCGCCGAGAAACACCGAGCCCAACGCCGCCGTGGCGAACAGCCAGGTCCGGGTGCCGTTCATGTCGGCACGCGTCAGTGCGTTGTGGGCGAGGACCATGGTCAGCGAGCTCATCAACAACACGAAGGAGCTCACCGAGGTGAACGGGATGTCGTAGATCTCCGAGGGATAGATGCCGGCGAATCCAGACCGGTTCGAATACAACAGGTAGTTAGAGATCAGGGCGCCGAAGAACAGGAACTCCGAGCTGAGGAAGAGCCACATACCGAGCTTGCGGTTGTCGACACCCGTCGACTCGTGCTCCGGATGATCCAGCGGGGCTTCGTGGAGCAGGTCAGCCAAGAGCGTCCTCGTGCTCTTCGGAGTGCTCCTCGTCGTCGTGGTCATCTCCGTGGTCGACATGATGAGGCTCCTCGAGCGGCTCGATGGCCCACCCGATGACCGAGACCAGGGCGATGAGGACACCAGCGAAGATCAGAGCCTTCCCCCACAGCGCTTCGTGATAGATGATCCCGTAGAAGATGACGGGGAATCCCATAGCCATGAAGAAGGGGAAGTAAGAGGGGTTGGGAAGGTGGATCGGCGACACCGGGTTGAGCTGATCGTGCTCGATCTGAGCGACGATCTGGTCGATGTCGGGTTTGGGCACCGCTCGCCCGTCGGAGCCCTCGTCGTATTTGAGATGCCAGAAATGGTCGAGACGGGTCACCACCGGCGGCACCGCAAAGTTGTACTCCGGGCTCGGGTTGGGAACCATCCATTCCACCGTCCGAGCATCCCAGGGGTCGAGGCCCGACGGTTGACCGTGGCGTTTGCTCGTGTACCAGTTGTACATGAAGATCGCGATCGAGAGCGCGATGATGAAGGCGCCGACGGTTTCCGCCAGGTTCCACGGCTCGAGACCGGTCTCCGGTGCGTACTTCCAGGTCCGGCGCACCATGCCTTGGAGACCCAGCCAATGCATAGGGGCGAAGGTGAGGTTGAACCCCAGCAGTTGCAGCCAGAAGTGGGTCTTCCCCAGCCGCTCGTTCATCACCTTCCCGGTGAGCTTGGGGAACCAGTAATAGAGCCCACCGAACAGCCCAAAGATTGCGCCTCCGAACAACACGTAGTGGAAGTGGGCCACGATGTAGTAGGTGTCGGTTTGCTGCCAGTCCGACGGCACGACGGCGTGGGTCACTCCTGAAAGGCCACCGATGGTGAACATGGCCAGGAACCCGATTGCAAACAGCATCGGGGTGGTGAGACGTATTCGACCCATCCACATCGTTCCCAGCCAGTTGAAGATCTTGATCCCGGTGGGGATGGC
>CAZSMJ010000034.1:1313-17786 GCA_964608055.1 uncultured Acidimicrobiaceae bacterium | reverse complement strand
TGGCCCAGGGTCTCGATCGGGCTCCAATCGAGCCCGGGGCTGTTGGTGTCGACGATGAAATTGGTGATGCCGTGATGCTTGCTGTCGCCCGACGAGGTGCGGGTGGCCACCACGTCGAGATCACTGACCTTGAAGCCGGAGGTAAACACCTTCTGCCCGTTGAGGATGAAGTCATCTCCGTCCTCAACCGCGGAGAGGGTGATCGCCGCCGCATCTGACCCGGCATCGGGCTCGGTAAGAGAGAAACACACGGTCAGCTCCCCCGAAGCGATCTTGGGAAGCAACTCCCGTCTCAGCTCGTCGGTCGCGTCGCGGCTCAGTGCCAATCCGCCCCAGGTCACGGTTCGGAACACCCAGAACGAAAGGTCGAGGAAGGCTCGCCCCAACTCTTCGAGAAGGATGGCGACTTCGACAGCACCGGCCCCTGCTCCCCCGTGCTCCTCCGGGATGTTGATGCCGAGCCATCCCTGGGCGGCGATCTTGTCGTACAGCTCTTTGGGAGCCCGATGCTCCCGATCGCATTCACGGACGTACTCCCGGCTGATCTCCTTCTCGCAAAATTCACGGATCGTGGAGCGAAACAGCTCCTGCTCGGCGGTGAATTCGTGCTCCGGCGATGGCATGGAGTCGGATCATATATCGTGCATCCTGCACAACCCGCCAGGCGAAAGAGCACAGTGACCCCCGACATCGAAACAGTCCGCGAGCTGAGCGCCAGGCACAGCAATTGGGGGCGTTGGGGACCGGACGACGAGAAGGGGACGCTCAACCTGGTCACCCCGGAGATGGTGGTGGCCGCTGCGGCACTGGTGAGGTCAGGCAAAACGATTTCGATGGCCCTCCCCTACGACGAGGACGGGCCGCAGACCGGGGGCCTGGGCCGCTTCAACCCGATCCACCTCATGATCCGCGATGGGGCCGACGCCATCGCCGGGACCTCGATTCGCGATTTCTACGGCGGAGTCGACAAGCATTTCCGGGGCACGGACGACATCATCATCATGCCCCTCCAATCCGGAACCCAATGGGACGCATTCGGGCATGTGGTCTTCGAAGGCACGATCTACAACGGGTACGGAGCCGAGTGGGTGTCGAGCAAGGGCGCCCTCAAGGGGGATGTCGCCAACGCCTCGGGGGGAATGGTCGGTCGGGGGGTGCTGCTCGACGTGCCTCGGGCCCTCGGTGTCGATTGGCTGGAGCCGGGCCACGCGATCAACTCCAAGGAGTTGGAGCAGGCAGAAAGCCACGCAGGATTGGTTGTCGGCTCTGGCGACTTCGTCTTCGTTCGAACCGGGGCCATGACAGCGACACGAGCCGCCGGCGCCTGGGGCGACTATGCCGGCGGTGAGGCTCCCGGACTCGGGCTGGACAGCGTGGATTGGGTGGCACAACGTGAGATCGCCGCCCTCGCCACCGACACCTGGGGCCTGGAAGTTCGGCCCAACGAGACGCCCGACGTGGCTCAGCCACTTCATATCGTGTTCATCGTGCATATGGGCCTTTGGCTGGGAGAGATCTTCGATCTCGATCCCCTCGCAGATGACTGTGCGTCCGACGGCGTCTACGAATTCATGTTCTGCGGCCCGCCGTTGCCGTTCACACGGGCGGTGGGCTCTCCGCTAAATCCGATGGCGATCAAGTGAGGGCCTGAATGGAACCTGTTCGCTCGATGCTCTTCACCCCCGGCAATCGCCTCGACATGCTGGAGAAGGCGGTTCGCTCCGGCACGGACGCGGTAATCGTCGACCTCGAGGACTCCGTCTCCCTCGATAACAAGCCTGTGGCCCGGGGCAACCTCGCCAACCTGCCCGAGTCTCCGGTGCCCTACTACGTACGCACCAACGCGGTGGAAACCGGCCTGCTCTGGGAGGACGTGGTGGCATCCGGCCAGGCGAACGTCGTGGGTGTGATCATCCCCAAGGCCGAAAGCCCTGAGACAATCAGCAAGGTCGACGGCGCACTCACCGCCCTCGAGATGACCACCGGCAAGCCAAACGGCTCGATCACCATCATCCCGCTGATCGAGTCGGCCCTCGGGGTGCGGCTCACCTACGAGATGGCCAAAGCCAGCGACCGCGTGGAATGCGTCATGTTCGGAGGTGGCGAGCAAGGAGACCTCGTCGCCGATCTCGGTGTCGAATGGACACCGGAAGGCACGGGTCTGATGCAGGCGCGCTCCCAGGTTCTGCTCAGCTCGCGAGCCGCCGCGGTGCCCTACCCGATGGAGGCAGTGTTCATGGATTTCCGCAACCCGGACGGGCTGCGGGTCGAATGTGAACTGGCGCGGCGTCTGGGATACGTGGGGAAGGTGGCCATCCACCCGGCGCAGATCTCGGTCATCAACGACGTGTTCACCCCGTCCGCGGACGTGGTCGAGTATCAGAAGAAGGTTCTTGCCGCCTTCGAGGAGGCCGAGGCCCAGGGGTCGGCCTCGATCGCAGTCGACGGGAAGATGGTGGACTACGCCGTCGCCCGGGTCGCCCGAACCATCATCGCCCGCGCCGAGATTGCGGCCCGTGCCAACAAGGAGGGAAATTGACCAGAAGCCGGTATATCGCAGACGGGGTCGGCGTCGCCGTGATCGGCGCCGGGTCGATCGGAAGCCTCCGCGCCGAGATCTCGCATCGGCATCCGTCCGTCGACTTTCTGGCGGTGTGTGACATCGTCGAGGACAAGGCAACCCGTCTCGCCTCCTCCTGTGAGGCCGATGTGTGGTCCACCGACGCCAACGAGATCGTCACCAGGGACGACGTCGATGCGGTGATCATCGCCTCCACCGAGGACGCCCATTTCGAGCCGGCGATGGCCGCAATCCAGGCCGGGAAATCGGTACTGGTGGAGAAACCCTTCACCATCCTCTCCGACGAGGGGCACAAACTGATCGCCGCCGCCGAGGAGTACGGAGTTCCCGTATACACCGGGTTCACCCAACGCTTTCGCCGCCGTTACTTGGCGATCAAAGAGCATGTTCTGAAGGGATATGTCGGAGAAGTGACTTCGGCCAAAGCAACCATTTACCTGACCCAGGCGGTGGCTCGGTCGGTGATCTCGCGCGCTGGCACCACCACTCCATCGATCAACACCATGACGTACCTCTTCGATCTGCTCGCCTGGTACCTGGGCGGCACCCTTCCCGTCACCGCCTATGCCGCCGGCTCCACCAAAGGTCGGATTCACGAGCAGTACGGCGCTCTCGATTCCACGTGGTGTGTGTTGACCTATGAGGACGGCATGGTGGCCAATCTCGGAGTGAGCTGGGAGTTGCCCGAGTTCTGGCCCGCCTATGTGGCAAGCATGGACTTCGAGTTGTTCGGGCGGGACGGTGTGATCTCGGTGAAAGACGACCATCGGGATGTCCTGATGGCTTCCCACAAACCAATCGCCTCGCCATATACCCCGGACACATCGATGAACGTGGCGATGCTGGGCTCCTATATGCCGGGTGACTGGGCGCTGGGCGAGCACTTCGGGGCGATGCAGGAGGAGACACACGCCTTCATCAACAGCGTTGGCACCGGTCGCCCCAGCCCGATCCTGGCCACCGGGAACGAGGGCATCGATGTGCTTCTCGTCTCGCGTGCAGTCGACGAATCGGCTCGGACGGGGCAGGTAGTGCCAATTACCTGGACGACCTGATGGCCGGGATGCTGACCGGCGTCACCATCCTCGAATTGGGTCAGGTGATCGCGGGCAACTTCGGCGGGGTGATCCTCGCCGACCTCGGGGCCGAGGTGATCAAGATCGAGCCCCATTCAGGCGACACCGCACGAAACGCAACGATCGCCCCCCTCCATGACGAGAGTGCCATCCACCTCTTCATGAACCGTGGCAAGCAGAGCGTGGTCCTCGACCTGAAGGATCCTCGTGGTCTCGAGCTGTTCCTCTCCCTGGTCGAACAGGCCGACGTGGTCATCGACAACTTCCGACCCGGGGTCATGGCCCGGCTCGGCATCGACCACGAGTCATTGAAGAAGCGAAACCCGGACATCATCACATCGTCGGTGACCGGGTTCGGCGAATACGGCCCTGCCAGGGACAAGTCGGCTTTCGATCTGGTCGTCCAGGCCTACAGCGGACACGTCGACATCACCGGGCCTGCCGAGGGGGATCCGGCGCGGGTGGGAATCCCCATCGCCGACATCGCCGGTGGCATCTATTCATGCATATCGGTGCTGGCCGCCCTGGTGGGGCGGGGCTTGCACGGCAACGGTCAGCATGCCGATGTGGCGATGCTCGACACCTTGGTATCGCTGCTTTCCTACGACGCCCTCGACCACCTCAACTCGGGGCGAAAGCTGACCAGGCTGGGCACCGCCCACGCCCACATGGTCCCCTGGCAGGCGTTTCGGACGAGTGACGGCTACGTGGTAGTGGCGGCCCGTGACGAGAAGTTCTGGCAGAACCTGTGCGACGCCATCGGCCGCCCCGACCTCAAGGATGACCCGAGGTCGGCTGACAACTCCCAGCGGGTGGCTAATCGCGAGTATGTCGTCGGCATTCTCTCCGAAATATTCCTCACCAGAAGCAACGCCGAATGGCTGGCGACTCTCGACGAGCACGACATCCCCAACGCCCCGGTCAATGACATGGAGCAGGTGTTCACCGACCCCCAGGTTTTGGCACGGGGCATGGTCGGGATCTATAAGCACCCGACCCTGGGCGAGATCCGCTATCCAACCTCTCCGATCAAATGGAGCGACTGGCAGAGCCCCAACGAGCCAGCCCCGATGCTGGGCCAGCACACCGTCGAAGTGCTCACGGGAAGGCTGGGCATGGACGAGGCTGAGGTCAGACAGCTGGCCGCCGACGGTGTGGTCAAGGTCTGGCCAGAGCTGAGCTGACAGGAGAGACATGCGTTTCGGGACATTCGTGCCACAGGGGTGGAAAGGCGATCAGATCGGAGTGCCGATCGAGGACCAATGGCCGCGAATCCGTGACCACGCTGCATTGATTGAGAGTGCCGGTTACGACTCGCTTTGGGTCTACGACCATTTTCACACCCACCCGGTGGTCACCCAGGAGAGCACCTTCGACGCGTGGACTCTCATGGCCGCATTGGCCGCGGTCACCAAACGGGTCCGTCTCGGGCAGATGTGCACCTGCGCCCTGTACCGACCGCCGTCCCTGTTGGCGAAGATGACGTCCAATATCGATGTCATCTCAGGGGGGCGGCTCGATGTCGGGATCGGGGCAGGTTGGTCGAAAGGTGAGTTCGAGGCTTACGGGTATCGGTTCCCATCGCCGGGCGAGCGACTCGACATGCTCGAGGAGTCGGTTCAGGTCCTCCTGGCGATGTGGACCCAGGACGAGGCCAAGTTCCACGGCGACCACCACCGGGTCGACGGCGCAATCAATCGGCCCAAGCCAATCCAGAGTCCGCACCCGCCGCTGTGGATCGCCGGGGGCGGTGAGAAACGCACACTTCGCATCGTTGCCAAGTTCGCCGACTTCGCTAATTTCGGCGACAGCATCGACAACTTCCGACACAAGTCGGAGGTGCTGGCCGGCCACTGTGAAGCCGTGGGCCGGCCCTACGACGAGATCGGGCGAACGTCGCATTTGATGTCGGTGATAGGTCGTGACGAGGCCGACCTACAGCAAAAGCTCGACATCGCGGCACGCCGTCGCTCATGCACGCCAGAGGAGTTTCGGGAAGAGCATCTCGCTGTGACCGTGTCCCAGGCGGTGGAGGAGATGGGCCATTTCGTCGCCGAGGGCTGCACCGACATGATCCTCTACTTCTACGACATGGGAGAAGGCGACAGTCTCGAGCTGTTTGCTTCCGAGGTGATGCCTCAGTTGCGATGAGCGATCTGGGCCGGCTTCTCGATCCGTCCAGTATCGCCATCGTCGGTCTCTCCGCCGATCCCACCAAACATGGCGGCCGGGTGCTCGGCCATCTGCGGAGACTCGGGTACGGCGGGACGGTATACGGGGTAAACCCGAGGCTGCCCGAGGTCGACGGAGTCGAGATGTTCGGTTCGGTGGCGGCGTTGCCGGAGCCGCCCGACCTGGTGGTGTGCGCCATCCCGGCGGCGGTGGTGGTCGACGTAGTCGCCGACTCGGAGGGGACCGGCGGCTTGGTGGTGTTCGCCGGTGGCTTCGGAGAGTCCGGAACTCACGGACAGGCCCTCGAGGCCGACCTCAAAGAGAAGGCTGGAAGCGTCGGAGTCCGGATGTTGGGACCAAACAGCGGTGGGATCATCCGCCCCGCCCGAGGTCTGGCCGCCAGCTTTCTCACCTGTCTCGACAGGCCTTCCGACCATATCAGGACCGGGCCGGTGGCGGTCGTCACCCAGAGCGGCGGCACCGGGAGCTACATCCACAACCTGGCCGCCGCCCGCGGCCGTGGCCTGGCGATCTCGGTCTCCACCGGCAACGAGATCGATATCAAGCTGGGTGAGGCGATCGAGGCGGTTTCAGGTCTCGACGAGGTCGAGGTGGTGTTGGCATTGATCGAAACCGTGCGTGACGGCCCGGTGTTCATCGAGGCGATCCGCGCCACCCTGGAACTGGGCAAGCCGGTCGTGGCCTGCCGGATCGGAACCGGGAGCCAGGGAAAGACACTGATGACCACCCACACCGGCGCCATGGCCGTGCCGGACAAGGTGCTGGAAGGTGTTCTCGACTCTCTCGGCGTGGTGACCGCCGAGACCCCGGGCGAGGCCTACGAAGTTGCTGAGTTGATCGCCGCCTCCCCGAGGCCCGCCGGTGATCGAGCCGCCATCGTCACCCACTCCGGGGGCATCGCCATCCATCTCGCCGACCTCGCTGAGCGCAATGGGGTCAACCTGCCCCCGCCCGGTCCCGACCTCAGAGAGCACCTCGACCCGTTGCTCGACCACGGTGCCGTCAACAACCCGCTGGACATGGGCGGGATCATCGGCGGCCCAGGGCGGTTTGCCGAGATCGTGGAAACGTTCGCCACTTCCGGGGAGTACGACCTGATCCTGGCAGTTTCCACCGCCCATCCCCCGGCCCACTCGGAACAGAGGGTCGCCTCGCTGCTCGCACGCGAACCAGCCCTGCCGATCATCCACCTTTGGATGGCCGGAGACCAGGCAACCGAAGGTCTGCGATCTCTGCTGGCGTCAGGCGCAGCTGTCACCGAGGAGCCAAGAGCTGCGGTCCGGGCCCTGGCCGGCATGGCGCATTTGGCGTCGATGCGGCCCCATGTGACACCTGATCCGCTGGCAGCAGCCTTCGAGGACTGGGGGGTGCCGATGGTGGAAGGAGATCTGGCCAAGGATGCCGATGCGGCCGTTGTTCTCGCCACGCGTCTTGGGTACCCGGTGGTGGTCAAGGTCAACTCTCCCGGTCTGGCGCACAAAACCGAGATCGAGGGCGTCGCCTCGGATCTGAACGACGACGACGACGTGGGAATCGCATTCGAACGGGTGGTGGCAGCCGCTCGGGCGGTTGGCCTCGCGGTGAATGGGGTCCGGGTCGAGAGTTTCCGACCAGGCCTGGAGATGATCGTCGGTGGTGTGTTCGACCCAGTGTTCGGGCCGTTGGTGTCAGTTGGGATGGGGGGAGTCCTCACCGAGCTGCTCGGTGATGTGGTGTTTGCCCCGGCCCCGGTCGATGAGGTGGCTGCGGTGGAGATGATCCAACGTTTGCGGGGTCGAGCCCTGCTCGATGGTTACCGGGGCCACCCGCCTGCAGACGTCGACGAGCTGGCTCGAATCGTGAGTCTGGTCAGCAGGGGTCTGGTCGGCTCGGGTTACACCGAAGTCGACATCAATCCGCTGGTATGGGACGGTTCGGAATGGGTCGGTGTCGACTGGCTCCTCGGATAGCTGGCGGACGCTCTGCCGGTCCGATTCTCAAAATTCACCGTTGAGAACCTGATCGAGCTCTGCCAGATCCACCGCCGAGGGCGCCCACTCGGCGGCCAGTGCGTTGCTCGCCACCTGCTCGGGGGTCGTGGCTCCGGCAGTCACCGCCGGGACCGCCTCCTGGGCCAGCAGCCATCCCAAGGCGACCTGGACCATGGTGAGGCCCCGACTCCCGGCGTAGGCCTCGACCCGTTCCACGAGGTCGAAGTTCTCGTCGGTGAGGTACTCCTGGTAGCGGTCCATCTTCAAACGTCCCTGCGGTTCGCCGTCCCGTCGGGTCTTACCGGTGAGCAGCCCGTTGGCCAGGGGGTAATACGGAAGGAGGGCAATCCCGCGCTCCACACAGAGGCGGGCCAGGCCATTGGCCTCCGGCTCGCGGTGGATCATGCTGTATTGGACCTGGTCACAAATGAACCCTTCCCGGCCGTTTTCCTCGGAGACTCCGAGCGCCTCGGTGAGTTGGGTCGGGTCGAAGTTGGAGCACCCGATGGCTCGCACCTTGCCCTCCCCCACCAACTCGTGGAGCACCCCCAGGGTGTCCTCGATCGGAGTCTCCGGATCGGGGAAGTGGATCATGTAGATGTCGATGTAGTCGGTCCTCAACTCGGACAGGCTCCGCTCCAGAACCTGACGCACGTAGTCGGGGCTCGCCCCGCCACTGCCCTCCCATCCCGGAATGGCGACCCCGACCTTGGTGGCGATCACCACCTCCTCGCGGTGGCTGCCAAGCGCAGCCCCCAGGAACGCCTCTGATTGCCCCTCCCCATAGTTGCTGGCGGTGTCGAAATGAGTCATCCCGGCGTCGAGAGCGGCCTCGACCACACGCGCCGACTGCGCGCCGTCAAGCGCCCGGCCAAAGTTGTTGCATCCCAGACCCACGACCGAGACCTCGAGATTGCCGAGTCGAACGGTCCTCATGCCATACCTCCCTCAGGTCGGAGGAACCGAGCCGCAGTCCCACCGAACACCAGATCCCGATCCGCATCGCTCATTTCGACTGCCTCGATACCGCCAACCGGGTCAGTCGAGGCCATATCGAACGGATAGTCACTTCCCAACACGACGTGATCCCACCCCATCCTGCGTCCGAGCAGTTCCAAGGAAAGAGGATCATGAGTGAGCGAGTCGAAGTACAACTGCCCGAAGTAGTGACGCGGCCCGTGCACCGCCACGAACTTTCGCGGCTCATTGCGGACGCTCCAACCATGCTCCCAACGGCCTATCTGATAGGGGGCGAACCCGCCACCATGGGTGAATCCGAATCGGAGATCAGGATGCCGATCCAGCACTCCACCGAAGATCAGCTTGGCGGCGGCAATGGTCGACTCAAGCGGGATGCCGATCAGGTTCTGCAGGTAGTAGGAGCGCAGACGGTCGGCGCCGGCAATGGAGCGCTGATCGGGATGAAACCACACCGGCAGGTCGCGAAGCTCGAGCTCGCCCCACATCCGATCGAACTTCGGGTTGTCCATCTCCACGCCGTCAACGTTGGGCCCGATCTGAACTCCACGTACCCGAGGGTGCTCGGCCACGCGCTCGATCTCTTTCATCGAGCTGTCCATGTCCTGGAGCGGCAACGTGGCGAACAGGTGGAATCGCTCCGGCTGTGACTCGCTCAGCGCCATCAGGGCATTGTTCTGGATCACTGAAAAGTCGTAACCCACCTCTGGGGGCACGTGGTAGTGGAAGTTGGGCGGGGGGATGGCAATCACCTGGACATCGACTCGCTGGCCATTCATGTCCGCCAGACGAAGGTCGGGCTCGAAAATCGCCGCCGGAAGCGGGCCCAAACGCTCACGACCGGGATAGTCGAGATAGCGAAGCCCATTGTCCACGATGAGACTGGGGCCGAAATCCGGGTGGCTGGCGGCCATCTCGGATAAGGCGGCGGGCACGATCGCGTGCGCGTGGAGGTCGATTTTCTTCAAGTTCCCTTTCCTTTTTCATAGATCCCGAATGACCCGTAGCCCGGATGGTTGAACCTGTTGGGCACCTCGATCAAGGTCGGCCCATCCGCCTCGAGGACCGAAGCGACCGTGCTTCCCACGGCTGAAAGGTCGTCGACGCGGATCCCGGTCGCCCCGAACGCCTCCGCCAACGCAACGAAGTCGGGGGGACGTATGTCGACACCGCTCCTCCTGCCGTATAGGTGATCCTGATGTCGTCGCTCGACCCCATAGCCCTCGTCGTTGAAGACCAGGATGATCACCGGGACCTGCTCTTGCACCGCCGTCATCAGATCCTGGATCGTGAACATGACACCGGCATCCCCGATCACTGCGATGCTCGGGGTCGCCGGTCGGGCCAGCTTGGCTCCGATTGCAGCAGGCATCGCAAAGCCGAGAGTCCCGAACCCGGAAGGCACGAACCAGGTGCGCGGCCGATCACTCCTCCAATGAGATCGAGCCCAGAATGCGATCGTTGTCGGGTCGTTGAACACCAGGCTCTCGGCGGGCAGGACCGCCCTGATCTGGTCCAGGACCTCGATCTCAATCGGGGTGCCCACGACTTCGGTGATGCGCGCCAGGACCTTGGCCACCTCGTCCTCGCGCCATGGCAGCGGATCGTGATTGAGCCGATCCAACCCTGATTGGATTGCATTCATCGCCAACTCGGCATCGCCGACCACACCTGCCTCGACCCGGTAGTTCCTGCCGATTTCGGCGGGGTCGATGTCGATCTGGACGATCCGATCCGGAAGTCGAAGCGACCAGCCACCAGTCGGGAAGTACGAGAAGCGGGTTCCCACCGCGACCACGACGTCACAGCTCGAGATCAGCTCACGAACTGGTTCCTCATTGGCCCAATTCCCAAGATGCAGGGGATGGTCGGACGGCACCGCCCCTTTGCCCTTTTGGGTCGTGATCACCGGCGCGCCCAGCCGCTCCGCCAGCGCAACGAGCGCCAGAGAGGCCGCCGGTGTTGCGACCCCACCGCCAGCCCAGATCAAGGGGCGGGTTGCCGAGCCCATGATCTCCGCTGCCTGCTCGAGAGACCGCTGGTCGATCGGCATGCTCCGACGTTCCGCCGCTGGTGGCGTTTCAACATTTGAACCTGAGTTGAAGGCCTCGTTGGCGATCTCCACCAAAGCTGGACGCGGGCGGCGATTGCGGAGCGCGAAGAAAGCAGAGTTGATTGCGGTTGGGATCTCGTCGCTCAGACTCACCTGGGACGTGAATCCGGAAACCGGCCGGAATGCGGCGAACTGGTCCGAGATGTCGTGGAAATGGCCCTTGCCCTTGCCACGAACTTCAGCCGGGTTCTCACTCACCACATGGAGCAGCGGAACACTGTCGTTGAAGGCCGTGGCCATGGCGGTGACTGTGTTGAGGGCGCCGGGCCCATTCGAGGTGAACGCCACCCCGATCCCGGTCGAGGCCCTGGAGTAGCCGTCGGCCATGAACACCGCCCCCTGCTCATGCCGGACCTCGATATGGCGGAGCTGGGGATGATCCAAGAAGGCGTCATAGACGGGGAGGGTGCCCACGCCGGGGATCCCGAACACGACTTCCACTCCTTCCTCGAGCAGCGACTCGATGAGAAGATGTGCCCCGGTTCTGGTGGCGGTCATCGGCACGACTCAACGGCCGAGAGCAGCGATCCCACCCACAGCTCGGGATAGCGGGCCCGGTCGACCACCACGATGCGACTGGCGGCCACCACCGCGTCCCCGCCATCGACATCGACGGGCAGAGCCTCCCAGCACACCCCGTCGGTCGAGGTCCACCCAGCGAAACCCGAGCCCTCGCTCGACGTCCCCACCACGATCCAGCCTCCCCGCCCCGCCTCGACGCTCATCAGGTCGATCTCTCCCCATGATCCGCCGGGCAACAACGGCTCCCAATCCAACCCGTCCATCGAGGTCCAGGCGGCCGGGTCCCCAACATCGAGTCCGCCGACGGCAACAAACCGGCCCTCTCTCCATGCGAGGTCGTAGACGAATGCCCCGCTCTGCAGCGGGGAGCCGGACTCGGCCCACTCGTACCCGTTCTCGGAATGCCAGACCGTGGGCTCACAAACTGGAGAGACCCCGAACGGCTCGGTCTTGTTGCTCGATGTCATCGCCAGATACCCGGAATCGGTGACGACCAAGGGAGGGATATCAGGTGAGGTACGGGATCGGGGCCGGCACGCGGAGTCGAACGGTTGCTCCATCCCCGGTCCCCACATCGGCTCGGGTACGACCTCATCGAACACCGATCCGTCCTCCGAGAGCCAGACGTCACCAGCCAGTCCCACCGCCAGGAATGCCTCGTCATCTCCGATCACACTGGGACGGCCTGAGCCCTGACGGGAGCGAACATTGTCGGGAAACAGGAACGAGCCGCCCTCCACCCAGTCGTCGTTGACCCGCTCGATCCTCCTGGCGCTCAGCTCGTCATACGCGATCAACCTGTCTCCAAGGAATGAGAGTTGTGACGGGGTTCCTTGCAGCGGCTGTGGCACCCAGTCGGCTCCGTCGGCGGACGACCAGAGCACAACCCCCTCACCAGTCATACCCGACAGCACCGCAAACCCGTCATCAAAGGCAACGAGACTGTCGAGATTGACCACCCCGGGAGGACCTCGGTGACCCGTCCATTCGGTCGACTGGCTTCTGGGAGCGGTGGCGACCACGAAAACGCCCATCGCCACGACTATTGCGCTCAGGGCGAGGGCCCGGCCCCACCACACCCGACGACGAGAACGGTCGGTCAGCGACAGGGTCTCGACGGTGATTTCGGTCGAGGGTTCGATCATTGTCCAGTTCGACAGGGGCGATCCTGCATCATATATGATCGACCACGATCCCATGGTCGAGACCACTCAACTGCCCGATGACTCGATTCGGGTCCCCCCTGAGCTGGCAAGACGTGTAGCGGGAGAGCTTTTCCAGGCCGTGGGCGTTCCCCAAGTCGAAGCCGAGCTGGTGGCGGAGGTGCTGGTGAGTGCCGATCTCAGAGGGATCCGCAGCCATGGCCTCGCCCGGATCCCCTACTTTCTGGTGAGGTTGGAGAGCGGGGTCATCGCCACCGACCCCGAGATGTCATTCGAGCAGCGGAGCGCCACCACCGGTGTTCTCGATGCGGGCAATGGCATAGGGATCGTGGCCGCCGACCGGGCGATGACCGAGGCGATGAGGATGGCGGGCGACCATGGGTCGGGGTTCGCCGCGGTCAAGGACAGCAGCCACTTTGGCTACGCCGGTTTCTGGGCGGAGAAGGCGATGCGCGCCGGAATGGTCGGGATCAGCATGTCGAACAGCGGGCGGCGGGTGGCGCCGACCTTTGGGACCGACTCGGTGCTGGGGACCAACCCGCTTGCGGTAACCCTGCCCGGATCCGCCGGCGAGACCGACTTCTACCTCGACATGGCCACCTCGGCGGTGGCGGTGGGGAAGGTGGAGACTGCGCTGCGGGAGGGAAGGGCCCTGCCCTCGGGTTGGCTGGCGTCTTCTTCCGAGCCCGAGCTCGATGAGAACGGTGTCCTCTCCTTCGATGCCCCGCTGCTCCCACTCGGCGGGGAGGGGACCGACGGCGGCGGGCACAAGGGATACGGTCTCGGACTGATGGTCGAGCTGCTCTGCGGCGCTCTGACCGGCACCAGCTTCGAGGCCCGACTCGCCGGGGCCGACGGCAGCGGCCCGCCGGCGATGGGCCATTTGATGGTGGCAATCGACGTCGAAGGCTTTCGACCCTTGGCCGACTTCCAGACCGACATGGCCTCCACCCTCGACCTGATCCGGGAAAGCTCGAAGACGCCCGGGCACGATCGGATCTACATCCACGGCGAGCCTGAGGCGATGGCCGAGGACTCCAACAGCAGAGAAGGGATCGGAGTGTCGCCGGCCATGAAGACCCAGCTGGAGAGTTGGGGCCAGCGTCTCGGCGTGGAAACCGGTCTCGAATGACCGGGGTCAGCTCAGCCAAAACGGTTCCGATTCTGAAGGATCTCGGGATCAGCCACGTCGTGACCATCCCCGATGGTGAGAGTCGTCATCTCTTCGATGTGCTGACCGACGACCCTGAGATCGAGGTGATCTCACCAACCCGGGAAGGTGAGGGCCTGGCCATCGCCGCCGGGCTCTGGGTCGGTGGTCGCAAGCCGCTGGTCATCCTCCAGAACACGGGGCTGATGGAGGCAGGCGACGCCTTGCGAGGCTGTGGGATCGGGCCCAGCATCCCCCTCCTGCTTCTCGTGGGATGGCGTGGCTACGCCGGTGCGATAGCCGGTCGGCTGCCGATGGACTCCGCCTACCCGTTCACCGAGCCGCTGCTCGAAGCCTGGAAAGTTCCGCATTGGCGGCTGATGGCCGACGAGGAGCTTCCGGTTCTCGTCGAGATGGACCGGGTCGCATCGGCCACCTCCAAACCGGCAGCGGTCCTGTTTGGGGGTGCGTTCATCCCATGACGATGGAGAGGATGGACTTGTTTCGCTCCCTTGCGGCTAATCGTGACGACGAGATCGTGATCATGACCATGACCGCCACCCTGCAGTGGCCATTGGTTTCCCAGCACCCCCTCGACTTCGACTTTCTGGCCTTCGGGATGGGCCATGCTTCGGACTTCGGGTTGGGGCTGGCATTGGCCCGCCCGGAGCGCAAGACGATCGTGCTCAAGGGCGACGGCGGGTTGCTGATGAGCCTGGGGTCTCTGGTCACATTGGGCCGCTATGGGCCGTCCAACCTCTTGGTCCTGTTGCTAGAGAATCGGTCCTATGAGATGACCGGCGGCCAGCCGCTCGCTCCGGGAATCGACTTCGCCGCGGTCGCTCGAGGGTCGGGGGTGTCCCAGGTGGAGACCATCGAAACCCTCGACGTCTTCGAGACGGAGTTGCCACGTTTGCTCACCGAACCGGGTCCCCATTTCGTGGTCCTGCCGGTCACCAACTCCGAGCCGTTGCCCCCGGTGAGCCACACCGACCACGCGGGGAGAGTGCGGAACCTCCGCGAGGCGCTCGGCATCCCGTAACGGGCCGCCATCCCGTCTTGGCGCGGAGATGAGGACCGATAGGTCCTGATCTCCGCGCCAGAATGGATTGGGAGGGCGATTTCGTCTACGGCGCCTCGACGACGTCGAATCGGGGACCGTCGAAACCCTCCGCCAGGACATTGGCGTTTTCGGGATTGAGCCCGGTCTGGAAGTCCCAGATCAACTGTTCGTCCGCTACCCACTGATCGGTGAAGTACACCGATTCCACGAACCAGTCGTTGGGACCGGCCATGTACTCCTGGATGAAGGCGACATCCTCGGGGAGCTCCACCGCGAAGTGCTGGGGATAGGTCTCGATGATCTCGGCCTGGTGCTCCTCCCACAGCCCGATCCCACGCTGCCACAGCTCGAGGAACGCCGCGATCTCATCGGGATGGGCGTCGTAGAACTCCTCGGTCGCGGTGAACAGGTTGGACATGATGTGGGCCTCGTCGCTCTCGATCCCGGGGAAGGTGTTGTAGAGCTGGAACGGCATCTGACCGTCGTACATCGGCACCATCTCGCCGGTCCTCAGATAAGGGGCTGCCGCCTCGGGAATGAAGATCCCCGCCACACAGTCCCCGTTGATCAGGTTCTGCGGATTGACGAAGTGGTCGTTCACGATCAGCTCGAAGTCGCCGCCACCGACCCTGAAGTCGAGACCGTGCAACTCGTTCGCCAGCACAGCCCAGAATCCGGTTGCCGACACCGGGCTGGCAACGCAAAGCGTTGACCCGAGCGGTATGTCCTCCAGGGTCTGGTAGCCGGTGTCCGGGGTGGTCATCATCGAGTCCCGCAACGCGTTGTACTTGCCAAAGCTCACGGTCTGGATGTCGGTCTCCTGCTCCAGCACCGGGACCTCCATGCTCCCCATGGAGACGATGTCACCATGACCGCCCGCAAAGAAAGTGAACTCGTCCCAAGTGGAGCTGGTGACGATCCTGATGTTGTTCTCGATCTCCCAGTCGACCAGGACACCGTTGTCGTTCATGTAGTCCCACACCGGGTCGGGGGCAAACGCGAAACGGATCACCGACCGCTCGCTGCCACCCTCCCCATCCTCGTCACCGGTGGTCCCGCAAGCCGCGGCCACCAAGGCCAGCAGGGCGCTCAGCGATACCCACCACCATTTCGATCTCGCTCGCACGTTTCCTCCCGATCGTCGTCAGTGGTATGTCATCCAGCCGGCCCGCTGGACCGGATCCCTGGATCATATATCAGACAATCCATAGTTTGCACTGTGGACGGTGAGCAGTGAGGGACAACCGGAGCTGGGTCTAAGTAGCCACCAAGTCGAGATCCTCGAACTTCTTGAGCACCTGGGCCTTGGCAATTGCCACGTCCTCGTTGGAGGGATCGCGAGGGAAGGGAAGGTCGACCTGGAGGTCGTCCTCGAGCCGCCCTCCCTTGGCAAATACCAGGATCCGATTTGACAGCTCGACCGCCTCCCCAACGTCGTGGGTGACGAAGAGCACCGTCTTGCGGGTCTGACTCCACATCTCGTGGAGCTCCCGGCGCAGGGAACGGGCGGTGATGGCGTCGAGATGGCTGAAAGGCTCATCCATGAACAGGACGTCGGGCTCGATGGAGAAAGCACGGGCGATCCCGACCCGCTGCTGCATGCCACCTGAGAGCTCTCCGGGGTACTTGTCGCCCTTGTCACCGAGTTGGACCATCTCGAGGTA
>CAZSMJ010000034.1:0-1213 GCA_964608055.1 uncultured Acidimicrobiaceae bacterium | reverse complement strand
ACGCCAAGACTCACGTCCTCCAGAGCGACGACGCGATCCTCACCGACCCCGAACTCCTTATGCAGGTGCTCGACCTTGATCTCAGCCATCTCTCGACTCACCCTCCATGCTCTCGACCGGGACGCCTTCATGGACCTGACTCTCCTGGAGCAGGAATCCATCCTGGGTGACGGCTCCGAAGTCGCCTTCAGCCATCTGCACTGCGTTCACCTGTGGCCGCCACTTGAACGCCGTGTCCGAGAGCCGGTCGAAGACCAGCTTCTCGAGGATCACGGCAAAGATGATGAAGAACAGGGCGTATCCGATCACGCCTTTTGCACGATTGGCGTCGTACCAGAACTTGATGGTCCATCCCATGCCCCGGTCGGAGGCGAAGACCTCGGCGATGATCAGGCCCTTCCAACCGATGGCGTATGCGTAACGAATCGCGGCGAAGAAGAACGGCATGAGGGAAGGCAGTAGGACGTGCCGGGTGATCTTGTTCTGCGGCACGTCGAAGGCGCGGGCCATGTCGAACAACTCGCGTGGTGTGTTGCGGACCCCCTCCCTGACGTTGATGATGACGAAGGGAAGGCCGGCCAGGATTACGGCGAGGATCGGCCCGGTATGGCTGAATCCCAATGCCAGCCCGAGGAACAGCGCCCAGACCAGCGCCGGCATCGCCAGGATCGCCATGACCCAGTCGTGGAAGAAGGCATTCACCGACTTGGACAGACCCATCGCCAGACCGATCACGGTGCCCAGGATCAGGGCGATGATGAACCCGATGGTCAGCCGGATGATCGAGATCGCAAACTGAACGTAGAGGTTCTCGGCAACGCTGCTGTAGCGGACACCACTAGTAAGGGTGACCTCCTCCCACATGAACTCGAGGACCTCAACTGGGGTGGGAAAGATCCGCGAGTCGATGGTGAAGTAGATGAGGTACCAGAGTGCGATAACCACAAACGGGAACAGGAGGCGTGCGGTCTTGGGAGACTTGAGCACCCGTATCCATCCCGAGTCCCGGATGGGTGCCGTGGCGACGGTGGTAGCCATCAGACGGTGACCTCTTGTCTCCACCGGAAGAACTTGTTCTCGTAACGCTGCAGCACGAGCTTCTCGAGGATGAGGGTGAAGATGAAGAAAGAGAGCGCCCAGGTGAGGAACTCGTCCATGGCGAACAGTGTGTAGGCGATTCTCATCTCGAATCCGATCCCCTCATTCGAGGAGA
>CAZSMJ010000033.1:0-18004 GCA_964608055.1 uncultured Acidimicrobiaceae bacterium | reverse complement strand
TCATCGCAGCACCCTTGGTGGGATCTTTTCCCCTGTCTCCCTGTCGAAGTAGCGGATCCGGTCCGCCGCCACCGAGAACTTGTGGTCCTGGTCTGCGCTGATGGGCAGTGTGACCGTGGCTGGGAGCATGGCGATGATTTTGGTCTCGTTGTACTCCCTGATGTGCCCGTAGAGGTATCGCTCCGACCCCAGATACTCGACGCGGTTGACATGGAAGGTGAACGGCACCCGGTCGGATTCGACCTCGGCGATCCCCTCGGGTAGGAACTGCTCGGGCCGGAAGCCGAAGAGGAACCCGGTGGCCTCCAGCAGGTTCATGGGAGGTGACCCGAGGAACGTGGCCACGAACACGTCGGCGGGATGGTGATACACCTCTTCGGGGGTGCCTATCTGACGGACCTTCCCATGGTCCATCACCGCGATCCGGTCTCCCATGCCCATGGCCTCGACCTGATCGTGGGTGACATAGATGGTGGTGGTCCCGATTCGACGCTGGAACTCCATAAGGTCGTCGCGAGCCGCCGCCCGGAGCTTGGCATCGAGGTTGGACAAGGGCTCGTCGAGGAGAAAAACGGTTGGCTCGCGGACCAGGGCCCGGGCCAGAGCCACCCGTTGCCGCTCCCCGCCCGACAACTGGCGAGGGCGACGATGGAGGAGACCCTCGATGCCGAACAGCTCCGCCGCCCACTGCACCTTCGTCGACCGCTCGCCCGGCTCCATGCCCTGTGACTTGAGGGGAAAGGCGATGTTGTTAGCCACCGTCATGTGGGGATAGAGGGCGTAGGACTGGAAGACCATGGCGATTCGTCTTGCCCTGGGCGGCAGCCCGATGACGTTCTCGTCGCCGAGGAGGATCTCTCCGTCGGTGGGTTGCTCTAGCCCGGCGATCATCCGAAGGAGGGTCGTCTTGCCACATCCCGATGGGCCGAGGAGGACCAAGAACTCACCCTCCTCGGAGCGAAGATCGACTCCGTCCACCGCTACCACGTCACCGAAGTGCTTGCTCAGGCCACGGACTTCTACGACGGCCACGGACTCGACCCTATTCGACAGAGAGCGATATCAGCGGTCGTCCCCCCTCCGAGGGGAGAGGACGTTTCACCCGCTTCCAACCAGACCTCGTCCTCGCCAGTCGTCGAAGATGGCGGTGATTTGGGCCTCGGCGTCTGCGACTGCCTCCTGTGGCGTCTTGTTACCCTGAGCGGCGTCGGCGAACATCACCGGGATGATCGATTCGCCGAAGATCTGGCCCACTGCCGGGTTCGCAGGTCCGGGATGCCCGACGTTGGTCGCCCAGTCGAGGGCGGTGCCCAGCACCGCCAGCTTGTCCGACGGGTTCGAGCCAAACGGATCTTCGGCCACCCACCCATCGAGACCGGGCACCCGATCGGGGAAGGCCGGGAAGTCATACAACTTCGAGGCCCACGCCACCGGAGCCAGGTTCTCGGTGTAATGAAGGAGGAACTCCTGAGCCGCGGCCACATTCACATCCGGTGCGTCGGGGATGATCCAGTTGTACATCACGTGCGAGGCCACGACCGCCGTCACCGGGCCCTCGAGCGCCGGGGTGAACCAAATATCGTCGGCCACCTCCAGCCCCTCGTCCTGAGCGGTGCGATAGGCCGAGATCGAGTTCAGGATGTAGCTCAGCTCGCCGGAGTTGATGCCCTGGTTGTTGGACGCCGCGTTCCAGGCAAACACCTCGGGCGTCATGGCGTTGGCATACAACTCGTTCATGTACTCGATGGCCGCGATGGTGGCATCCGAGTTGATGACGACGTTCTCGTTCTCGTCCTGGATCCCGGCCCCGAACGACCACAGCAGGCCGCGCAATGCCATGTTGGAGTCGATCTCCTGCGACATGCCGATCCCGAGCTGGACCCCTTCCGAGGCGAAGATCTCCGAGCCTCCCTGGAGCAGATCGTCGTAGGTGCGGGGCCCATCCGCCATGCCCACACCCTCCCATAGTGACTTGCGGTAATCACCAGGGTCCGGCACCCACGCCGGGGCGTAGGCGTAGTACTTGCCCGTGTTGGGGTTCAACGACGACCGTCGGGTCAGATCCAGCATCTCGCCGTAGCGGCTCTCCGCCTCGGCGACCAGGTCGGCCATGTCGACCACCGATGGCTCGTGCTGACTGAGCACCGAGATGTACTGCATGAGATCGTGCTCGGGCTGGCCCGACTGGATCTCGGCGGCAATGGCCGCCGGGACGTCGCCGACGGCGATGTGATCGATGGTGACGTCGACCCCAACCTGCTCCCCCCATGCCTGGACGAACGGGTCGAACCACGTGTCGTGCGCCGGCACGAAGTGACTCCAGAGAAGGATCTTCAGCTCACCACTCAGCGCCTCTCTCGGTTCGACGAAGGACACGGCCGGCTCGCCGCCCGCGAGGGTGGTACTGCTTCCGGCCAGTCGTGTGCTGGTAGTGGTTCCGCTCACCCCGTTGCTACAGGCCGCGGCCAGAACGGCGGCGCTGGACAGGTAGAGGAATTCTCGCCTGGTCACAGGCGTAAGACGCTTGCGAGGTACCAAAGTTGCCTCCTCTCGCCATCACGATTTGCCAACTCGCCCCCGGAGCAAATCAAGGTTTCGAACCTAGCACAATGACGCTCAGCCTGTCGGACTGACTCCCGGGTGCCCATGAAACGCCGAAACTGCTCTTCGATGTTCCGTCGCCGCTGCGCAGCTGCAGCTCGGCTGGTACTACGAAACCAAGACCCGTCCCCCGCCAAATGTCGTGTGCGGGCCAGGCGCGAGATCGACTCAGTACAGTGCCGACCATCGGTGTGAACGATCGAGAGAGGTTGAGATCGATGGGGGCCAAGAACAAAGACAAGATTGGAGTCCTAGCTCTGGCGGCGGTGCTCGTCGCGTGCAGTGGCTCCGCCGAAACGGAAGACTCGACCACTACCACGACTGCCGGGGCCACCACTACCACGGCCGCCGCCGACGGTCGGCCAACCAGCTATCAGGAAGTCCAGCCTGCAGTGATCCAGATCGTCGCCCAGGGGACCTTCCGCGACCCTGAGCTTGGGTTCTCTGACGGCTCGGGTCTGGGCAGCGGCTTCATCATCAGCCCCGACGGCCTCGCCGTTACTAACAACCATGTGGTGGCCGGAGCCGCCACTCTCGAGGTGTTTGTCGGCGGTCAGACCGACACCGGCTACAACGCCACGATCGTCGGGGTGTCCGAGTGCAACGACTTGGCCTTGATCGACATCGTGGAGTCCGAGCCGTTCCAGTACTTGGACTGGTACAACGGCGAGATTTCGCCTGGGTTGACGGTTTACGCCGCAGGTTTCCCGCTTGGCGACCCTGAATACACACTCACTGGCGGCATCGTCTCGAAGGCGGAGGCCGGTGGTGACCTCACCGGTACCTCTTCGATCGATCACACCATCGAGCATGACGCCAACATCCAGCCCGGCAACTCGGGCGGCCCCCTCGTGGCAGAGGACGGGACCGTGGTGGCGGTCAACTACGCAGGTGGGGCAGTAGCCACCACCACCGCCCAGTTCTATGGGATCGCATCTGACCTGGCCCAGCCGGTCATCACCAGACTGATGGACGGAGACTTCGAGACGCTCGGCATCAATGGCTGGGCAGTGTTCGACGAGGCGGCCGCGATCTCGGGCGTCTGGGTGGCCGGGGTGGCCGCCGGTTCGCCTGCCGCGGGTGCGGAGATCCTTCCTGGGGACATCATCACTTCGATGAACGGCCTCCCCATCGGCACCGATGGGACTTTCAAGGATTACTGCGACGTGATCCGCACTGCGGGCGACAGCCCGATTGCAGTCGATGTCCTTCGCTACGACACCTCCGAAGTCCTGCGGGGCGAGATCAATGGCGGTCAGCCGCTCGAGCTCGCTTTCTCATTTGCCGACGAGATCGAGGATGAGGTCTCGGTGGACGAGTCGGGTTCGACCGCCTACACCGACTATCAGTCGATCATGGACGACACCGGCAAGATCGTCATCGAGGTCCCGGTGGAGTGGTCCGACATCGATCCCACCCCGGCGATCGATGATGCTGGCGGTGAGATCCCTTACATCCTGGCGTCGACCGATCAGCAGGCATGGCGGGACACCTTCGATGTGCCCGGCGTCCTTTTCGTCAAGTTGGGCCCGACCACTGACATCCCCTCAACACTGCTCGAATATGGCGATCTGTCAGGGAGCTGCACCGATCTCGGGTTGGTCGACTACTCGGACCCGGTTTTCACCGGTCAGTACCAGGTATGGGATGCCTGCGGCGGCACCACAACCGCGGTTGTCGTGCTGGCGGCGGTGCCTGCTGACAACTCCTACACGGCCCTGATGATGGTTCAGATCGTGTCGGATGCCGACCTGGATGCACTCGACCGCATCTTCCAGACCTTCAACGTGATCGGGTGAGACTCGCCTAGCGCTTCAGTCGGGAAGCACTGACCTCCCATTGGGGGCAGCCTCGCCGTGCACCTTGAACACGGTGATCTCCCCGGACGGCTCGAGGTAGGCGAGTCGGACCTGTCCCAGATGCTCGACTTCTCGCTCTCTGAGCGCAGAGAACAGTTCCGTTTCCGAAAGGTCCTCTCGTTCCAAGGCCTGGTCGTCGACGACACCGTCTTTGACCAGACGTTGAGCCTTGCTTTCCAGAATCGTCTCGAATCGGGGGGACCGCTCGGTGAGCTCCTCGAGAAGACGCTGCATCCCCACCACCACGGTGATGACGATTATCCCGTGCAAGAGAGGGACGTCTGGATAGAACATCGGGTCCCCAACCGCCGACCCCAGGGCCACGATGATCACCAATTCGAAGGGGGAAAGGTGTCCCAGGCTCCGCTTCCCCAGTACCCGCACGATGGCCAGCGTGTAGCTGTACATGATCACGGTGCGGAGGACGATCTCCAGCGTGAACTCCCAGGCGAAGTCGCCCACCAGTATGCGAATTGGATCGAACTCCATGTCAGCCTCCTCGAGTAGCGCGGGGCGTGGAGGCTACCGAGCGGCTTCTCCTCGGCGATGACACCCTGTTTCGATGACCTGCGGTCATCAAGGATCACGTTCGGCGGTCGATAATTACTGGTGACCCACGTTGTCCAACCCTGGTTGGCCCGACCTCATCTCAGCCAGCGGGTCAGTGCCTTCCTTCATTGGCTGCCCAAGGGCACCCGGCTCCCTGACTCGACCTGGCGGGCGCGGCATCGACTACTGCTCACCGTGGCGTGGGCAAATATCCCGCTGCTGGTGGTCATTGGGCTCCGCGGCGGAATCGATATTGGGCACCTCTTCACCGAGATCGCCGTGGTCATCGTGTTGTTGGCGGGAGTGCATGCGGTCGGTACCAGAGCGTCCAAGGCGGTACTGACCAGCCTCGCCCTCGTCTCATGCTCGGCGCTATTGGTGCATCTCACTCACGGGTTGATCGAGTCACATTTCCACTTCTTCGTCGTGATACCCCTGATCAGTCTCTACCGCGACTGGCGGCCGCTCGCGGTCGGTCTCGCATATGTCGTCATTCACCACTCCGTCGTCGGTGCCATCTCGCCGGCGGACGTCTTCAACCACCCCGCGGCCCTGGCTCACCCGATTCGGTGGGCAGTCGTCCACGGTGTCTACGTGATGGCGTTGACCGCAGTCGTGATCATCTATTGGCGCTTCTCCGAAAGCCTCGAAGGTGCGCTGGCTCGGGAGGAGGGGTTGAGACGGGGCGTCGAGGCCGAGAAACTCACGATGGAGACCGAGCGTCTCGAGCACCTCGTCCGTTCCAAGGACGAATTCGTGGCCTCGGTGAGCCACGAGTTGCGGACTCCGCTGTCAGCAGTCCTGGGATTTGCCGAGATCCTGCGAGACGACCGGGTCGACCTGACCCCTGTGGAGAGAGCCGAGCTCACCACCACGATCGCACGGGAGGCCTATGACCTGGCGGGCATCGTGGAAGACCTGCTGGTTGCGGCCAGGGCCGAGATCGACTCCATTCACATCAGCCAGGTGGCGGTGGATGTCGGTGCCAACTGCGCCCAGGTAGTGGAGGTCCTGCCCGAGATAGATCAAGCTCGCATCACGATCTCCGAGCCGACGGAACGGGTGAGGGCAATCGGCGACCCCGTAAGGCTCCGTCAGATCGTCAGGAACCTGATCACCAATGCCATCCGCTACGGAGGCGACGCTGTGGTGATCGAGTACGCGACCCGCGATGATCGGGTCGTCCTCTGGGTCCGCGACAACGGTGAGGTGATTCCACCTCCGGCCCATGAAAGGATCTTTCTTCCCTACTTCAGCGCTCATGACGCCGGGTCGCGGCCATCGTCGGTCGGCCTTGGCTTGACGGTCTCCAGACAGTTGGCGGAAATGATGGGTGGGCATCTCGCCTACGCCCACGACGGTCGGTGGAGCGTATTCGAGCTCGACCTGCCCGCCTTCAAGCACGCTGAGAATGCCGAGAATCCCGTGGGCCGGCCGGTCGGAGCAGATGCCTAGAGGTCGGTCTCTGCCGGCCGTGAGACTCCCTGGACCGCGCTTCGCAGCTCTGCGTCCTGAATCGGTTTGATCACCCAAGCGTCGGCGCCGGCTCGCTTGGCGAGGAAGGTGTCGGCGGACCGGTCGAGGAGGAGCACAGTTCTCGGTCGAGGCCCGGTTTGGAAAGCGGCCCGGATATCGCGGATCACTGCCATCCCGCCCATGCTCCGCACCTGCATGTCGATGATCACCACATCAACTCCGCCCTCGGCGGCCTTGGTGGCAGCCTGAATCGGGTCGTCCGTGGTCTCCAGCTCCCAACTGCCGAGGGACAGCGAGGCGAGGACTTCGTTGACAACCCACGGTGTGTCACAGACGAGAAGAGCCTTGGGCATCGGCCGGGGACGTTAGCCCACGCTGGGGCATCGGATTTCTGTTGGCAATCGGCTTCTAACCTCACGCGTCGTGCGTCAACCCCTTCTCGCCGTGGCGATTCTGCTTGCCCTGGTCCCCCTGACCGCGCTCGCCGCCGAGGAAGGGGGCGGGATCGATGTCATCGACGTCAGCGGTCCGCTCGATGTCTCGGCTCTGGAGTTCATGAAGACCTCGATCGAATCGGCTGCCGCCAACGGTCAGGAGCTGGCGGTGCTTCAGATCAACTCACCAGCGGTACTCGATGCAGATGCCCTCGACGAATTGATCGAAACGGTTGAGGACCCCCCACTGCCGTTGGCGATCTGGGTCGGTCCCGCACCGGCGGTTGCTTACGGTGGCGTGGTGCTGATCGTGTTCGCCGGCGACCAGGTCGCCATCTCACCCGGATCGAAGTTCGGGATCCTTCCGCCGACGATCGCCGGAGAGGAGGGGGCTCCATTTCTCGCCGGCCTGATCGCTGCGGAAGAGTCGGGTCTCGATCTCCAGCCAACGATCATCCAGTATCTCCAGGATCTCGACGGTGAGACCTTTCACACCTCGGACGGGCCTGTGATAGTGCAGACGCTGCGACCCCTCGAAGACGGGGTGACCTTGAAGGACACCACCTTCCGGCAGCCTGGGTTGGGCACCCGGTTCTTCCGTCTGGCGGCCACACCCGAGACGGCCTTCTTCTTCCTCGTGATCGGGCTCACCATCGTCTCCTTTGAGTTCTTCGCCATCGGTCCTGGGGTGGCTGCCGGGGTGGCTGCCATCTCCCTGCTCCTTGGCGGGTGGGGGATGGTCAATCTGCCAGTGCGTTGGTGGGCCGTGTCACTGGCGGTCGCCGGTTGGGCCTTGTTGACCGCCTCCTACCAAAAGGGTGGCGTGATCGCCCTCACCCTCCTCGGAGCCGTCCTGCTCCAGGTGGGGGGTATGTGGTACGTCGAGGGCTCCGGGCAGATCGACCCGAGGTGGTTTCTGGTGGCACCCTCGGTGTTGGCGGTGCTCTTCTTCTTCTTGTTGGCCATGCCCACGGTGCAACGCGCTCGGTTCTCAACTCAGACCATCGGTCGTGATTCGTTGATCGGGGAGAGGGGAGTGGCTCTTGTCGGCCTCGACCCCGATGGGATTGTCGAAGTGCAAGGTGCGAGGTGGCGAGCTACCACCCACCGTGAGGCAAAAGTGGCCACTGGCACCCCGGTCGTGGTCAACGGGGTCGATGGTCTGTTCCTGGAAGTGGATCGAGTCCCCCCAGACCGCGAAAACTGATTTTCGGCCCTGGCAAAATCTTCCTTGTGGGTAACCCGCGTTCTGAGTAGGTTTCGAGACGTCTGTCGCTTCAAACAAGGGAGGAGTCGAATTGTCCCACTTGGACGATTGGCAGCTCGACGCGCTGTGCCGTGGGAACCACGCCTATCTCTTCTTCCCGCCCTCGACCTTCGAGCGCAAGGACGAACGGGAGCGGAGAGAGATGAAGGCGAAAGCCATTTGTGGGGTGTGTCCGGTGAGACAGCCCTGCTCCGAGCACGCGATCCAGATCCGAGAGCCTTTCGGGATCTGGGGTGGCCTGACCGAGGTCGAGAGAAGGGTCGTGCCCCTGGTCAGCTGACACACCGAAACGGATTGAACGGGCTCACCCTTCGCGATGAAAGTTCCCGTCGAAAGGTGAGCCCTTCTATTTGTCCGGGGCAGGTCATCATCCGCCTGGGCCATAGGATTCTCCGGTGCCCGATCCTGTGCAGCCCCGACCCGCGGCCAGCGTCCTCCTGGTTCGCGACATCGAATCGAGGCTCGAGGTGCTCGTTGTCGAGCGCCCCGGCCATGGGTACTTCGGTGGCCTCTATGTGTTCCCGGGTGGCGCGGTCGACCCTGTTGATCACAGCGAATTGGCCCGACGGGTGGTCAGGGGGCCGGCCCAGGACCACGAGTTTCGGGCGGCAGCGTTGCGAGAGGTGGCTGAGGAGGTGGGGTTGGCTCTCACCACCGATGGGGTGGTGACCGCTCCCGACCTCCGCGACGAGGACCTGTTCGAGTCATTCGACGGCAACGGGTCACGTCTGGACGGAGAGCGTCTCGTGCTCATCTCGCGTTGGGTGACTCCCACCTATGCCCCGGTTCGGTTCGATACCTGGTTCTACGTTGCTGCTGTTGAGAACTGCCCGCCGATCCGTCTCGACCCCAACGAGCTCATCGGGCACATGTGGGCGGATCCCAAAGAGGTGCTCGCCATGCATGAGCGGGGCGATCTGGCACTGATTCTGCCCACCCTCACTCATCTGCGTTGGCTGACCCGGCGAGCTGATGTCGACGATGTCTTGGCCTCGGCCAGGGGCGCCGACGGGCGAACCCGCATCGAGCCCAGCGAGATGGAGGATGGCTCGTTGGTACCCATTCACCTGCCGGCGGACCGATGATCCGGATCGAACGTGTCCTCGCCAACAACCCGGGACCATTTACCGGGCCCGGCACCAATACCTGGCTGCTCGATGATGGCCACGGCAAATTGGTGATCATCGACCCGGGTCCCATCGACGACCGGCATCTGGAGGCGATAGAGACCGCCACCAGAGATCGCTCGGTGGTTGCGGTCCTGGTGACTCACACCCACGAGGATCATGCCCCACTGGCGAATCCGCTGGCGCTCGACCTGGGAGTTCCGGCCCTTGGCCACGCCCCCGGCCCTGGCTTCGACCCAGACCTCCTGCTTGAAGACGGAGGACATCTCGCGGTGGGAACGGCTCGAATCGAGGTGATCCACACACCGGGGCACTCTGAGGATCATCTCTGCTTCCGGGTGGATGATGTCCTCTTCACCGGTGATCACATCATGGGCGGGTCCTCGGTGATGGTGGAGACCATGGGACCATATCTCGACTCCCTGGAGAAGATCCGAGGGACCGGCTTGCGACGGCTCCATCCCGGCCACGGTGACGACATGGAGGATCCGGACCTGGTCATCGACTGGTATCTGGCCCATCGTCTGCAGCGTCACGAGCAAATCTTCGAGGCCGTCAAGGCCGGGGCCAAGAGTCCTCAGGACATCGTCGAAACCGTCTACAGCGAAGTCGGGCCTCCTCTACGGGCACTGGCGCTTCGGTCAGTGGCAGCCCACCTCGCTTTGCTCACTGAGCAGGGCCGGATAGCCTCTGAGCACGGCGACCTCGCCATCACCTCCCCAAAGGCACTTTGACCAAAGCTTCCCGCACCCTTGTCGCTCTTCTCGTCGTCAGCCTGGCCTTGCCGGCATATGCCCAGGTCACAGATGAGCAAGTCGATCGCGCCCGAGATGAAGTCAACGCCATCCTTGCCGACTCTGAGACGCTCGGGGCTCAGGTGCAGGAAGCCTGGGCTCGTCAGTTCGCCCTCGAAAGGGAGATCGCAGGATTGGAGGCGTCGATCGAGCTCGCCCGTGTGAAGATTGCCGAGACCGAGGCCAGGCTCGAGGAGGTGGCCGTCGAGATGTATATGGGCTCGGCCGGATCGGCGTCGCTCCAGGTGCTCTTCTCGGGTGAGACCGAGCAGTACGGCGCAGGTGTCCAGTATCTGCGTGAGATTTCCGGTGCCGATCAAGACGTCGTAAGCCAGCTTCGAGCATTCAGGTCTGAGCTCGACCGACAAACGGGGCGGCTCGCTGATGCGTCTGTCGAGCAGGAGACGGTAACTGCCGATCTGGAGCGAATGGCCGAGCATCTTCAGGGCGAGTTGGCCGATGCTCAACAGGTTTACGACCGGTTGGTTGCCCAACAGGAAGCCGAGGAAGCGGCTCGGAGGCAGGCCGAAGAGGAGACGCGTCGACGGGCGGAGGAGGCGGCGAGGAACGCCAGCACCACCACAACCTCTGGCCGCGGTTCGGGCAGCGGAAGCACCACCACGACGGTGGGGGGTGACGCCACAGGGACCACCGCGCCGGCGTCGCCACCTCCGCAATCGAGTGGAGGGGCGTGCCCGGTGGCCGGGGCCGTCTCATTCAGCGACTCGTTCGGCGCCCCGCGCTCAGGCGGGCGAGGCCATCGCGGAGTGGACATGATCGCGGCCCGGGGAACACCGATCGTGGCCATCTACTCAGGGACGATTATGCGAATGTCGACGAGCGCCCTGGGTGGGGTCACGTTGTGGCTCCGGGCCGAGAACGGCGATCAGTTCTATTACGCCCATCTCGACGGCTACGGGGACATCTCGACCGGTCAGAGTGTGGCGGAGGGTTTCGTCCTCGGGTACAACGGCTCGACGGGGAACGCTCCCACTTGGCTCCCCCATCTCCATTTCGAATGGCATCCGGGCGGAGGAGCGGCCGTCAACCCCTACCAATTGGTGCGATCGCTCTGCTGAGCACGGAAAAAGGGCCCCTTTGGGCCCTCTTTCCCTCTCCCCAACCCCAACTTCCCACCTGGCACGTTCAGTGCATATCCTTGACCACGGAGAGTGGCTGCGGTAGGACGATTCTGTAGTTGCGCATCTGGACTAGTTCATCGTCACTTCATCGAGAAGCCAACGAAGTCCCCTTCCCTGCCGACACGTGGTGATGGCAAATGGCACAATGCGAAATCCGAACCGAGGAGAGAATGTCTTGAGTACGCCAGAGCCCCCGGCTCCCCCACCCCCCTACGAGCCACCGGTTCCCCCGCCTCCGCCTTCGGAGCCGCCGCCCGCACCACCTCCTCCACCCCCGCCTCCACCCCCTCCACCCCCGCCTTCCGAACCGCCGCCCCCACCTTCACCGGCCACCCCGCCTGCGGGGACACCGGCGCCACTTGCGGAGTGGATCGATCGTGTAGTGGCGAGCTTGATCGACAGTGCCTTCATCGTGGTGGGCTACATCGTCCTCTTCATCTTGGTTGCGATTCTCGGCGCCATCTCGGACACCCTGGGAGTCCTGGTCCTCTGGATCGGGTATCTGGCTCTCTCGGCGGCCTGGCTCTACTTCGGGTTCATGGAAGGTGAGACCGGACAGAGCCCAGGCAAGCGGTTGACCGGGCTCAGGGTGGTCAAGATGGATGGCACGCTGCTCGGCGGGGGAATGGGCATTGTGCGCAAACTCGCGCACTTCCTCGACGGCATCTGTTTCATCGGATATTTGTTCCCGTTGTGGGATCCGCAGAAGCAGACCTTTGCCGACAAGATCCTCACCACTGTCGTGGTCAAGAACCAGGAGAAGAGGCCCTTTAGCCTCGACGTGCTCCGGCCGTAGCCTCGGGGCTCAGACCGGAAGTTCGGCCAGCATTTTGGCGATCCGGCCGGTGCATGTCTCGAGATCGGCCGGTGGCACCAGGGTCACCAGGGTCTCGGCGGCTTCGCGGAGAGCTTTGCCCGCGGCCGAATTGGTGCCGGAGGCCACCACGGGCGCGCCGTGGTCGCCGCCGGGCACGACCTCGGGATCGAGCGGGATCGAGGCGATGAGGGGCACGCCGAGATCGTCGGCCAATTCCTGGCCTCCGCCTTCGCCGAAGACGGTGTGGACTCGGCCGCAGTCACAGGCGAGACCGGCCATGTTCTCGACGACGCCGACGATGGGCATGTAGGAGCGTCGAGCCATGTCGGCGACCCGGACCGCCACCTTCTGCGCCGCCCGCTGCGGCGTGGTCACCACCACCATCTCGGCCTGGGGGAGGAGCCGGGTCAACGCCATCTGGATGTCGCCGGTCCCTGGCGGTAGATCGATCAACAGATAGTCGAGCTCACCCCAGGCGACCTGCTTCAGAAACTGCTCGAGTGCCTTGGACAGCATCAGGCCACGCCACATCAGCGCGGTCTCCTCGGACTCGATAATCAGGCCGGTGGAGACCAGCTTCACGCCCTGGGCTTCGACAGGTTCGATGAGTTGGGTTTCGTCGTTGGCCTGAAGTCGGTCCTCGACGCCCAACATGCGTGGGGTGGAGAATCCCCAGATATCGGCGTCGAGCAGACCCACCCGGAAACCAGACGCTGCCAGCGCCACCGCGAGGTTCACCGCCACCGAAGACTTGCCGACTCCGCCCTTTCCCGAGCCCACCGCTATCACCCGGGTCGTCGGTGAGACCTGGGTCGGCTCCGCGTTGTCTCTTACCTTTTGCCGTGCCACTGACATCAGACCGGCACGCTGCTTCTTGGTCATCGCGGTGGTTCTCAGGTTCAACTCGTCGACCCCGGGCATGGAAAGGATGCGCCGGCGGGTGTCGTTCTCGATCTGATTTCGCAGTGGGCACTCGGCGATGGTGAGGGCCAGCCCGATGTCGACGGTCGATCCCCGGACCGTCACGTCGCTGATCATGCCCAACTCGACGACGTTGCCGCCTAGCTCTGGATCACGGACCCCTTCCAGGGTCTTGAGGACGTCGTCACGGGTGGGCATCACCTCTCATGGTAAGAGGCACCACACCGATAACGACATCGCGGGCGGGCTTGGCGACATCCAACAGTTGGCGTTATGGCTCAGGTCCGAAGCCGGGTTAGAATGAATCCAGGTTCAACATATGACACAGATCCTCAGCATCAAATCCAATCAGCCGCAGAAGACGGTCCTCCTCACCGATATCGCCATCGATAAGGTGCGCGAACTGATCCAGGCCGAGGCCGACAGCGATCTTGCACTCCGGATGGCGGTGCGCCCCGGGGGCTGCAGCGGCTTCTCCTACGAGATGTATTTCGACTCTCAGATCGACGAGGCCGACATCGTCGAAGAGTTTGGGGACGTCCGCGTAGTCGTAGACCCGCAGAGCGCGGAGATGGTGCGTGGCGCCACGCTGGACTACAAAGACGGTTTGATGGAGACCGGGTTCTCGATCAACAACCCGAATGTGTCCCACACCTGCGGGTGTGGCAACTCCTTTTCATAGACCGGTTCTTCGCACCGGGGCTCAGACCTTCGCCGGTCAGTTAGCCTCCGTTTTCCCCAAATACAGGAGCAATGGTGCCAAAAACCGTCCCGGTCACCCCGTCCGCACCAGGCGCTATGGGCCCATACTCGGTCGCCACCGAGGCCAACGGGTTCGTTTTCGTGTCAGGGCAGGTTGCGGTGGACCCGCTCACCAAGGAGCGGTCGCCAGACGATGTCGAGGTTCAGACCACCAAAGTGATGTCGAACATCACGGCGATTCTCGGAGACCTTGGCCTCGGTCTTGCCGACATCGTCAAGACCACGATTTTTCTCGCCGACATCGAGGACTTCCCGAAAGTGAACGCGGTCTACGCCGGGTTCCTCGACCAGGAGCCCCCGGCGCGGTCCACCGTTCAAGCCGGTGCCCTGCCTGGCGGTTTTCTGGTTGAGATCGACGTTGTGGCGGCGCGATGAAGAAAGCTGAGGTCTTCGACAAGCTCGGCTTGTCCGACACCAACTCCGGCGTCTTCGGTGGCCAGTGGCTCGATGCGACCGGTGAGACCATCGAGGTCATCGACCCTTCCACCTCCCAGCCCCTGGCGTCGGTGAGGATGGCTTCGGTCGACGACTACGAGCAAGTCGTCGCCAACTCCGTGGAGACCTTCCAACGTTGGAGGCTTCTCCCAGCGCCGCAGCGGGGCCAGCACATCAGGCGTCTTGGCGATGCCTTGCGCGACAACATCGACGCCCTTGGCGCCCTGGTCACCCTGGAGATGGGAAAGATCCTGCCGGAGGGAGTGGGGGAGGTCCAGGAGATGGTGGACATCTGCGATTTTGCAGTCGGCCTGTCCCGCCAGCTCTATGGGAACACTATGGCCTCGGAGCGGCCCAACCACCGGATGTATGAGCACTGGCACCCATTGGGACCGGTGGGAGTGATTTCTGCATTCAACTTCCCGGTGGCGGTGTGGTCCTGGAACTCGGCTATCGCCGCTGTCTGCGGGGACACGGTCGTCTGGAAGCCATCCGAGCGCGCCCCGCTCAGCGCGATCGCGGTGACCCGGATCGCCCACGAAGTGATGGCCGGAAGCGGCTACGAAGGCGTCTTCAACCTGGTGGTGGGAGACGGCGCCACGGTGGGGAACCAGATGAATCGGGACACCAGGCTCCCCCTGATCTCGGCCACCGGATCCTGCAACATGGGTCGAATCGTCGGCACGGCCGTGGCTCAGCGGATGGGGAGGACAATTCTCGAGCTTGGCGGGAACAACGCGGTGATCGTCATGGACGACGCCGATCTCGATCTGGCGGTGCGCGCCACCCTCTTCTCAGCGGTCGGAACTGCTGGTCAGCGCTGCACGTCGCTGCGCCGGCTTCTGGTCCACAGGGCCGTTTCGGACAAGATGGTCGACCGACTGGCCGAGGCCTACCGACAGGTCAAGATCGGCGATCCCTCGGAGCCGGGAACCCTGATGGGGCCGGTCGTCAGCGAAGGCGCCATCGAGCAGATGATGAGTGCCCTCGAGATCGGTCGGGAGCAGGGCGCCCGAATCGTCACCGGCGGCAATCGCATCGACCGCCCTGGATTCTTCGTCGAGCCCACGATCGCGGTGGTGCCGGCGCAGGCCGCGATCACCCAACAGGAGACGTTTGCCCCGATCTTGTGGGTCATCGAGTTCGACACCCTCGACGAGGCGATCCAGATCCAGAACGGGGTCACCCAGGGTCTGTCCTCAGCGATCTTCACCGAGTCAATTCGCAACGCCGAGAGGTTCCTCAGCGACATCGGGTCGGATTGCGGGATCGCCAACGTCAACATCGGCACCTCGGGCGCGGAGATCGGAGGCGCCTTCGGAGGGGAGAAGGAGACCGGGGGAGGCCGCGAAGCCGGCTCCGACGCGTGGAAGGCCTACATGAGACGCCAGACGACAACGATCAACTGGGGTGACGACCTGCCACTCGCTCAGGGAATCGAATTCGGCTGAGGTGGACGCCTCGGAGTGGGACGAGCGATATCGGTCTTCTGACCGTCTTTGGTCGGCGACGCCGAACCTGTTCGTTGCCGACCGTCTGAGCACGAAGCCACCCGGCAGAGGTCTCGACCTGGCCTCGGGGGAGGGTCGCAACGCGATCTGGCTCGCCGAGCGAGGTTGGACGATGGTCGCGGTCGACTTCTCGGAGGTGGCTTCGAGCCGTGGCGCGACCGAAACCGAACGTGTCGAGTTCGTGGTTGCCGATGTGCTGGAGTGGGAGCCCATGGGCGAGTTCGACCTCGTCCTCATCGCGTATCTCCACTTGCTGCCCCCTGATTTCGAGAAGGTGATTCGCAACAGCCGGGAGTGGTTGACGCCCGGCGGCGAGTTGTTCCTCATCGGCCACGACGCCAGCAACATCGAGCACGGTCACGGGGGGCCCCAGGTCGCTGAGATCTTATGGAACGTGCCTGATCTCCTGACCTGGCTCGATGGGATGACGGTGATCGAAGCCCAGGTGGTACGCCGCCCCGTGGAGACCGACGAGGGCCGGATGTTTGCTAGAGATTCCCTGGTCAGAGTCAGGTCCCGACCGGAAGACGGCTGACCTCAGATCCGGTCGAGGGCGGAATCCAAGTCGGCGATGAGGTCTTCGACGTCCTCGAGCCCGACCGAGAGTCTCACGAGACCATCGGTGATCCCCGTGGCCGCTCGCTCTTTTGGTGGCACGGCGGCGTGGGTCATGGTCACGGGGTGGGTGATGAGCGACTCGACGGATCCCAGGTTCTCGGCGAGGCTCCACAGCTCGACGGCATCCATGAGCTTCTTCCCTGGTTCCAGCCCACCGTGGACTTCGAAGCTCACCATCGCCCCGAAACCGGACGCCTGGCTCACCGCCAACTCATGCTGAGGGTGCGTGGGCAGGCCGGGATAGTTCACGTAGTCCACTTTGGGATGTCCTTCCAGCCACTGGGCAATGGCCAATGCGCTGGCCGATTGGGCATCCATGCGCTGGCTGAGGGTCTTGACCCCCTGAAGGGTCAGCCAGGCAACCATCGGGGACATGACAAGACCGGCGGCGATCCTGGCGAAGGCGATCTTCTCCTGGAGCTCGGCGTTGTCCACCACCACGATCCCGCCGAGGGTTGCGTTGTGGCCGTCGAGGAACTTGGTCGTCGAGTGAATGACGACGTTGGCTCCAAGCTGGAACGGCTGCTGGTAGTAGGGAGTGAGAAAGGTGTTGTCCGTCACATGGAGGATGCCGGCCTCGACACAGATGTCGGAGGCCGCCTGCAGGTCGGTGAGCTTCAAGGTCGGGTTGGCCGGGGTCTCGGTGAACACCATTCGCGTGGTCGGACCGACTGCGGCTGCGATCGTCTCGGGGTCGGCTGTGTTCACGAAGGAGACATCGACGCCGAATTTGGTCAGGAATTGGTCGGCGAACCGATAGGTGCCCCCGTAAACAACGTCGCCGATGACGACATGGTCGCCCGCCCGCAGCAGTCCGAGGAAGACGGCGACCGTCGCGGCCATGCCGGTGCCGTAGGCCGTGGCGTCGACTCCACCCTCGAGGATGATCAGCTTTTCCTCGAGGGCTCTGACCGTAGGGTTGCCGGCGCGGCTGTATGAGAAGCCCTTCGCCATGTACTCATCGACCGACTCCTGAACGAAAGTGGTCGACTGGTGGATTGGGGTGAGAATTGCCCCGGTGGTCGGGTCGGGAGACACCCCGGCATGGATCTGTTTGGTGCGAAAGCCCATGCGCTGCCTAGCCGAACCGGTATCCGACGGAGCGCACCGTGGTGATCCACGACGAGCGCTCCTCGCCCAGCTTCGCCCGCAGTCGTCGGATATGGACGTCGACCGTACGCGCCCCGCCGTAGTAGTCGTAACCCCAAACCTTGGAAAGGAGTTGCTCCCGTGACCAGACCCGCACCGGGTTCTCCATGAGGAACCGGAGCAGCTCATACTCCATGAAAGTCATGTCCAACGGCTCGTCGGCGAGACTGGCCTGATAGTTGAGCGGATTCAAGACCAGATCCTTGAAAGTCACCAAGTCGTCGGCGGCTTCGGTCACGGTGAGTCTTTGCAGACGCAGACGCAGTTCGATCGGGTCCACGGGTGTCGTCAGGAAGTCCGAGATCCCGGTCGTGCCCTCCATCAGAGCCAAATGCTCGGTCGAGACGACAACGATCACCGGCAAGCCGATCGTCTCGACGATGCGGTTGAGCTCACGGAGTCTCCTCATCGGCTGATCACCGAGCTCGACCAGGAGGAGGTCGGAATCGTTGATCCCGCGGTCCTCAGGAACCAGTTCGGGGGCAGGGGTCACGGTGGCTCCACCGGGAGCGAGGCCGTCGGTTACTCCTTCGGAGCATTCT